>JBCCLD010000094.1:0-13016 GCA_039027055.1 Bacteroidota bacterium
ACTGCGCGATCACCTCTGGACGTGACGGGGTTGCCAGGTTGGTCAACCACCCCTGTCCCCTCCTATCCAGGAGGGGAACTGCGTTTGCGGCTTCCATGCCCGAGCAGCGATATCGCAAAAGACCGGTTGTTCATGCACTAGCATGCTCGTACTTCACAACACGTCCGGCATGCTCGGTGTCACAGCAGTGGGTGCGCGTTAGCCGCATCTGCAGCGGCTAGCTCTCTGCTCGAAGGCTTTCGACCGGGTTTGCCCGGGCGGCACGCACCGTGAGGATGCTCACCGAAGCCCAGGCCACAGACAGCGCAAGGCCCCCGGCGACGAGGAACACCGCCAGGTGGATGTCGATGCGATACGCGAAGCTATCGAGCCACCGGTCCATCGCGAACCAGGCCAGAGGCGCGGCCACGAAGACCGCCACGGCGATGAGCCTCGTAAAGTCCTTCGTCAATAGGAGGACGACGCTCGACACGGACGCCCCGAGCACCTTGCGCACGCCGATTTCCTGCGTACGCTGTTGCGTCGTGAACGAGACGAGGCCGAGCAAGCCAAGGCACGCAATGGCGAGCGCGAGCCCGGTGAACAGCTGCACCACCGCCGCGATACGCCGCTCAGCGCGGTACTGCTGGTCGAAGTCGTCGTCGAGGAAGACGTAGTCGAGCGGGCGGTCCGGGGCGAGGCGACCCCAGGCCGTTTCGAGGCCGGCTAGGGCGGCGGGGATCTCGTCGGTCTGCACCCGGATCGTCGCCATGTCGCACCACGCCGGGCGGTAGTAGAGCACCACCGGTGGGATGGCGTCCTGAAGACCACTCAGGTGGAAGTCGTTTACCACGCCCACCACCGTCCGCGTGTCGCCAAACTGCCGGGTGAGTTCGACGCCGAGGGCCTCCTGCGGGTCGGTCCAGCCAAGGCGGCGCAGCGCCGTTTCGTTGAGGATAAACGAGGCCGAGTCGGCCCGTGCTCGGTCGAAGGCGCGGCCTGCAATCACGTCGAGGCCGTAGGTATCCACGAAGTCGTACTCGACGGGCAGCACGATAAACGTCTGGCCGGCTTCGGTCATGCCCGGCTCGCGCGCGATCACGTTGGTGGGCATCTCGTAGCCGGGCACCGCGCTCGAGAACGTCACGGAGCGGATCTCAGGCGTCTCTTCGAGCGCAGCACGGAACACATCAAGCGAGCCGACGACATCGTCGTCGTCGAAATCCACGGCAATGAGTCGGTCCTTGTCAAAGCCGAGGTTCTGCGTCTGCATAAAGCGCAACTGCTGGCCGACCACCAATGCACCGACGACGAGGGCGATCGATACCGCGAACTGGAAAACCACGAGGCCCTTTCGCAGTCCCTCGCCCTGCCCCTTCGGCGTGCGCTGGCCTTTGAGCACCGCTGCTGGACGAAACGCGCTCAGCACGAACGCGGGATAGCTGCCCGCAAGCAGCCCCACCCCGAGCGCAAAAGCGACGAGCAGGGGCAACAGCGGTGAAAGGTAGGACACCACGAGCGACTTGCCGGCGAGCCCGTTGAAGAGCGGGAGCGCTATCTGGATAAGCGCTAGGGCCACGAGCAACGCCGCCCCCGCGTAGAGCACCGACTCGCCCAGAAACTGCCAGGCGAGCTGACTACGCTCCGCGCCGAGCGCCTTGCGCATCCCCACCTCGCGAGCCCGCTGTGCACTGCGCGCCGTGGCGAGGTTCATAAAGTTGATGACCGCCAGCAGTAGAATGAACAGGGCAATCGCGCCGAAGGCCAACACATACGCCGTGTAGCTGTTCGTGCCGATCTCGTCCTGGTAGTGAGAGGTGAGGTGGATACTCGTGAGCGGCTGGAGGTAGAGAAACTGCCGGTAGCCGCTGCGGTCCTCTTGCTCGGGGATGTAGAGACGCGGGAGTTCGCGGATTGAGGCGGCAAGTGACGCAGGGTTCGCCCCGGGATACAAGAGGAAATAGGTGTAGTAGCTCAGATTCCACCAGTTCGTGTAGTTGTCCTCACCGTACTCGCTCTCCAGCGTCGCGAAGGACCCAACGAAGTCAAACGTAAAGTGCGCAGCCTCCGGAGGGTCCGCCGCAATGCCACGCACGGAGAGTTCGAACTGGTCTACCTCCAGGGTTTCGCCAAGGAGCGCGTCAAGCTGAGCGTCCTTACCGACGAAGCGCTGGGCACTCGTTTCGGTAAGGACGATGCTGTAGGGCTCTGTGAGCACCGTAGCCGGATCGCCGTGCAGCAGCGTGAAGCCGTCGAAGATCTCAAAGAAGGGCGCGTCGGCCCAGAGGAAGTCGTCTTCGTTGAGCCGCGTCTGGCCGCTCGCCACGAAGTACGTCCGGTCGGCGACTCGCACTGCCGCCTCGATCTCGGGAAACGTCTCGAGGGCAGCAGGGGCCATCGGGGGGGACGAGCCGACCGTTAGCTCCTCGGAGCCATCCCCTGCGAACCGTTCCACACGCAGGCGCTGGGTGCGGTCGGCATTCTCGTGGAAGCGGTCGTAGCGCAGCTCGTCCCAGACGTACGCCGCGATGAGCACACAGCACGTCAGCCCGAGTGCGAGCCCGACGATGTTGATGAAGGCATAGCCTTTCTGCCGCCGTAGCGATCGCCACGCGACGAGGAAGTAGTTCTTGGTCATGGGTCGTGGGTCATAGGTCGTGGGTCGCAAGAACAGCGTCGCAAGAACGGCCCACGACGCTGAGCGCGCGACTCACGACTCGGGAAGCGACTCAGGCGCAACGTCCTCCGCAGGTGCTTGCTGCTGCCTGAACATCACAGGGATGCGCGTTTTGCGGTCGGCCATCCCCGAGGGCATGCCGATGTTGATGAGGCGCCAGCCGGGTTCGTAGGCGTCGATGAAGAGCCGTAGCGCCTCGGCGCGGTTGACGCTGGGGTCGATGTCGACGGCCTCGACGCGGTATTGCATGAGACGCCGCTCACCATTGACGATGACTTCGACATCGAGCGTTTCGCCCTCTTGGAGGGGCGGGATGGGGATGCAGACTTGGGCCATAGTTGGGTCGTGGGTTGTGGGTCAGGGGGTCATGAGTCTGGGGTCGTAGGTCAGGCGTCACGGGCGGGATGACCCACGAATCGGGACACACGACCGCGACCTCATTCGTAGCGCAGCGTCCGTGCGGGGTTGGCGGTAGCGGCGCGGTAGGCCAGTCCCCCGATGGTGAAGAGCGCGGCGATCAGGACGGTACCTCCGGCTAGCAGAAAGAGCATCGGGCCGAGGTCGATGCGGGTGGCGAAGTCGTCGAGCCAGCGGTCGAGGCCGACGTAGGCGATGGGCACGGCGACGAGCGCGCCTGCGGCGACGAGCCGAGCAAAGTCCCACACGAGCAGCCGCACGAGCGCGGGCACCGACGCGCCGAGCACCTTGCGCACGCCCACCTCCTTCGTCCGGCGTTGGGCTGCGAACGCCGCGAGCGCAAGCAGACCCAGACACGCTAGCGCCAGCGCGATCCCCGCGAAGAGCGTCACGATCAGCCCGACGCGCTCCTGCACCAGATAGAAGTCGTTGAACGCCTCGTCCAGGAAGACCCCTTCGAAGTCGAGCGATGGATAGAGGTCGGCCCAGACCCCTCGGAGGAGCGCCATCCCAGCCACAGCTTCGCCGGGCTGCATGCGCACGACCATCGAGCTATAGCCAGACGGCTCAGGGTCGCCGAAATAGTGGAGCAACGGCTCGATGCCCTCGGCGGCAGTGCGGTACTGGAAGTCGGCCACGATGCCGATGACCTCGTGCGTCATCCCATTGCTGTTCTGGATACGGTCGCCAGGCTGCACATCGCCGTAGGACTGTGCGGCCGTCTCGTTGATCAGCACCGGGATGGCACGGTCGGCGAACTCCTCTCGCATGATCGCATCGCTCGGACGGAATCCGCGCCCGGATAGCAGCGTCAGTCCAACCGCCTCGACGTAGTCCAGCCCGATGGTGGCTTGGCGGGTGCGGATGAGTTCTTCGAACGACGCGCCCTCCCGGCCAAAGCTGTTGAAGTTGGTGTAGTACTGGCTGGGCACAACCGTCGTGAACGCCACGCTTTCGACGCGGGAGTCGGCCAGCAAGCGGTCGCGGGCCGCCGTGAGCGTGGCGTCGGCGGCGTCCTAGGGTAGCGGCTCCGTCAGCACTGGCATGCGTAGCACGCTCGCAGCATCGAAGCGCGCGTCTTGGCTGCGGAGATGCTGTACCTGCTGCCAGACCGTGGTCGTCCCCGCTATGAGCACCACAGCCAGGGCAAACTGCACAACGACGAGGCCGCGCTGCATGCCCGCCCCCGTCACCCGACGCGGACCTCGCCCTTTGAGCGTCTCGATGGGTTTGAGGCCTGAGAGCACCAGCGCCGGATACGCTCCGGCAAGGAGCGCCAGCAACCCGCCCAGCACGAGCAGCCCCGGCCCATGACGCACCACCTCGAACTCGATCGCCGTCTCGAAGGCTGCATTGAACGTCGGCAAGAGCGAGAGCACGAGGATGGTAGCCAGCACGAGCGCGAAGCCGACGGTTAGCAGCGCCTCACCGATAAACTGTGCGGCGAGCTGCTCCCGTCCCGCCCCGATGGCCTTGCGAACGCCGACCTCCTTCGCCCTCCGGAGCGCCTGCGCCGTGGCGAGGTTGGTGAAGTTGATGACAGCCACGAGCAATGTGATGCCCGCAATCACGGCAAGGAGCACGAGCAGTGTTCCGTTTCCGGCCCACTCCGCCCGGATGGTGGTCAGGGGGTTCAAGTACACCGTGACATCGCTCCCTTCGGCATCATTGAAGTAGGCCCCCTGGATGGCGCCTAGGCCCGCGGCGAGCGAGGACGGCTCGGTTGCGGGTGCCAGGCGTAGGAGCGCGTTGGCCGTGACCGAGGCCCAGTTTTCGCCGAAGCGCTCGCCCCCACGCTCCTCGATGTAGGTCACATAGGGTCCCAGCGCTTCAAACTCGAAGTTGGTGGCTTCAGGCGGGTCTTCCAGGATAGCCGCGACTGTGTAGGTATCATCGCCGAAGTCGATGTCGAGCCCCTCTCCAAGCAGGCTCGCTGGCGCACGGTCGCCGAAGAGCTTTTCGGCGGTCGAGGCGGTGATCGCCACCCGACCCGGCTCGGAGAGCGCCGCGCGGAGGTCACCAGCGAGCACCGGGAGCGTGAGCGTCTCGGCGAGGCCTGGTTCGGCGAAGCGAATCGCGACCTCGATGCGCGTTTCATCCTGGGCGAACCATTTCTGCGACCAGCCCCAGCGGCTTCCGGCCACCACCTCTGGGATCTCTTCGACGACGACTGGCAGTAGCGGCGTCCGCGTGGCCGCCCATTCGTAGGTGTCTTCCGGGGTGACGTGCCGCTCGGCAAGCAGGTAGACATCCCCCGCGTCCTCGTGGTGGCTGTCAAAGGAGCGCTCGTGGTCGACGAAGAGCAGGAGCACCACGGCAGCCGCGATGCCCACAGCCAGCCCCGATATGTTGAGCACCGCGTGCCCCGGCTGCCGACGCAGCGCGCGGAGGGCGACGAGGAGGTAGTTCTTTGCCATGGGTCGTGGGTTGAGAGTCGTGGGTCGCTGTTCCCGGCTATTCGCGAGTAGACCCACGACCCTGGACACACGACCCTAGACGGTCATTCGTGGCGCAGGCTCCTCACAGGGTCGAGGGAGGCAGCGCGGAGGGACTGGCCCGCCACAGTCGCCAGCGCGACCATGAGCGCGAGGCCGATGGCGGCCAGGAACAGCCCTGGTCCGAGATCGATGCGGTAGGCGAAGTCGGCGAGCCAGCCACGCATGGCCCACCAGGCGAGCGGAGCCGCCAGCACGGACGCGACGGTGACAAGGACGAGGAAGTCCTTCGCGAGGAGCAGCACCAACCCAGGTACGCTCGCACCAAGCACTTTGCGGACTCCGATTTCTTTGCGACGGCGCTCGGCGGTGTAGCTGGCCAGCCCAAAGAGCCCCAGGCAGGCTACGACGACGGCCAGCATCGCGAAAACACCGACCACCTGACTCAGTCGGGCCTCGGCGCGATAGAGTGCGTCCATCTGCTCGTCGAGAAACTCCGGCGCGAACGGGCGATCTGGCGCCACCGTCTTCCAGACGTCTTCGATGGCAGCGAGAGCCACGTCGGCCGGACCAGGGTTCAGCTTCACAAGCACACGGTTGAGGACGAAGTAGGTGCCGCCGGGCATCCGGTCTAGCTGGTAGGCCCGCGGCATGATCGCCCGACGGAGGCTTGCGCTATGCACGTCAGGCACTACCCCGACGACGGTTCCGATGTAGTCGCTGTAGACGATGTCATTCTCGGTGATGTAGAACCGCAACGGCGTCCCCAGCGCGGCACCTAGGTCGGCGTTGGGATCCTCCCCTGCGCTGCCGATGAGTTCGCGAGCAAACGTCTCGTTGACGACGAAGCCCCGCTCGACGTACCGCAAGGTGTAGAACGAGCTGTCGGCGTAGGCCATCTGCTCGCTTGTGCCTACGTCCGCTGAAAACGCCTTACTGAAGGTGCGCCCTGCAAGCGGTTCGATGCCGAGGAGGTCGAAGTAGCCCTCGTCTACGAAGTCCACTGGCGTGCCATCTCGTTCGATGGTCTGGCCGCGCACGTCCGTCGCGTAGGAGCCGCCGTTGCTGAGCCCGGGCGACGTACCGGTTTCTGCGACAGCCGCTACTATCGGTAGCGCCGCCAGTCGGTCTCGAAGGATTGGGTAGCGCGCGGGCGTGGCGTTCTCTCCGGTAGACCCCTCAAGGCCGCTCCCATCCAGCATCACGATTTGCTCGTCGTCGAAGCCAAGGTTGGCCGTCCGCATGAAGGTGAGTTGCTGCCACGCCACCGCGGTCGCGATCAAGAGCGCAACCGTGACGGTGAACTGGAACACAACGAGGCCTTGCCTCAGACGGGCACCGCCTCGCTTACCGCGTACGGCGCCCTTGAGCACTTGTGCTGGCTGAAAGCGGCTCAGTACGAGCGCCGGATAGCTCCCGGCTACGAGGCCAGTGCCCCCCACGACCAGAATCAGCGATGCCCAGAACCCAACGTTCCCGTAGCCGAGCACGAGATCCTTCGCGGCGATATTGTTGAACCAAGGCAGCGCCGCCTGCGCCAAGCCCACGGCCAGCAACAGCGCCAATCCGCTCATGAGGAGGGCCTCGCCGAAGAACTGTCCGGCGACCTGGCTGCGGCGCGCCCCAATCGACTTGCGGACGCCGACTTCCTTGGCCCGCTGCGCACCGCGCGCTGTGGCAAGGTTCATGAAGTTGATGCAGGCCAGCAGCAGGATGAATGCCGCGATGGCTGCGAACGCACGCACCTGCGGGAGCGTCCCTGGAGCGTCGTAGCCGCCGACCAGTCGAATATCCGTTAGCCGTTCGAGGCGCACGTCGAACTGCGCAGCGTATTGGGCTTCGCGGCGTTCGACCTCGTACGCCTCCATCCGGGCTTCCATCGCAGGGAGGTCGGCGTCCGGTGCAAGGCGGAAGTAGGTCAGGCCCGTCGGCCAAAAGAACGAGTTGACCTCGTAGGGAATGCCGTACTCCGCGTAGAAGGCCGCATAGGGGACGACAACCTCGAAGTCGAGGTGCGAGTTGGAAGGCGGGTCTTCGAGGATGCCTCCCACGGTGTACGTGCGCTCGGCGACGTTGGTGAGTGTCATCGTCTGGCCGATGGGGTCTGCGTCGCCGAAGTAGCGCGGGACCGCCGACTCCGTAAGCAGGATCACGTCGCGTCCCACGAACGCGCTCGCGTCGCCCTGCGCGAAGGCAAAATCGAAGACGTCGAACAAGGTTGAGTCGACGTAGAGCACCTCGTTTTCATTGAAGCGCTGGTTGATGCCCTGATTGCGGTCGGTGTAGGCCACGAGCGCACGCTGTCGAAGCACCCGCGCCGTCTGCTCGATCTCCGGAAATGCCTCGGGCATCGTCAGGGCAAACTGCGGGCCGGTGAACACGCCGTCCGGCTCGCCGCCCTCCTCGATCACCACCCGTACGATGCGGTCCGCATCGCCGTGGAAGCGGTCGAAGCTCAGCTCGTCCAGCACGTAGACGCCGATGAGCAGGCAGGCGGCAAGCCCGAGCGCCAAACCGACCACGTTGAGCATCGCGTAGCTGCGCTGGCGCCGAAGCGTCCGGAGGGCGATGCGGAGGTAGTTGCGGAGCATGGCAGAGCGCGTTGACGAGGAGCGCTGTCCCGTACAGAAAACGCGATGCCAGGGCCCGATTTCCGTTCGTTCGGGCGTTCGACTGCGTCCGACTGCGCGAATTCGCACACCCGCCTGGGCGCTCCGGCACGTCCGCTCAGCGTTTGCGCCTCCGCCTGGAACGCCCCTCGATGCCCTTCGTTGTCCGACGCCACGCCCTGCTGACTCGACGACCTTGAACCCATGCTAGCTCGACTGCTTCCCCTTCTGCTTTTGCTCCCCGTCTCTGTGCTCGCGCAGACGACATCGACGAGCGAGGCCCCCAACTCGGAAGGCACTGTCGCCCCAATCGAAGCGGACGCCAGCGGTTCCTCCCCAGATGCCGACCCCAGCGGTTCCTCCGCCAGCGATGAGATCGGCTGTGCCGATGACGGCGCCTCGCTCACACCGTTCACGGGGATCTCCCCCACCGAGGACGGGTCGTCGGGCATCGACGCGCGCACGGGCATGGTGAGCGACGTGATGGCCTCGACCACCGCCGAAGAGCAGGTACGCGCTCAGATCATGCAGGACGGCGTGCACGTCGTCCACTTCTGGGCTCCCTGGTGCGGAAACTCTCGGGCAGAATTGGAGGCGGGCTGGTATGAGGTCATCGAGCGCCACCCCGCTGTGACGTTCACCTTCGTCACCATCTGGAGCGATGAGGAGACAGGCCAGGAGACCCTCGACCGCTACGCCATCCCGGAGTCGGTGACGGTTTTGACCCAGCCCGACTTCGGACCCAGCGACGACAAGAGCCAGCGCCGCCGCACCTTCCTAGGGCTCCCGGTCACGTGGGTCCCTTCCACATGGGTGTTCCACGACCATGGCGAACTAGCCGTCGCCTACAACTACGGCGAGCTCGACATGGCGCAGATCGACGGCGCCATCACCCTCGTCACTACCGACTGGAGCTACTGATGAGGCACAGCGGGCTGGCCTACACTAAGAGTAGACTCGCGTGGAACGTCGAGGCGCTAGAAGTGCATCGAGACCAAAACGGCCGCTGCCGGTGATCATCGTGCAGAGAAAGACGACGCCGAAGAGGAGCGCTTTCTCTTGCCCGCTAAACGGGTCGCCACCATGCGCGCCGAAGGCCGCGACGGCCATGGTAATCACGAGCAACAGCGAAGCGGGGCGCGTTAGCAGGCCGATCGCTACGAGCACCCCTCCGACGAGTTCGGCGAGGCCCGCCATCCACGCGAAGAAGGCCGGGAATGGGAATCCCAGTTCAGCCGTCGTCTGGATGAACCCGTCCGAGGGCGGGACCTTGTTGACGCCGTGTGCGAGGGCCATGGCGAGCCCAGCAAAGAGGCGCAACACAAGCAGACCGAGGCCCGTTGATAGCGCGCGGTCTGTGGCAAAGAGGAGCGGGCGAAGCTGCATGGCGACGTGCGTGGCGTGGTGGAGACAGGCCTACGCGCCGGTTCCGTTGCGGCTCCAACCGTACCCACCGCTTAGGCGCGTCGCATCCAGGCATTGGTGATCTTCGCAAAGCCGAGCCGCTGATAGAACCCCGCTGAGATATCGGAATCCCGCAGGATCAGCTCGGTGCCGCGACAATGCGCTAGCACGGCTTCGATGAGTTGCCGCCCTAGGCCGACGCCTTGCACGTCCGGCTCCACGGCCAAGTCACACAGGAAGGAGAACTGCACACCGTCGGTCATCACACGGGCAAGGCCGACCAGGCGATTGCCCATCCATGCGGACAACACGAGCGACGACTGCTCAAACATCCGCTGGAGCTGCTCAGCGCTGCCTGTAGGACGCAGGAGCGGTGCCCGGCGGTAGAGCGTAGCAACGCGGGCCGGGGTGATACCGTCCAGGCCCTCGCGGATCTCGATGGCAGGTAACGTCTCAGGCATACGGGTCGTGCTGTTGGTAGTCGAGAAGGCCGCGTACGAACACGGCCGCCATGCAAGATAGAACGCGCTCAGTCAGCTTCAACCCAGCGCCAACGATCTGCTACGAGCGCGAGGCGGTCGGGCACCGGCGTGTCGGGATCCACCCAGAGGCGAAGTGCGCTGCCCGCGGCGTCCACGTCCCACTCGCTGTGGGTGCCGAGGAATTGGCGGGCCCGCAGGACAACCGACGTGGCCGTGGATGAACCCAGATCAGACGCGCTTGCTGCGGCCGGGCGGAGATGCTCGGGGCGTATGGCGAGGACGTGTCCGGGCGGGGGGGGTTCACCCGCAAGCCGTTCGGCGAGGCGGGCGTCCTCAACGACATTGCTTCCCCCGAGAAAGCGCGCCACGTAGGCCGTCCTCGGTGTTCGGTAGAGCGTCTCTGGTGCCCCGACTTCCACAATGCGCCCCGCGCGCATGACAGCAATCTGGTCGGCGAGCGCGAGGGCCTCCTGCTGGTCGTGGGTGACGTAGAGGCTCGTCGTCCCAAGCGCAGGAAGCAGGGTTTTGAGTTGGCGGCGCGTGGCCTCACGGAGCGCCTGGTCGAGGTTGGAGAGCGGCTAGTCGAAGAGGAGCACGGCGGGGGCAACGGCGAGCGCGCGGGCGAGCGCCACGCGCTGCTGCTGCCCGCCCGAGAGTTGGGTGACCGGCTTCGCCTCCAGCCCGTCTAGTTCGACGCGGGCCAGCGCCTCCGCGACTCGAGACCGCCGCTCGGAGCGGGGCACCTTCCGGACGCGCAGGCCATACTCTACGTTGTCGCCGACCGACATGGTCGGGAAGAGCGCGTAGCTCTGAAACACCATCGCCGAGGGGCGCGACTGGGGCGGGAGTGCGGTCACGTCGCGCTCGCCCATCGTGATGCGCCCGGCGTCGGCGGTCTCGAAGCCACCGACGAGGCGTAGGAGCGTCGTTTTGCCGCAGCCGCTCGGGCCGAGCAGCGCCACGAGCGAGCCTGCGGGGACGTCGAGCGACACGTTGTCCACGGCCACGAGCGACGCATAGCGCTTCGTGACGCCGCGAATCGCTATCGCGGTATGAACGGGGGTGGGTGTGGATGGATGGACAGGGCGCGTCGTCACCGGGACCCCCGCACACGTTCATACGTCCACACGTTTCTACCTCCTAGGCGAGTGCCGTCGTGACCTTGTCCGCCGCCTCCTGAAGGCGGATCGCCGAGGCGAGCTCCAGGCCGGAGTCGTTCAGTATCGCCATGCCCTCCTCGGCATTGGTGCCCTGGAGGCGGACGATCAGCGGCACGTTGATGTCCACGTTTTTCGCGGCCTCCACGACGCCGTTCGCCACACGGTCGCAGCGAACGATCCCGCCGAAAATGTTAACGAGGATGGCCTTCACGTTCGGGTCCTTGAGGATGATGCGGAAGCCCGCCTCTACGGTTTGCGCGTTGGCCCCGCCGCCCACGTCAAGGAAGTTGGCCGGCTCGCCGCCCGCGAGCTTGATGATGTCCATGGTCGCCATGGCAAGGCCCGCCCCGTTGACCATGCAGCCCACGTTGCCGTCGAGCTTGATGTAGTTGAGGTGGTTCTCCGATGCCTCGACTTCGAGCGGGTCCTCCTCGTGGACGTCGCGCAGCGCGGCGGTGTCTTTGTGGCGGAAGAGCGCGTTCTCGTCGATGTTGATTTTAGCGTCCAGCGCGACCACATCGCCGTCCTCGTTGAGAATGAGCGGGTTGATCTCGGCGATGCTCGCGTCCTCGGCTTCGTAGGCCTTGTAGAGCGCGGTGATGAACTTCACCGCTTGCTTGAACGCCTTGCCCTCGAAGCCAAGGCGGAACGCAACCTCGCGCGCCTGGAAGGGCATCAGGCCCATGCCGGGCTCGACCCACACCTTGACGATCTTCTCGGGGTTGGTCGCGGCGACGTCCTCGATCTCAACGCCGCCCTCGGACGACGCCATGATGACGTTCATCGACTTCGCGCGGTCGAGGGTGACGCCGACGTAGTACTCGTGCGCGATGTCCTCCGCGGCGGTGATGAGCACCTTGCGAACGAGCTGGCCCTCCTCGCCCGTCTGAGGCGTGACCAGTTGCATGCCGAGGATCGCCTCCGCTTTCCCCTGCACGTCGTCTATGGAGGGGCAGAATTTTACGCCGCCGCCCTTGCCACGACCACCTGCGTGGATCTGCGCCTTGACGACGAACTGCTCGACCCCGTCGGCCTGCATCGTCTCGGCCGCCGCGACAGCTTCGCCGACCGTATCGGCGACGAGGCCGCGCTGTACGGCGACGCCGTACTTGGCGAGGATGTCCTTGGCCTGATACTCGTGGATTTTCATGGACGGCGGAACGGCTGGCTGACTAGAAAAGCGGTTGCAGCAAGCTACGCCTACGAACTGGGAAGGCAGAAGGAAGACGTGCGAAGAGCGCACCTGCGACGCCGCTCGTTTTCAGCCTGAGAATCGCCGCCCTTCTATGCTCCGCGCCACGCCAGCATCTGTACAACCGACGCCAGGCCGGTGTGGTACGGACTTTCGTGCACCTCTCGCTCAACCTCCCGCAGCGTCTCGATGCGGAGCCCGCTTTGTTCGTCCCGTAGATCGTCCGGTGCCATGGTGATGTCGATGGCACCGGGGCCCGGTCCCCCCGTGTTTCGGTAGACCTGAGCAGGCATGTAGCCCTCAAGCACGAAAGCGCCTCCGGGCCGGAGACCCTCAATAACCTGTGCGTGAAGACGTCGGCGTGCGTGTAGCGACACGTGCGCGTAGATCGAGACCATGGCGTCCCAGGCGTTGGGCTCGATGATGTAGTGTCCCAAGTCAGCTACCTATAGCGGTATTCAGTGGCGTTGAGAGGCCACCTAGGAAGTTCTCCCCCTGGTCAGGGGGAGCCAGATGGGATTGCCGACCGAAGCTCGATGATCGACCACCCCCAGCCCCTCCTGTCCAGGAGGGGAGCTATCAAAGCCTCTGCGTTTCGCTATATGTCGCGATGGAGACGCCACGGTCGTGAGCCTGGGGCCTAGTGCACACTCAAAGCGTC
>JBCCLD010000095.1:0-12719 GCA_039027055.1 Bacteroidota bacterium
AATGCCGGTGTCCCGGACGCTGACTGCGATCCCCTCCGGCTCGCCGAGCGCTGCAAGGTGAACGACGACCTCGCCCTCGTGCGTGAATTTGACTGCGTTCGACAGGAAGTTGACGAGCACCTGCCGCACACGCGTTACATCGCCCTCGACAGCCTTCGGAACGTCTTCATCCACCTGGAGCGCCAGTTCGATCCCCTTCTTCGCCGCCTGCGCGGCCACGAGGTCGAGCGCCTCCTCGGCGACGGTACGCACCTCGAACGGGTAGCGCTCCACTTCCACCTTACCCGCCTCGATCTTCGAGAAGTCGAGGATGTCGTTGATGATCGTGAGCAGGGAGTCGCCGGAGACGCGGATCGTCTCGACAAACTCCTGCTGCTCCTCGTCGAGCGGCGTGTCGAGCAGCAGCCCGGTCATGCCGATCACGCCGTTCATGGGCGTGCGGATCTCGTGGCTCATCGTGGCAAGGAAGTCGCTCTTGGCACGGGCGGCAGCGAGGGCGATCTCGCGGGCCGCCTCGGCGTCCTCGCGGGCCGCCTCAGCATCCTCACGGGCGCGTTCGGCCTCTTCGCGGGCGCGCTCGGCGTCGCGGTGAGCCGCCTCAGCGTCTTCGCGGGCCTGCTCCGTGACGGCCAGCGCTGCCTCGGCGCGCTCGCGAGCCGCGTCGGCCTCGGCCTGGTTGCACTCCGCCGCGCGCCGCGCCGTGACCAGGCCCTCCTCCAACGCTGCCCGGAAGTGCAGCAGGACGTAGACGACCAAGCACATTGTCGCCACCGACGCGACGAAGAACAGCGGCGGGATGACGTGCGGCCCTGGTACGCTGTAGGCCACCGTAGCATACATGGCGATGGTCGTCACGGCGAAGTAGCCGAAGGGGCGGGGATGCCGAAATAGCACAACCTGCCCGATGAGCATCACGAAGGTGCCCGCGGCAAGGTGCGGCACGAAGCCCGAGTAGCCGAGCAGCCAGACATACCAGAACCCGGCGATCCACGCCAGCGCATACCCGAAGAGGTGGACCCGCTGCCGAGCCCAGGGGCTAAACTGCAGCGCCGCGAGCATCCCCAGGCACGCCGCACTGACTACGAAGCGCGACACGAGGTTGAGGGCACCGCCCGCTGCAAGCTCCCCCTCGAAGACATAGAACAGGGGAATCCCGAGCGCAGCGACGAGCGCGGCGATCTGGTAGAAACGGATGACCGGGAGTGAAGGCGTACCGGGCTGGGTAGGTTGTTGAGCCATGGGAGCGTGCTAGGGGGGGACGCCGCCCCTTGCACAAGGCCCATGCCGAACGATTTGGACGCTTTGCCACGAGCGTCCCGGGATGTGACGCATCGCGGCAATAGGCCAGCCCGCCCGGTGCCTCCAGGCCACATCAAGGAGCGCACCAGACCCGGCGTCGCCCCGCTCGGTACGGGCCCTACCCCCTCGCCAGGGTGTCTCGCAGCAGCGCCTCCGCATCGCCGAGCGCGGTGTCGAGGTACTCGGGCTGCCGCCCGCCTGCCGTGGCGAGCGTGGGGCGACCGCCACCACCCCCGCCGACGCGCTTCGCTAGGATGCCGACGAGCTTGCCTGCCTGGATGCCGCGCTTCGTCAGATCGTCTGTGACGGCGCAGACGAGCATGGCCTTGCCCGCGTCGAGGTCGGCCGCGCCGAGGACCACGACGGCGTTCTCGCCGAGCCGTTCGCGGAGGTCGGCGGCGAGGTCCTGCAGCGTCTTGGCGTCGGCCCCGTCGATGGCACCGCGCACGAGCTTGACGGTTGATCCGTCGGGGGCGTCCACGTCGGTGGCGTCGTCGATGAGCGCGTCCACGCCGCTGGCGGCGAGCTGCGCCTTAAGCGCGGCGATCTCCTTGGCTTGGTCCTTCGTCTGCTGCGCGAGGTCGGCGACGGCCTCTTCGACGGGGCGGTTGAGCGTCTTGAACTGCCCGCGCACCGCGTCGAGGGTGGCGGCCTGCTCAGCGAGGAAGTCGAGCGCCGCGGCTCCGGCGACGGCCTCCACACGCCGAACACCTGCCGCGACGGACCCTTCGGTCGTGAGCGTGACGAGCCCGATCGCGCCGGTCGCGCCCACGTGCGTACCGCCGCAGAGCTAGACGGAGATGCCCGAGTCGAAGGTGATGACGCGGACGGTGTCGCCGTACTTCTCGCCGAAGAGCGCCATCGCGCCGCGCGCCTTGGCCTCCTCGATGGGCACCGCGCGTTCTTCCTGCAGCGGGATGTTCTGCTGCACGAGGTCGTTGATCCGCCGCTCGATTTTTTGCAGTTCGTCCGGCGCGACGCGCTCGTAGTGGCTGAAGTCGAAGCGCAGCCGGTCGGGCGCGACGAGGGAGCCTTTCTGCTGGACGTGCGGCCCGAGAACCTCGCGCAGCGCTGCGTGGAGCAGGTGCGTCGCCGTGTGGTGCCGCTCCGTCTGCCCGCGCGTTTTTTCCTTTACCTGTGCCGTGACGGGCGCCTCCACGTCCGACGGCATCGCATCGACGATGTGGATGATCGTGCCCTCGGCGTCCTTCTGCGTGTCGAGCACAGCGACCGTCTCGCCGCTGACGGTGAGCGTACCGGTGTCACCGACTTGTCCACCAGACTCGGCGTAGAACGGCGTCGTGTTCAGGACGACCTCGTGGCGCGGCTCGCCTTCCGCGTCTTCACTGTTTGTAGGCCGCACCGAGCGCGTCTTGAGGATGCGCGCGTCCTCGACGGAGAGTACATCGTAGCCGACGAACTCAATCGCGTCGCCGTTCGCCTCGGCAAAGGCGGTCGGTGCCCACGTATCGACCTGGCTTTGGTCGATGGAGGTGCGGTCGGCTCGCCCACGCGCGCGCTGCTCTTCTAGCAACTCCTCAAAGCGCTCCATGTCGACGGTCAGCCCCTCCTCGCGCGCCATCAGCGCCGTGAGGTCCATGGGAAAGCCATACGTGTCAGAGAGGACGAATGTGATCTCCCCCGGAACAGTCTCCGTTTCTGCTGACTGGGTAAAGGACGCGATGAAGTCTAGAGGTTTTCCTTCTCCCGCACCGGTATGCATTAGTTCGAGCACGTAGCCATCCACGACAGAGGTTTGGCCTGAACCAGACTCGCGAAGTTGCTTCACTTTGTGCAATTCCTCCGCGACAGCAGAAAACTTCTCGATACCAGTCGAAAGCGTCCGTAGGAAGCTCTCTTCCTCGGCCTTGGTGACGCGCTCGATGTAGTCCTGCTGGGCGCGGAGTTCGGGGAAGGCACCGCCCATCTCGGCGACGAGCGTGGCCATGAGTCGGTGCAGGAACGGCTCCTTGAGGCCGAGCGACTGGTAGCCGTAGCGCACGGCGCGGCGGAGGATGCGGCGGATCACGTAGCCGCGCCCCGTGTTGCTCGGCTGCGCGCCGTCGGCAATCGCAAACGCCACCGTCCGCACGTGGTCGGCGATGACGCGCATCGCGATCTGCTGCTTCTCGTCGGCACTGGCGTAAGTCGTCACGCCATCCGATAGGTCCGCGATAGCCTGGAGGAGCGCGGCGAAGAGGTCGGTGTCGTAGTTGCTCGTCTTGCCCTGGAGCACGGCGCAGATGCGCTCGAAGCCCATGCCCGTGTCCACGTGCTGCGCCGACAGAGCTTCCAGTCGCGGCACCATGCCCTCGTCGGACTTCAGCAGCCGCGCCAGTTCCTCCTGTGCAACCTTCCGCTCTCCCTCAGAAGCCGATGCGTCCTCAGCCTTCGCGCTAAGCACTTCTTCCTTCTGACTTCTCCCTTCTGACTTCTCGCGCAGCGCGTTGTACTGAATAAAAACAAGATTCCAGATCTCGATGACGCTGGGGTGGTCCTGGTTGACGAGGTCCTGGCCGGGCACCTGCGCGCGCTCGTCGGCGGAGCGGCCGTCGTAGTGGATCTCCGAGCACGGGCCGCAGGGACCGGTGTCGCCCATCATCCAGAAGTTGTCCTTCGACGGCGCGTAGAGGATGTGCGTCGCGTCGATGCCCGTCTCGTGCTTCCACAGTTCGGCGGCCTCCGTGTCGGCGTCGAGGCCGAGTTGCTTGTCGCCCTCGTGGACCGTGACGTAGAGCCGGTCGGGGTCGAGGCCCCACGTCTCGGTGAGCAGCTCCCAGGCCCAGGTGATCGCCTCGCGTTTGAAGTAGTCCCCGAAGCTCCAGTTGCCGAGCATCTCGAAGAACGTGTGGTGGTAGGTGTCGAGGCCCACCTCTTCGAGGTCGTTGTGCTTGCCGGAGACGCGGAGGCACTTCTGGGTGTCGGCCACGCGCGTGTAGGGGCGGCTGCCGGTGCCGAGGAAGACGTCCTTGAACGGGTTCATGCCCGCGTTGATGAAGAGCAGCGTGGGGTCGTCCTGCGGCACGAGCGGCGCACTGGGGACGATCGTGTGGCTCTTCTCGCGGAAGAAGTCGAGGAAGTCCTGACGGATCTGGGCGCTGGTTCGCGTCGAGGGGGTGCGGATCGGGGTGCTCATGGGAGCAGCGGGCAAGCGTGGAGACAGGGGAGCGAATAAGCTACGTCGCGCCGTCTCATGCGCTCCGGCACCGCGCGGGAGATTGGGGGAAGAGACGCGCGGAACGCCGCGCTGCGTGGGGGATGCAAGCGTACCCCCCGTCCTGCGTCGCCTCCGCACTCACGCGCTCCGCTCCTCGGATGGTCCCCCTCACGCGTGAGGGGAGGACCGTTCCCGTGGCCTACGTTCCTGTCATCCTGAGCGGAGCCGGAACGGCGCAGTCGAAGGATCTGAGGGCCAGCTTCCAAGTCGAGTCTGGAGCATCAAGGTGAACATCGATCCTTCGACTCGCTTCGCTCGCTCAGGATGACAGAGCTATACCATCGCAATATGCCTAGACCCATTACCACCGCCCCCACCACCACCCTCGACGCGCTCGTGGCGTTGCTCCGCGACCGGCGGATCGCCGTGCTCGTCGGCGCGGGGCTCTCGACCGACTCGGGCATCCCGGACTACCGCGGACCGGGTACGCGGCACCGCACGCGCAGCCCGATCCAGTACGACGACTTCGTGCAGAGCGCCGCCGCCCGGCAGCGCTACTGGGCGCGGGCCAGCCGCGGGTGGCCGCGCGTCGCGCAGGCGCAGCCCAACGCCGGGCACCGCGCCCTCGCCCGCCTCGACGCGGCGGGCCGCCTCACCGGCACGATCACGCAGAACGTCGACGGCCTCGACCGCGCGGCGCGGGTCCTGGAAGGCACAGACGCGCAGGCGCCGGTCATCGACCTGCACGGGCGGCTCGCCAACGTGGTCTGCCTAGAATGCCAACGCACTCATGCGCGCGTCGATGTGCAGCGCTGGATCGCGGCGTTAAACCCCGGCCACCTCGAACCGCTCGGCGCTGACAAGCGCGAGGGGGACCTCCTCGCCCCCGACGGCGACTTCGAGCTCGACGAGGCGACGGTCGCGCGCTTCGTGCCGCCGACGTGCCCGGTGTGCGACGGCGCGCTCAAGCCCGACGTGGTGTTCTTCGGCGAGTCCGTCCCGAAGCCTCGCGTGGCCGAGGCGCAGGTCGTCGTCGCGGAGGCCGACGCGCTGCTGGTGGTCGGGTCAAGCTTGGCCGTCTACAGCGGCTACCGATTCGTGCGGCAGGCTGACAAGGCCAGCATCCCGGTCGCCATCGTCACGCTGGGCGAGACGCGCGGACATCGCCACGCCGCCGTGGCCCTCGACGCGCCGCTCGGGGAAGTGCTCCCCGCGTTGACCGAGCGGCTACTCGTGGCGTGAGACGGCCTGTCTCACATCACGCCTGGTCGGTGCGGAGCTTTTCGAGGAGGTGCGAGAGCGTGTGGAGCTCGTCCTCGGTGAGGTGCTGCGTGAGGTGGGCCAGGCGTGCGTCCACGGGGCCGTCGAGGCGGGCGAGTGTGGCGCGACCGGTGTCGGTGATGCCGACCTCCACGACGCGGCGGTCGTAGTCGGCGCGGCGGCGCTTCACGTAGCCGTTGGCTTCGAGGCGGGCGAGCAGGCGCGTCACGTCGGGCGTCCGGTCGAGGAGCCGCTCGCCGATGTAGGCACACGGCACGCGGTTGGGGTCGGCGCCGCGCAAGATGCGAAGGACGTTGTACTGCGCATGCGTCAGGCCTTCCCGCTGCATCACCGCCTGGAGTTCGCCTTGGACGTAGCTGTGCGTCACCATGACGCCGAGCAACGCCTCCAGCGAGGGCGTGCGGAAGTGGTCTTGGTGGATGAGTTCGCTGAGGGTCACGGCGGGGGCGGCGGGTGGCAGTGGCGTTTCACAACGTCCACCTCGTCCACAAGTTCGAGAGGAGGGCGTGCGGGGGTGTATAGGCGTGGACCAGGCACTGGCTTGCCACGGGGCTGCTTCTCTCACGCCCTCATGGACACAGACACCGTCACGGCTGAGCGATGGCCACCGCTTCGCCTGCGGGGCGCGGGTGCTGCGTGCGCTGGGCGACCGGGAAGGCCTCCACAACAGCCGCCGTGAGTTCGCCGCCGTCGTAGCCGAGGGGGAAGACGGCGATGCCGCCGAGTTGCTTGCGCTTCACGAAGTCGAACTTCTCGGTGAGGCTCACGAGGTCCTCATACCACCCCTGCCGCCACTGGCCCTCGGCGTCGCGGTAGGCGTAGAACGGCGAGCCGCTGACGGGGTCGCGGCGCAGGCCGAACGCGGCGGCGCGCTGGACGGCCGAGCCTGGGATCTCCGGCACGCGCGCCGAGATGGGTGCATAGGCGACGATCTCGCCGGGGCCGGTCGTGGCGGCGCCAGGCTCGCCGGTGACGGTGGGCCACTCGTAGCCGAAATAGGGCACGGCCATCACGAGTTGGCGGCGCGGGATGCGCAGTTGGTCGTAGCGGTCGAGGACGGCGTGCCAGTTGAGGCGGCCCCAGCCGCGCAGCGCCGCGATGGGCCCGGCGGTGTCGCCGTGCTGGTGGTGGAGGTCGTAGCCCTGGACGACGAGGTAGTCGGCGGCCTGGGCGAGCCCGACCTCGTCGTAGGCGTCGGCGGGGTCGAGGGCGAGCGTGAAGACGGTCACGGTGTAGCCCGTGCCCAGCGTGCGGCTGAGGTCGGCGACGAAGCGCGTGTAGGCGTCGCGCGCCTCGGGCGGGACCGCCTCGAACAGCTCGATGTCGAGGTGGACGCCGTCGGCGTTGGCGGCCCGCACGGCGGCGAGCGTGCCCTGGAGCAAGCGCTCGACGGACGCCGGGTTGGTGAAGAGCTTCGTGAAGACGGCCGCGTCGAAGAGCGTCAGCGACGGGGCCGCGCGCGTGGCGCTGCGGTGCGCCGTCTCGACCATCCGCACGCCGCGCTCCTCCCAGCCGTGCGTGTTGGCAAACGTCCCGTTGGCCTCGATGGCGAGCTCGAAGTAGAGCAGCTCGTCGATGGCGTCGAGGCGGGCGTGCTCGTAGGCGTCGCCCATCCAGTAGGGGTGGTAGCCGAGGACGATGAAGTCGTCCTGCGCGCACGCGGGCAGCGTCAGGACGAGGGCAATCAGGAGGGCAAGGCGGAGCACGAGACGCGTGGCGGCAAGTCCGATGGAGGTCATGGGGTGCGGGGAGGCGAAGGGAGCGATGCCGCCTCAGGTCGCCAAGACCTCGCCGCACCCCCGCGCGTGCGCCCTCGTCGTCACCTCGTGCAACCGTGCCCCATTTGACCAGGGTGCTTTGTCATGCCACGCTGTCCTGCCTCGCGGAGTGAACGTGACCTCGGGGTTGGGCGTAGGCGGGTGGATTCGTAACCGTGCCGCTCCTCCCAGCCCGGCATCACTACTATGCGCCGCACGCAACTCTCCCCCTTGACAGGGGGAGTCCGCGAAGCGGGAGGGGGTAGACCTAGCGAGCGCGATGCGACATCAAGCCTCAACGGTCAACCACCCCCAGCCCCTCCTGTCCAGGAGGGGAGCTTTTTGTCCGCCTCCATGACCGACGCGCTCGCTGAGAAGCTCAAGCACCTGCCGACCCGGCCGGGCGTCTACCAGCACAAGGACGCCAGCGGCACGATCCTCTACGTCGGCAAGGCCAAGAACCTTCGGAATCGGGTGCGGAGCTACTTCCAGGAGTCGCGCCCTCGCGACGCGCGCCTCCGCATCCTCGTCTCCAAAATCGCCGACGTCGAGGTCATCGTCACCGACACGGAGGCCGAGGCGCTTATCCTCGAAAACAACCTCATCAAGCGCCACCAGCCGCGCTACAACGTCAACCTCAAGGACGACAAGACCTACCCCTACATCTGCATCAAGCGCGAGCGCTTCCCCCGCGTCTTCCCCACGCGGACCGTGCGCAAGGACGGCTCGGAGTACTTCGGCCCGTACACCGACAGCCGCGCGCTCAAGCTGATGCTCAAGACGATCAAGGACCTCTTCAAGCTGCGCACGTGCTCGCTCCGGCTCTCGGAAGCGAACGTCGAGGCGGGCAAGTTCGAGCCGTGCCTGGAATACCACATCCAGAACTGCAAGGGCCCCTGCGCCGGATATCAGGCCGAGGAGGAGTACGACGCCGCCATCGACCAAATCCGGCAGCTGCTCAACGGCAAGACGAAGGCCCTCGTCGGGGTCGTCAAGGACGAGATGCAGGCGGCCGCGATGGCCAAGGACTTCGAGCGCGCCGCCGAGCTGCGCGACCGGATGCGGGCGCTCCAGAAGTACGCCGAGAAGCAGAAGGTCGTCACCACCGAGGAGGTCGACCGCGACCTGTTCGCGCTCGCCATCGACCGGGAGGACGACGCGGCCGTGGGCGTGCTCTTCAAGGTGCGCGAGGGCAAGATCATCGGCCGCCAGCACAAGATCCTGCGCCGCTTCGAGGGGATCGCCGAGACGGAGCTGATGCAGCGCTTCGTCGAGGCGCACTATGCCGACGCGACGTTCTTCCCCGACGAGGTCTACCTCTCGCACGACGTGGAGGCGCCCGACCCCATCGAGGCGGTGCTGCGCGAAGGACGCGGCAAGAAGGTGACGCTCAAGACGCCCGCGCGCGGCGAGAAGGCGAGCCTCATGCGGATGGTCGAGGCCAACGCGGACCTGCTCCTCGGCGAGTGGAAGCGCCAGAAGATCGCCCGCGGCGAGGAGCGCATCCCGCGCAGCGTCACCGCCCTCCAGCGCGACCTCGGCCTGAAGAAGCCCCCCCGCCGCATCGAGTGCTTCGACATCTCCCACCTCGGCGGCACCGGCACCGTGGCATCCTGTGTGGTCTTCGAGGACGCCAAGCCGAAGAAGTCCGACTACCGCACCTACAAGATCCGCTCGGTCCCCGACGGCAAGCCCGACGACTTCCAGGCCATGCGCGAGGTCACCCAGCGGCGCTACGACCGCATGCAGCAGGAGAACGGCCCCTGGCCCGACCTCGTCATCATCGACGGCGGCAAGGGGCAGCTCAGCTCCGTGATGGAGTCGCTCAAGCGCACCGAGGTGGTCGGCCGCTTCGCCATCGTGAGCCTCGCCAAGCGCCTGGAGGAGGTCTACAAGCCCGGCCTGTCGGACCCGGTGATGATCCCGCGCACGTCGAGCAGCCTGCGCCTGCTGCAGCGCGCCCGCGACGAGGCGCACCGCTTCGCCGTCACGGCCCAGCGCAAGCAGCGCGCGATCAAGACGCTCCGCACCGAGCTCACCGAGATCGACGGCATCGGCCCGAAGACGGCACGCAAGCTGCTTTCAACCTTTGGCAGCGTGAAGGGCGTCCAGGCCGCCTCCGAGGAGGCCCTCGCCGAGGAGGTCGGTCCAGCGGCAGCTGGCAAGGTCAGGGCCTATTTCGATACCCCACCGACAGAGCATGTGGAGAATGAGGCCTAGTGCCGTATCCTCCGGGCGAGCCACCCTTGAACGCTACGCCCGTACCGCTATGCTTCGCCTCGCTGCGCTTACCGTCGCCCTGTTTGCCCTCACGCTGAATGTGGGCTGCGCCGACTCGCTCGTCACGCCCGAGACGCTCGTGCCCGGCGACCTGATTCCTGGCGGCCTGCCGCCCGCCGTCGGCAACACCACCGACAGCTTCGGCTTCGCGGTCTCAGCGGACGACTTCGCGTTCGAGCAAGACTACACGCTCACCTTCACCGGCGACGCCTCGCAAGTCGGCCTCTCGGTCGTCGGCTACAGCAGCGGCACCGCCTCGCTCGAATTGCTCGCGGAGGACGGCACGGTGCTCTTTGCGCGCAACCTGTCGCAGAACGTGGCGGAGGGCACGCAGACGGTCACGGGACGCCCTGCCAGCGCCGTGCTGCGGTTCGAGGGCTACACCGGCATCGTCTCCATCGGCGTCGCGGCGGACTAGCCGCCACTGGCTGCGCGGCGTCACGAGCGCCACGCTTCCCACTTCAAGCCACGTCCGGGTGCACGCCGATGCGCCCGGATGTTCTGGTTTACAGAAGCACGGACGTTACGAGGAAACCGTGTAGCGCCCGCACGTTGCGAAACACACGGCGGGGTGCTTCATTCTTTCAGCCTCGACTGAAACCTTCCTCCTCAGCCTCCTGCCCCGGACGATGGACACGCCCCTGACCACCGACATCAAGGCCACCCCGACCGCGCTCGCCCACCCCGACCACTTCGCCCGCCGCCACAACGCCTCCGATGACGCCGCCGTCCAGGCCATGCTCGACGCGCTCGGCGTGGACTCGCTCGACGCGCTCGTGGACGCCGCCGTGCCCGACGCGATCCGCCTCGGCCGCGCGATGGACTTGCCACCAGCGCTCTCAGAGCATGCGCTCCTCGGCGAAGCCCAGCGGCTCGCGGACCAGAACGTGGTCTTCCGGTCGTACCTCGGCATGGGCTACCACGGCACGCTGACGCCGCCGGTCATCCTCCGCAACGTGTTCGAGAATCCGGGGTGGTATACGCAGTACACGCCCTACCAGGCCGAGATCGCGCAGGGGCGGCTGGAGGCGCTGCTCAACTACCAGACGATGGTGAGCGACCTCACGGGGCTGGAGATCGCCAACGCGTCGCTGCTAGACGAGGGCACCGCCGCCGCCGAGGCGATGTCGATGTTCTTCGGCCAGCTGCGCGGCAAGCGCTCGACGTTCCTCGTCCACGACCGCTGCCACCCGCAGACCATCGCCGTGGTGCAGATGCGCGCGGAGCCGCTCGGCATCAACGTCGTCGTTGCCGACCCGAACGAGTTTGTCGTGACGGACGATGTATTCGGCGTGCTGCTGCAGTATCCCGACACCGACGGGCAGATCCACGACTTCGCGGCGCTCGCGGAGCAGGTCCACGCGCAGAAGGCGTTCGTGGCCGTAGCGACCGACCTCCTCGCGCTCACGCTCATCGAGGCGCCCGGCGTGTGGGGCGCGGACGTGGCGGTGGGCAACAGCCAGCGCTTCGGCGTGCCGATGGGCTACGGCGGCCCGCACGCGGCGTTCTTCGCCTGCACCGAGAAGTTCAAGCGCAAGATTCCAGGCCGCCTCATCGGCGTGAGCCGCGACGCCAACGGCGACACCGCGCTGCGGATGACGCTCCAGACCCGCGAGCAGCACATCCGCCGCGAGAAGGCGACCTCGAACATCTGCACGGCGCAGGTGCTGCTAGCGAATATCGCCGGGATGTACGCCGTCTACCACGGCCCCGACGGCCTGCGCGCCATCGCCGAGCACGTCCATCGCGCCACGAAGACGCTCGCCGCTGCCCTCGACCGGCTGGGGTATGAGGTGCTCACGACCGATTTCTTCGACACGCTACGCGTCCGCACTGGCGATGCCACCGCGCGCATCCTCGACCTCGCGCAGACTCAGTTCCGCATCAACCTCCGAGACTTCGGCGACGGGACCCTCGGCGTTGCGCTCGACGAAACGGTGACGCTGCACGACCTCGAAGACCTCGTCAGCTTGTTTGAACGTGGGGGCCACGCGGGCGGCGACCGGCAGGTCTCCGCCGCCGATGTACTCGCGGACGGCACGTATGCTGGCGCGAAGCCGCGCACGACGGCCTACCTCACGCACCCGACGTTCTCGGCCTACCACGCCGAGCACGAGATGCTGCGCTACCTGAAGCGGCTCGAGAACAAGGACCTCTCGCTCGCGCACAGCATGATCCCGCTCGGCTCGTGCACGATGAAGCTCAACGCGACCGCCGAGATGATGCCGGTCACGATGCGCGGCTTCTCCAACCTCCACCCCTTCGCGCCCGTCGAGCAGGCGCAGGGCTACCACGCGATGATCGACGAGCTGCACGACACGCTCTGCGAGATCACAGGCTTCGCCGCCGTCAGCCTGCAGCCCAACTCGGGCGCGATGGGCGAGTACACCGGCCTCCTCACGATCCGCGCCTTCCACCTGGCGAATGGCGACGCGCACCGCACGGTCTGCCTCATCCCGTCGAGCGCGCACGGCACGAACCCCGCCTCGGCGGTGATGTGCGGCATGGACGTGGTCGTGGTGCAGTCCGACGCCGACGGCAACGTGGACCTCGACGACCTCCGCGCGAAGGCCGACGCCCACGCCGACAACCTCGCGGCGCTGATGGTGACGTATCCGTCCACGCACGGCGTCTTCGAGCCGACGATCAAGGCGATGAGCGCCATCGTCCACGAGCGCGGCGGGCGCGTCTACATGGACGGCGCGAACATGAACGCCCAGGTCGGCCTCTGCCGCCCCGGCGACTTCGGGATGGACGTGTGCCACCTCAACCTGCACAAGACGTTTGCCATCCCGCACGGCGGCGGCGGCCCCGGCATGGGCCCCATCGGCGTGACGGCGGAGCTGGCGCCGTTCCTCCCCGGCCACCCGGTCATCGCCACGGGCGGCGACCAGGCCATCGGCCCCGTGGCAGCGGCCCCCTATGGCAGCGCCTCGATCCTACTC
>JBCCLD010000096.1:0-12601 GCA_039027055.1 Bacteroidota bacterium
ACGTGACAGGGTAGCTGATTCGGTCAACCACCCCTGTCCCCTCCTATCCAGGAGGGGAGCTGCATTAGCAGCTTCCAAACATGGCTTCAGATAACGCAAAAGACCGATTGTCCACAAGCCCTAGGCGAGCTCCGCCTCGACAGCGTTCTCGTCATACTCCTCGCGAGTCGCAGCCAGGCCAACAGCCTGCAGCTTCGCTTCGAGGCGCTCGTAGCCGCGGTCGAGGTGGTAGACGCGGAGCACGTCGGTGGTGCCCTCGGCGATGAGGCCGGCCATCACGAGCGAGACGCTCGCGCGGAGGTCGGTGCTCATCACGACGGCTCCGCTGAGCGGCGTGCCGCCCTCGATCACGACCTTGTTGCCGATCACAAAGGCGTTCGCGCCGAGGCGGCGCAGCTCCGGGACGTGCTTGAAGCGGTCGGTGTAGATCGTGTCCACCACCTCGCTTTTGCCGGTCGCCTGCGTCATCAGCACGGTCCACTGCGCCTGCAGGTCAGTCGGAAAGCCGGGGAAGGGCGCAGTTTCGATGGAAACAGGGTGGATCGACGACGGCCCCGTGACCGTGATCATGTCGCCGTCTACGTGGAACGGGATGCCGGTGGCGCCGAAGGCGTCGAGGAAGGCGTCGCCGAGGTGCTCGGGGTTTGCGTGCGTGAGCGTAACGGTCTCGCCCTCGGGGGTCGTCATGCCAGCCAGCAGCATGTAGGTGCCCAGCTCGATCCGGTCGGGGCAGTTGCTGAACTCGACCGGCGAGAGCGTCTCCACGCCCTCGATGGTGACGGTCGTCGTGCCCAGGCCCTCGATCTGGGCACCCATCGCCTGGAGCATCTGGCCGAAGACGACCACGTCCGGCTCGGCGGCGGCGTTGTGGAGCACCGTCGTGCCCTCGGCGCGCACGGCGGCGAGCATCACGTTGATCGTAGCCCCCACGCTCGACGGCTCAAACGTGATCTCAGCGCCCCGGAGCCGTCCGTTGGGGGCCTCGGCGACGACGTAGCCCTTGTCGAGGGTGAGCGTCGCGCCGAGGGCTTCCATGCCCTTCATGTGGAGGTCGACGGGGCGGGGACCCCAGGCGCAGCCGCCCGGCAACGACACGCGTGCCTTGCCGCAGCGCCCGAGCAGCGCGCCGAGCATGTAGAACGATGCCCGCATCTTCTTGACCAAGTCATAAGGGGCCTCCGGGTGCGTGATGCGCGTCGCGTCGATGGTGAGCGACTCCGGCGTGGCCGGGTCGTCGTCGGGGTCGAACTCGACTTCGGCGCCGGAGACGCGAAGCACGTTCGAGAACGTCCAGACGTCCTGCAAGACGGGGATGTTGTGGAGCGTGGTCTTCCCTGCGGCGAGCAGAGCCGCGGCCATGAGCGGGAGCGCTGTGTTCTTCGAGCCGCTGACGGGGAGCACGCCGCGCATTGCGCGACCGCCTTCGATGACGAGCTTGTCCATGTGAGGGGGTGGGAGCAGGGACGAGTGAAAACGGGAGCAGGGTCGAACGAGGCGGTTCAGGTTGCGTTCAGACCGCGACCTGCCTCCGACGGCTTTTCATGCGCCCACCAAGCTACGCCCGGACTGCCTTGTGATCTACCTCGACCACGCTGCGACCACGCCGCTCGACCCGGCGGTGCTCGACGCTATGCTGCCATTTCTCCGCGAGGACTTTGGCAACGCCTCGTCGGTGCATCAACTCGGGAGACGCGCGCGCGTGGCAGTCGAGCGCGCGCGCGAGACGGTGGCCGGGCACCTCGGGTGCGAACCGGCTGAGGTGATCTTCACGAGCGGGGCCACGGAAGCCAACAACGCGGCACTGCGCGGCGTGCTGGCGGCGCTGCCTGCGCGGCCTGGGCTGGTCACTACGGCTGTGGAGCACGAGGCCGTCTTGCAACCCGCGGAGGCGCTTCTCGAAGCCGGGCACCCCGTAGCCGTGCTGCCCCCGATGCCGAACGGGGCCGTGACGGCCACGCAGGTCGCCGACGCGCTCGATGCCTTCAAGACGGCAGGCACGCCTGCTGCGCTCGTGTCGGTGATGGTCGTCAACAACGAACTCGGTACCGTCTCGCCTATCGCAGAGATCGCCGAGGTGGCAAAGCGCCAGGGCGTACACCTCCACACCGATGCGGTACAGGCAGTAGCGCTCCTCGACCTCAACGTGGACACGCTGGGCGTCGACCTCCTCTCGCTCTCCGGGCACAAGATCTACGGCCCCAAGGGCGTCGGGGCACTCTACGTGCGTGCAGGAACTCCCATCGTGCCGATGGTGCTCGGCGGGGCGCAGGAGCGGCGGCGGCGCGGCGGTACCGAGAACGTCGCCGCCGTGGTTGGGCTGGCTGCCGCCCTGGATCTGGCCGCGGAGCGGCAGGTCGACGACCATGCTCGCCTCGCTGGCTTGCACCAGCACCTCACCGCAGAACTTGCCAAGGCATTCGGAGATAGCATTCGCTTCAACACGCCCGTCGAAGCGTCCGCAAGCAAGACGATCGAGGTTGCTCCTCATGTGCTCAGCGTCTCGTTCCGCCCCGAGAACGGTGCCGCCCTCGATGGCGAGATGCTGCTGCTGAGCCTTGATCTGGCGGGCGTGCTAGTGTCGAGCGGCTCCGCGTGCACGAGTGGGGCGGTCGAACCGAGTCACGTGCTCCGCGCGCTGCAAGTACCGGATGCCGAAGCCAACGCCACCGTGCGCTTCTCGCTGGGACGAGCCACTACAGCAGACGACATCGACGACGCGGTAGCCCGGCTCCGATCCACCATTCACCGGATGAGACGACGGTGAGCGCGTGACGTTGGAACCCAAGTTGTGTGCGATGGCTCGGCGCTACGCTGCGGACGGTTTGTGGGGGGTAGCGGGCAGGGAGTGGAGCGTCTGGCTCTTTTCACCCCTACTCCCCCCACCCTCCACGTTGAGAACGGCGCGGATAGGGCACAACTTGAGTTATGTAGGATCTGCGTGTCATTGCGGCGTGTCACGGTCGAACGCCTGGGGCTGAAGAGCCAGCGCCTGAAGAGCCAGCGCCTATATTGACACGCCCTTCTCCTTTGCTCCTGTGGGTACGCTCTCGTGCGCGCTGCATCGCACCCCGCTGTCCTCTTCGTCGGTCCGACGTCCTCCTGCCGTGACCGGGTCGAGGCGGCCCTCGTCGATGTCACCACCGTCGAGGCGGTTGGTACATGGCTGGAGGCGGAAACCCGCCTGTCCGCTGCGGTCGATTGGGTGGTCGTGGTGGAGGAGCCCGCGTTGCCGACCCCGGAGCGGCTCGCGAAGGTGGGCTTGCAGCACGCGGTCATGGCCCTGGTTCGCGAGGGCGGGGCCTATCCGACCCTAGCGGCCCACGGTGTGACCGACGTCCTCGATGCGGACACCTTCAGCGGTGCCTCGCTACGGGCGACCTACCACTTCGCGGCGGCGCGCTCAGGAGCGCAAGCCCCCATCGCAGCACGCTTCCGCTCCCTCGTCCAGGCGGTGCCCGACATCATCGCGCGGATCGACGACGAGGGCAACGTCCGCGACGTACACATACCCGACGAGTTCGTCACGGCCGTCTCGCCAACGATAGAACGGCGCATCGACCTAGACCGGTCCCTGGGAGCCGAGACGATGCAGCGGGTGCTCGACGCCTGCCAGGAGAGTTTGGCCACAGGACAGCGGCAACGCGTCTTCTACCAGACCCACGTCGACGGGCAGATACGCCACCGGGAGGCTATCTGTGTGGCGATCGCCGAGCGCGATTTCCTGATCCTCGTACGGGACACCACAGCGCTCGTTGAAGCGCAGGCCGAGCGCGACCGTTCGGCCAACGAACTGGTGCTACGCTCGGAACTGCTCCGACAGATCGCTCAGAACGCCCCTATCGTGTTTTTCTCGCTGGATCGCACCGGCCGGTTCGTGCAGGTAGAAGGGCGAGGGCTCGACGGGATCGGTCTGACCCCGGACGAACTGGTGGGCCAGTCGGCGCTTGAGCTCTACAGCAGCACCCATCCGCGCATCGTCCGCGCAGTCCGCTCCGCGCTAGCTGGGGAGCGGGTGAGTGTGCTCATCGACTTCGGAGGCCATGCCTTCGAAACGGCCTACACCCCGCTCCGCGACGCCAACGGAGCCGTGTCGCGCGTGGTAGGCGTGGCGACCGACGTGACCGAGCGGGTGGCGGCGCGAACCGAACTGGAGCAGTCGCGCCTCGCGTTGCGAGAGTTGGCGGGGCACCTTCAGTCCGTACGCGAGGAAGAGCGGCGACGCATCTCTCGTGAGGTGCACGACGTGCTCGGGCAGGCCCTCACGGCACTCCGGCTCCGCGTCGGGTGGCTTGCGCAGCGCCTCCCCACGGACAACCCCGAGGTGAGCCGCCGTGTCGCCGACACCGAGTCCCTGATCGACGAGACCATCCAGCACGTCCGACAGATTGCCACGCGGCTGCGCCCCGGCGTGCTCGACGATTTCGGCCTGGTGAGCGCGATGGAGTGGCAGGCCGAGCAGTTTACCGCCCAGGCAGAGGTACCAGCGCACTTCACGACCTCGCCCGGCATCGACGAGGCGAACATTCCCTCGGAAGTGGCGACGGCGCTCTTCCGCATCCTGCAAGAGGCGCTGACCAACATTGCACGGCATGCGAATGCCACGTCGGTGGAAATTTTCCTACGTCGAAACGGTGAGCGGCTGCGTCTAACCGTCCGTGACGACGGCGTCGGCCTCTCCCTGGGCTCCAAGAAGCGGTCCCTTGGTGTCCTCGGTATGCGCGAGCGGGCGCTGATCCTCGGCGGCCACTTTACGATCGAGGGCGTCGATGGGGACGGCACCACGTTGGTCGCCGAGGTGCCCCTGGAGCCCGCCCCGAAAGAAGAACGGCTCGCTCCGGACGCCGAGGCCTCCGTCGGCTCCAACTGAATCATAGCCCCTGGCCTGACCCGAAGCGTTATCATCGGCCTAGCCCCTCACGCTCCCCTGTCTCGTCCCCGTAGCACCATGATCCGCGTTCACATCGCCGACGACCACGCCATCGTCCGTCGCGGCCTGGTCGACATCATCAACGAAGCCATCGACCTGAGCGTTAGCGGCGAGGCCGCCGACGGCAACGCGCTCATCGAGTTGCTACGCGATACCTCGTGTGACGTGGTAGTGCTGGACCTGAGCATGCCCGGGGTGAGCGGGCTGGACCTCATCAAGCACCTGAAGGGGACCTACCCGAAGTTGCCCCTGCTCGTGCTCTCGGCGCATCCGGAAGACCAGTACGCCGTGCGAGTGCTGAGGGCTGGAGCATCGGGCTATCTCACGAAGGAGAGCGCCCTGGCTGAGTTGGTCAGGGCGATCCGTCGTGTCGCATCGGGTGGGCGCTACGTGACGCCTGCGCTCGCCGAGACGCTACTGGCCCACCTAGACAGCGAGCCAGGGCAGGCGCTTCATGAAGGGCTCTCGGATCGAGAGTATCAGGTGCTGTGCCGCATCGCCTCGGGCAAACAGGTCAGCGAGATCGCGGAGGAACTGACGCTCAGCGTGAAGACGATCAGCACCTACCGGTCGCGCATGCTCCAGAAGATGGGGATGAAGAGCAACGCTGAACTCACGCGCTACGCAATCAAGAACGGCCTGGTTGATTAAACAGGCGTGCTCGATCGGGTTCGTTGCACGGGCCAAACGAGCCCCTCCTGTACGTACGAGTGTCCGAGGATCTAGGGCCACGTATGTCTGTGTCTCGAAATCTGCTCGCGTAGAAGCCGCACCCTGGTATGCACTACGACGAGTGCACCCAATCTTATTGATCTAGGCGCACGCATTATAGAGAGATAGTGCGTTGTGCCCATGGCCTTGTAGGAAATATGCCTACAGATCTGGTCTGCGTCCATCTGACACGTTGTGCCAAGGTCGATGGGCTAGAATCAAGCAGGCCCGCTGATGGTGCCTAGAGATCGTAGCTCCGTAGTATGGTGGGACCACAACGCAGTAGCCCACGCGACTCCGCAGGGCAGACTACCAAACACGAAGGTGCATCGAGTGATGCAGGGAGGCCGTAGGGATGACGAAGCACAACGAACCGGGACAGAGCACTGCCGTCGAGTGGAGCGCGCACGACCGTGGAGCCCCGCGCCTTCGCGTGCTGCTGGCCGACGACTCGCGCGAAGTGCGTCGTGCCCTGGTCGAGACGCTGCAAGAGGTCGAGGAGCTGGTCGTTGTCGCCGAGGCTGACACGGCCACCACCGCCTATCGCTTCGCCCACGACCTTCGTCCCGACGTGGTCGTACTCGACATCAACATGCCCGACCGTAGCGGCATCTGGGTGCTCCGGCAGCTACGCAGTGAGGCCGTGGATAGCACGGTCCTGATGCTCACGAACCACGGCAGTGAGTTCTATCGCCGCAAGTGCCTCGACGCAGGAGCCGACGGGTTCTACGACAAGCATAGCGAGTTCCGCTCCCTTATCGACCGCCTCGGAGCCCTCGCGGCGGGCCGTAGACGCGCTGCGTAGCCGTCAGTTGAGGGACGGGTCGTCGGGAAAGTTGGCCAGCAGGCGATACTCGCCGCCGAGCGCCAGCACGAGTTCACGCCAGAGGTAGGCATCGCTGTCGTAGACGAGTCGGGCGTGCCCGGGACGCACCACCCACCCTGCCTGCGCCACTTCCTCGTCGAGTTGGTCGGGGCCCCAGCCTGCGTAGCCTGCGTAAAACCGTATGGTGTCCGGATCCACGGCCGCGTCTTGGATCTGCGAGAGAGCCACATCGAAGTCACCACCCCACCATACGCCGTCAAGGACGGGCAGCGCGCCCTCGATGGTCTCGCCGTAGGGGTGGAGGAAGTGGAGCGTGTCGAGCTGGACTGGGCCGCCCTGAAACAGGTCAGCGTCGAACCCGAGCGGTGCCTGCAGGACGTCCGAGAGGTGGAGGCCGCTGGGGCGGTTCAGAACCAGCCCGAAGCTCCCCTCGGCCGTATGCTCGCACAGGAGCACCACGGTGCGGCGGAAGTTAGGGTCGCGGAGGGCTGGCTCAGCGATCAGGACGGTGCCGGGGGCCAGTGGGGTGGGCGGAGCAGCCATGGGGAAAGCGGAGCAGCCATGGGCCAGGGTGTGGATGGCACGAGCCGCAACTTCCGTATACGCGCCCGAAATGTCCACGGCTTGGCCGAATCTCCGCGCGTGAGGTGCGCGAGCCTCAGATGGAGAGGGGTTCGGTAGCACGCGCCCGTACGCCTCCTCGTCAGTCGAGCGGCGCGCCCTCAACCCATCCCCCCAAAAGGTGGGAGGCGGTCCCGCACACCCAGACCGCCTCCCGGTGGCGAGCGCTCGAGCCGACACCGCAGCCGCGCGGTATCAGGAGCTGGCCGAGGCCCGCCAAGTGAATATGATGTGCCGACGGAGCGGCCAGGGTGCCGACTGAACGGCTAGGGAGTAGAAGCAGGGAGCTGGATGACGAGGGCGGGCGCGCTGTGCTGGATCGACGCCACGAGCCCGGGGTCGATGTCATAGATGCGCGCCTCTTCGAAGACGAGTCGGACGGAGCCGGATCTCACCCACCACCAGTTGGCCTCCTGCCCGTAGGCAGCCTGGGCGGCCTCGCTGAGCACCTGCTCGTCGGTCATCCCAGCCCGCCGGAAGTCCTCGACTGCCACCTCGACGGGCCGCGTGGCGACAAAGTCGAGGCTGGCCGCGACGGTGCCGCAGAGCAATAGCCAGGCGGCGATAAGGGCGGTGGGGATGAGCGAGTCGGGCACGGGCCGAGTCTGTAGGGTGAGACGCCGCCCTGTGCGGTTGGGCGACTAGGAACTCCCCTGCGAGCGGCATACCCGAGCCCCACCACCTCCGTATACCCGAGCGCAACGGAACGAAATCGAACCCAGCCGGGGCTGCTGAACGCCTGCAGGCTGGCGTGTGCCATGCGTCGTCTCATTTCGCAATCGGTGGTCTCACCAACGACGTACAAGGGAGCGCCATGCTCACAGGGCTGGGCCGCCATGCTCACAGGCTTAGGCAGGCAGAGTCGTACCTTGCACGGCCTCGACCGATGCCCCCCGCTCCGTACTGATGCTGAACCCCGATACCCTCGCTGATCTCAGATCGCGCTACGCCGAGATCAACCGCCTGATGGCCCAGCCCGAGGTCGCTACTGACCCGAAGCAACTCGCCGATCTGGGTCGTGAACTGTCTGACCTCCGCGAGGTCGTGGCTGCGATCGATGTCTATGAAGGGCTGCAACAGGAGCAGGGCGACCTGGCCGAGCTCGCGCTCGGCGACGGCGAACTGGCCGAGATGGCCGCGATGGAGCTCGAAGAGGTCGAGGCGAAGCTACCCGACGCCGAGGAGGCGCTCCGCCAACTCCTCATCCCCAAGGACCCCGCCGACGCCAAGGACGCCATCGTCGAGATCCGCGCTGGGACCGGCGGCGACGAGGCCGCCCTCTTCGCCGGCGACCTCTACAAGGTGTACGAGAAGTACGCGGAATCGCACGGCTGGCGCATCGAACTGATGGACGCAACGGGCGGGACGCAAGGGGGCTTCAAGGAACTCATCTTCACCGTGCGGGGCGCGCAGGCGTTCGGGCTGCTCAAGTTTGAGAGTGGCGTGCACCGCGTCCAGCGTGTGCCGGCGACCGAGAGCCAAGGCCGGATTCACACCTCTGCAGCGACCGTAGCCGTGCTGCCGGAGGCCGAGGACGTCGACGTTGAGATCCACAACAACGATCTCCGCATCGACTACTACCGCTCGTCGGGACCGGGGGGGCAGAGCGTCAACACCACGGACTCGGCGGTCCGCATCACGCACATTCCGTCCGGCATCGTGGTGTCCATCCAGGACGAGAAGAGCCAGCACAAAAACAAGGACAAGGCGATGCGCGTGCTGCGGAGCCGGGTCTACCAGATGGAGCGCGAGAAGGCCGAGGCCGAACGCGCGGCCGCCCGGCGTGAGATGGTCGGCTCCGGGGACCGCTCGGCCAAGATCCGCACCTACAACTGGCCGCAGGGCCGCGTGACCGACCATCGCCTCGATGGCGACAACAAGAACCACGCGCTCCAGAACATCCTTGGTGGTAACCTCGACCCGATCATTGAGGCGCTTCGGATGGAGGAGCAGGCCGAGCGCATGCGCGAGCAGGCCGAAGGCTAACCCCGGCGATCAGTCGCGCTCGCGGAGGGCCTGCGAGCGGGCCGTGGCGGTGCCGACAGCCTCAATCAGCATCGGGCGCAGGCCATGGCGCTCAAGCTCGGCGATGGCCGCGATGGTGGTGCCGCCGGGCGTCGTCACCTGGTCGCGCAGGATGGCAGGGTGCAGACCCGTCTCCAGCACGAGCTTAGCCGCCCCGTAGACGGTCTGGGCAGCGAGCTTGAGCGCCTGCGGGCGCGGCAGGCCCATCTTGACACCGCCGTCGGTAAGCGCCTCAATGACCATGTAGATGTACGCCGGACCGCTGCCAGAGAGTCCCGTGACCGCGTCCATCAGAGACTCCGGAAGTACCTCCACCGTCGGGCCAACCGCGGCGAAGATCTCCTTGGCTACGGCCAGATGCTCCTCCGTGGCGTGGGTACCTGGCGCAATCGCCGTTGCAGCTTCGTCGACGAGCGCGGGCGTGTTAGGCATGGCTCGGACGACAGCGAGCGGCTGGCCAAGTGCGTTGCAGAGCGCATCAGTGGTGAGCCCTGCGAGGATCGAGAGCACGAGCGCGTCGGCGGGCACGGCGTCGCGGATGGCGCCCACGACCGCGTCGAGGTTCTGCGGCTTCACGGCGAGGAGCACGACGGTCGCGTCGCGGACGGCCTCGGCGTTATCCGTGCCCGCGTGTATGCCGGGGAACTGCTCGCGCAGCGCGTCGAGGGCATATGGGTTGCGGCGCGTGGCGCGGAGTTGCTCGGGACGGACGTCGCCGCCGCGAAGCAACCCGCCGATGAGTGCGCGGCCGATGTTGCCGGCTCCGAGAATGGCGAAGGTGTGGTTGGCGAGCACGAGGGAGCGGGGTTGAATGAGCGCTAGGATTCGCGGGCGTAGACCGTGCGCCGCCCGCGCGGGTCGAAGACCAGGAGGCGGCCCGAGCGCATCGAGACGGCGGCGCTGCCGTCCATGCCGTCGAAGGCGAGGCGTTCGCCTGCGAGCGTGCCGTCGAAGCGGACGGGGCCGGAGCCGAGGCGGCGGTCCTCGCCGCGCAGCGTGGCCGTGCCGTCGCGGCGGATGGTGAGCTCCATCGTGAGGACCCCTTCGCGGAGGTCACGGTTGCGCTCGGGATCAGCAATGGCCTCCACCGCGCGCCAACTCCCCGTGACGTTGTTTCCGTCCACAAAGGGCGACGGGCGCGGGGGTGTGGGTTCCGCTGGCGCATCCGGTCGCGGCCCCGACCATGTGCCGCCTGACGAGGATTCGCTCGTGGTCACGCAGCCGCTAAGCGACAGCAGCAGAGCAAAGGCAAAGCAGAGAGAGCGGTGCATGGGGCACGGAGGCGAGGAAACAGCGCGAAAATCTACACAGAGTTGTCGGAGGTTCGAAGTACGAAGTGCGAAGTTGGACGTAAAGAGTGAAGTGTGATGAGTAAAGAGCGGTGGCGCGTGGTACATCCGCTCAGACTGCCCCGGTGGTGAAGCGGGGCACCCTCGACCCTCGACCCTCGACCCTCGACCCTCGACCCTCGACCCTCGACCCTCGACCCTCGACCCTCGACCCTCGACCGTGACCGACTACCTCGCCCAGCAGATCCGCGCGGCGCTCGCCCGCTTCGTCGCCGAAGCGCACCCCGGCGCGCCGGACGACTTCGACGCGGCGGCGCTCGACCCCGAGTTCCAGACGCCGAACAACCCCGAGCACGGCGACCTCGCCTCGAACGTGGCGCTCAAGCTCGCCAAGCCGCTGCGCTCGAACCCGCGCCAGATCGCGCAGCACCTCGCCGACGCGCTGAACGAGAGCGCCGATCCGAAGCGCATTGCAGCGGTAGAGGTCGCAGGGCCTGGCTTCCTCAACTTCCGCTTCGCCGACGCCTTGCTCTACGACGGCGTCGCGGAGATCCTCGCGCAGGGCGACGCCTACGGGCGTGCCGAGCGCACGGGCAAGACGGCCATCGTAGAGTACGTCTCCGCCAACCCGACGGGCCCGCTCACGGTCGGCCACGGGCGCAACGCGGTCCTCGGCGACACCATCGCCAACCTCCTCGACTGGACCGGCTACGACGTCACGCGGGAGTACTACTTCAACGACGCGGGCCGCCAGATGCGCGTCCTCGCGCAGTCGGTGATGGCCCGCTACGAGGCGCTCGTCCACCCCGATGTGCCGAAGAAGACGCTGGAGGGCGGCCTGGTCGTCCCCGAGAGCTTCCCCGACGACGGCTACCAGGGCGACTACATCCAGACGATTGCTGAGTCTGTCCGCGCCGAGCACGGCAGCAGCGTACTCGACCGCGACGATGCTGAGACGTTCTTCAAAGCCGCCGCTGTCTCGGCCATTTTTGCCACCATCGAGCAGACGATGGAACGGCTCGGTATTCCTGTGGGCGAGGGCGGGATGCAATACTTCAACGAGCACTCGCTCTACGAAAACGGAGCCGTATGGGACACCGTGGACCGCCTGCGTGAGAAGGGCTTGGTCTACGACAAAGACGGAGCGGTGTGGTTTGCCACCGGTAAGCTGGGCAAGGTGGTGACCAACGACCAAGGGGTGACCGAGCCGAAGGACGAGGTGCTCGTCAAGTCCACCGGCGAGCCGACCTACCGGCTGCCCGACATCGCCTACCACCTTGATAAGCTAGAGCGCGGCTACGACAAGGCGGTCGACATCTTCGGAGCGGATCACATCGCCACCTATCCCGACGTAATTCGCGGCGTGAAATCGCTCGGCGGCGACGCATCGAAGATCGAGGTGCTCGTCTACCAGTTCGTCACGCTCGTCCGCGACGGCCAGGAGGTCAAGATGAGCACCCGGAAGGCGACCTATATCACGCTTGACGAACTGATGGACGAGGTCGGCGAGGACGTGACGCGGTTCTTCTTCCTGATGCTCTCGCCCAACACGCACCTCAACTTCGACCTTGACCTGGCGAAGGACGCGAGCGAGAAGAACCCGGTGTTTTACCTCCAGTACGCCCACGCGCGCATCTGCTCGATCCTCGCCAAAGCCAAGGAGGTGGGACTCACGTACGATCCAGTTGCGCTCGACTGGACGAACCTCACGCACGACTCGGCGCTCGAGCTCATCAAGGTGCTACTCGGATTTCCTGAAGCGCTGACTGGAGCCGCTGAATCGATGGGACCGCACCGGCTCGCGACCTACCTCCGCGAGGTTGCCGTTGCTTTCAGCGCATTCTACCGCGACTGTCGCATCCTAGGCGAACCGGAGGAGATCGCGCAGCCGCGCCTGGCGCTCGCCGACGCCACGCGCCTCGTGCTCCGAAACGGCCTCACCATCCTCGGCATCAGCGCGCCGGAGCGGATGTAGTAGGGGAGCTATCGGCTCACGTCCAACAGGTGCCAGCAGGACGAATTCGTTTGCCAAAGGCACAAAGGATGTATTGCTTCCCTAGTCCCTAGTGTGAGCGCAAGGGGTCTACTGCGCGATCACCTCTGGACGTGACGGGGTTGCCAGGTTGGTCAACCACCCCTGTCCCCTCCTATCCAGGAGGGGAACTGCGTTTGCGGCTTCCATGCCCGAGCAGCGATATCGCA
>JBCCLD010000097.1:0-12546 GCA_039027055.1 Bacteroidota bacterium
AGCAGAAAGTTGGACCCGGCGAAGAGCGCCTGATCCATGATGGTCCACGCCCCACGCCCGAGCCAGGCACGCGCCGTCGTTTCCGACCCATCAGGGACGGGAGCGGCAGCGTTGTCGTTTGGTTCGGCAAGACGTGCCACGGAGGACCGGGTCGTCGCGTGGTGGAAAGAGCGAGGAGCGGGGCCGGTGGCAGCCCTCGCCTAGTTGTTGCCCGCGACGGCGTCGATGAAGAAGGCGATGCCGCCCAGTGCTCCACCGACGGCCAGGAGGTCCCGCCAACCAAAGCGCTGCCTCTCGATGGTCTCAACCATGAGCGTGTCGCCCTCGCGAAGCACGGGGTAGGCACGCACGTCCGTGAACGAGTCGTCGAGGTTCTCTTCGAAGATCGGGCGGCTTCCCGAGGTCGGGCGGAAGAGCTTCACCGTAGTCTTGCGGCGACGCTCAGCCTGCTGTGGGGCCAGCTGGGGCCCGCCCGCAAGCGCGAGCAAGCGGCCGAGATCGAGGCCCGGCCCAACTTCGTACAGCCCCGGGTTCACGACCGCGCCCACCACATAGACCTGGATGGTCGGCTCGCCCGGCTGCGTAAAGAAGAAGTAGTTGCGCACGTTCGAGTTGGTTCGCTCGACGCGGCCATACTGCCCGGGATCCAGGGTACCTCCTTGCGGTGGAGTCGTCTGAGAGGGGATCGGGGCCGGCAGGCCCTGCGGGTACTGCTGCGCCGGCGTGGTCTGCGGCGGGAGGCTGCCGGGGGGCGTCTGCTGCGCCATGGTCTCAGCGCTAACGAGCGCGAGCGCGGCCAGTAGCGATAGGAGGCGGAAAGAGAAGGTCATGGATTCGGGCGGATGGAGAAAACGGTCAGCAAGGCGTACGGCAGCGGGCACACGCGGCGTCTCTCAAAAGGCGTTCCCGAACGGGACGATTCGCGTCTGCCTGGGACGTTTGGTCAACGAAGCGCAGCGTTGTACCGAGGCGAGTCGCTCCAAACCTGTTCGCTTCAACAGGCAGCTGCTTCGAGGGGTTTGACCGTCGGCCACACCCTGTTTAGGCGCCGATCAAGCCGCTTGAGGCGGGCCTATTGGTACGACGTGGTGTAGCGATACCCGAAGGTTTTCTGGTAGCCCGCGGCGAGCTTCGGATCGAAGCGGTTGAGTACGACCCCAGCGATGAAGCCCCCAGCCCCGCTCAGCTCGGCGGCCGTCTGCGTAAGCGCCTCGCCAGACGTGTCACCTGCCGAGGCGACAAGGACGGCAGCGTCGGTGTGAACGGCGAAGAACGAGGCGTCGGCGGCCATGAGCGCGGGGGGCGCGTCGAAGATGATCAGGTCGAACGTGCCGCTGAGGCGGTCAATGAGGCGGTAGACCTCCTCCCCGCTCCAGAGCTGCTCGGGACTGTCCACAGGCTCCCGGACGGTGAGCGCGAAGAGGTTCCGCACGCTCGTATTCCAGTAGACCATGTTCATGCCCCCGCCCTGCGATCCGGCAGGCGGGTTGGGACCGAGCCCGAGGTACTCGTGCACCGACGGGCGGCGGAGGTCGGCGTCGACGATGAGCGTGCGAAGGCCGGCCTGGGCTGCCGAGATGGCGAGGTTGATCGCAGTCACCGACTTGCCCGACCCCACCTCAGGGCTGGTCACGACGATGGAGCTGGTGTGTCCCGGCTCGGTGCCGATGCGAGCGTAGAGCGACGCCTGCAAGTGACGATACGACTCCGCCGAAGGCGCAAAGGGATCGGTAAGCGTGACCAGGGCCGGGTTGACGCCGCCGTGGTTCCCTTTGATTCCCTTCACTTCGGGAACCACACCGAGCACCGAGAAACCGTACTCGGCGAGGTCGCTGGGTGCGTAGACGGTCGTGTCGGTGCGGTAGCGCGCGAAGGCCGCGCCGAGCCCGAGCACGAGCCCGAGCACGAGCGCCATGGGGATCGTCACGGGCCAGTTCGGGCGCGACGGCTCGGTCGGCATCTGCGGCTCCCGTACAATCTGCGTCACGCCAAACTCCGACTGGGCTGCGACCTCCGCTTCGTTGAGACGGCCTTCAAGGTACTGGTAGCTCTGCTCGGCGGCGGAGCGAGCGCGTTCCAGTTCGGCCACGTCGCGGGCGCGACCCGGGATGCTGAGTAGCTGGCCGCGCTCTTCGCTCAGGCGCTGGCGCAGTGTCGACGTCTCGGCGCGCGCGCCTTCGAGGGCCACACGCTCCTGGCTGATGCGCTGGTTGAGACTCGTCACGTAGGCCTCCCCCGTCTGCGATGTCGGGTCGACGCCCCCTGCCTGGACAACCTCGTCGACGAACTGTTCGGACAGTTGCGAGCGCCGCGCGCGCAGGCCAGACAGCTGCGCCTCGTAGCGAGCCACGTCTGGGTTGAGCGACGGGTTGGAGCGTAGCATCGGCTGCTGCACATAGATGTTGTTGAGCACGCGCTCGAGCTCCGTGATCTTGGTTTCCGTCTCGGCCAGCTCGCCCTGGACGCCCGAGGCGATCCGCTGCGTGAGGCGCGGCTGCAGGTCGGCTAGCTCCTGCTCCAGCGCCCGCAGCGACTGCTCCCGCATGGAGACGTCCACGCGCGCGCGGTCGAGCTGCGCCTCCAACGACGCCACCTGCTGGATCGACTGCTGCGCCTGCGCGCCGAGGTCAACGGCACCGCGCTGGCGGCGGTAGCGGCTGAGTTCGTCTTCGAGCGTAGCGAGTTCGGCCTCGCGCTGGTCGCGCTGTTCCGAGAGAAAGGACCGCGTGCGCTCGATGTACTCACGGCTCGTCTGCTGCGAGCGGCGCTGGTACTCCTCCATGTAGAACTGGGCGAGGAGGTGGGCCTCTTCTGCCGTGCCGCCTTTCGCCGACACGCGTACGGCATCGACTTCCAGACCCGCAGGCTCGACGCTCACGTAGCTCTTCTGCACCAGGTCGCCGAGCGACTGGGGGGTTAGCGACTGATCCTGGATATCGTCGAAGATGGGGAACGTGGTGCCGCGCTCTTGGGCGAGGTTGAGCAGGCGCTCCGCCGTCCGCTCGGCGATCACCGGCGACTGCTGCAAGATGATCGCCTGGTTGAGCACGCGCCGGGTGCTCTCGCCTCCACCGGGCATGTCCACGAAACGCCCCATGATTTCGGTCTGCACCTCGTTCGGGTCGGGCGTGTTGACAAGCAAGATGGCGTAGGAGTCGTACTGCGGACCGAGAAACAGCAGTGCCCCGATGGTGAGCGCAACCATCAGCGCGGTGATGCCTGCGATGAGCTTCCAGCCACGGCGCAGCACATCGTTCTTCTCCTGCGCGGAGCGGCGCGCTTCGAGCTTGCGCGGCGGTGCGATGGTCGGGAAGAGCGCACTCGGCGCTGGGTCGTTCAGCGGCACCGGCGTCAGTGATTCGGCCGGCCGAGCTGGCACAACAGCTCGACGGGGAGGGCGGGCTTGTGGCGGGCTCGGCAGCGGAGCGAGCGCGTTCGAGGACGATGGCGCGACCGCGCCCGAGGCATCAAGGCGAATCTCGTTGGGGTCCTGGGGCGCATACGCGCCGTAGCCGTCGGCCCCATGCACGGGGCTCGAGGGGTCGACCTCATGGATCTCAGGGACAACGGGCCGTTCATCCTGGATCGCGCGGAGTTCGCGGGCCAGGTGTTCGCGGGCCCCGTCGCGGGTAGGGTAACCTGTAGGATCGTTCGGGTTCGACATGGTCGGTGGTGACGGTTACGCCGGACGCAGTCACGTCGTGGCGGGAAACGAGCGAATCGACTAGAGAACGATCCCGTCGCAAGGATCTGACCAACGTCCATCGCCTCCAATTCCGGAGCCCGATGGGTGCAAGAACGCAACACCGCACGCGCTTATTGGCGGCCAATCCGTGGTATTCAGCCAGAAGCGTTGGCCTGCTTCACACTGCATTTAGTGGATGGACCATCGGCGGGCAGTCGCGACGCTTGCTGCGGGCTTCCCGGTCACCTAGCTGCCTGAGCGAAGCGTGTGGTTTGTCGAAGGTAGCACGCCGCTGCGCGCTGTCAAGCGGCCCCGCCCATCTCGGCTCGACGTGGGCAGCTCCCCCGCGACACGTCGAGCGCGCTGGTTGGACGAGCTACGGCGTGATGCGCGCCAGATCGCGCGCCGTGGCCCGGTCTGTTTCGGCGCGTTCGCTCACGCCTAGGTAGGCGAAGATTTCACCCCGCAACGTGTAGGCATCCGCATCTGCCGGGTCCAGATCGATGCTCCGGTTGACATCGGGCAGCGCGTCGGCATAGTTGCCAATCGCGAGCAACGCGAGCGCGCGGTTGAAGTGCGCCTCCGCGTAGTGCGGGGCTAGCCCGACCGCGATCCCGTAGTCGGCGACGGCTTCGAAGGGCCTCCCGTGGTCGCCGAAGGCGTTGCCACGGTTGAAATAGAGCTTGGCATCGTTCGGGGCAACCCGCATCGCGGCGGTGAAGTCCTGGATGGCCTGCTCGAAGTCCTGGAGCGCCGCGAAGGCAAGGCCTCGGTTGTTGAACGTGTCGGCGTCGGGTCCGTCGATGTGGAGCGCCTGCGAGTAGTCAGCGATGGCGGCGCGGTAGCGGCCCCGGCGCTGCTGAGCGAGGCCGCGGTCGTAGCGGCAGCTCGCGTCGAACGGCATCAGTTCGATGGCGCGGTCGAGGTGGTGGATGGCGCGGTCGAGGTGCGCGGTGCTAGCATCGGCATGGCCGAGGTCGAGGAGCCGCACGGCCTCCTCGTAGGCCTGGCTGGCCTGGTAGTGCTCGCGCTGAGCGCGAACCTGGGGATCAGACATAGGAGAGAGAGATCGATTGGAGAGCGCTTCGGGTCGCTGCCAAGGCCGTGCCGACTTTGCTAGACGGCTGTCGCAACGGCGATTCCTGCCCGTATACGCTGTTTTGCGTGCGCGTCGCGCTGGCTCGTGTCCCAGGGTGACACATCGTCGTCTCAGCCGAAGTCTCAGCCTGTGGCCCTTCGGTGGGGGCTCCGTGTCACCTTCTTGCTCTCTTTCACGGAACCGAGTCGGCTTCAGAAGCTCCTGTTCCGTGTCGCGCACTCGTGTCGAGGCGGACGGTCACCGCCACTTCTTTGGCTCCGACGCGACGCCAGAACGCCCGGGCATGCTCATTCGCCGCCACCACGCGCGCCTCGACGCGAGCCAGCCCGTGCGACTGCGCCCAAGCCTGGACCGTCCCAATCAATCGGGTCGCCACGCCGCGCCCGCGCCAGCCCGGATCTACCACCACTTCGTCCACAAACGCATAGGGTTGGGGTGTGTATAAGGGCCGCGGCTGCACAGCACGGGCCGTGACCAAGCCAACGATGCGCCCCTCGTCTTCGGCCACCAAAAAGCACCCACCCTCTTTGTCGTGGAGGAGCACCTTGAACTCACTCGCCCACAGACGCTCGGCGTCGTCCACCGGGCGAAGCGTGGGGTCGAGGCGGGCCTGGTAGGCGTCCAGGTACTGCCAAAGCGCAAGTACGTCGTCGAGGTCGTCGGCCTGTGCTTGCCTGATGACAATCGCGTCGCTCACAGCACGGCGATGCGCTCGCGCGTCATGCCGAGGCGCTGCTGGGACCGGAGCAGCTCCGCGTTCAGGATCGCTCCACCAGCAGCGCCCCGGATCGTGTTGTGAGAAAGCACGACAAACTTGACGTCGAACAGCTCGCAGGCCCGGACGCGGCCCACAGACACCTGCATGCCGCGCCCCCGGTGGACGTGTCGACGTGGCTGCGGGTACGCGTCCTCGTCGAAGACATGCACCAGCTGATCTGGGGCCGTCGGCAGCACGACGTGGTCGATCGGCGACGAGAAGCCACGCATAGCTTCGACTGCCTCTTCAGCACTTGCCTTTGTACGAAACTTGACCGACACCGCCTCAAGGTGACCGTCTACGACCGGCACCCGCGTGCACGTGGCAGAGGTGCGGATGTCCACGTGCTCGATGCCCGTTGCTGTGAGTTTCCCCAGGAGCTTGCCCGGTTCTTGCCCCAGCTTGGGCTCTTCCCCGCCGATGAAGGGCACGACGTTGGCCACCGCATCGAGGGACGACACGCCAGGATAGCCTGCCCCGCTGAGCGCTTGCATGGTGACCACATGGAGTGCCTCGATGCCGAAGGCGTCGTGCAGCGGCTTGAGCGCGCACACGAGGCCCACAACGGAGCAGTTGGGGTTGGTCACGATGTAGCCGTCCTCGCGCAACCCACCGTCTACGAGATCACTGCCCCAATTCTGACGGTCGATCAGCGCCGTGTGGTCGGGGTTCACCTCCGGGATGAGCAACGGCACCTCCGGGTGCATCCGGTAGTTCTTCGCGTTCGAGATCACCGGGTACCCGGCGCGCGCAAAGGCCGCTTCGACTTCCCCCGCCACCGACGAGTCGAGGCCGCTGAAGACGAAATCGCAGTCCAACTCAGGCGTACACGGCTGGACAACGAGATCGCGGACGAGGTCCGGCATCGGCGTGTCGAGCGTCCAGTGCGCGGCCTCGGCGTAGGGCTTGCCTGCCGAGCGCTCGCTCGCGGCGAGGGCGGTGATGCGAAAGTAGGGGTGCCCGTCGAGGAGTTGGACGAAGCGCTGGCCTACGGCGCCGGTGGCGCCAAGGATGCCGACTCGAATCATGGGTCGTGCTCAAGGTGAGGTGGAGGCAAAGGACGTACACGAATCTACCAGGGGTTTCGCATTGCGATCCGCCTGCGCCAAGTAGCTTTTCCCCTCGCGAACCGCTTCCACCTCGGCTTCACCCACACTTCATCATGTCCGACGCCACGACTTCTTCGGCCCTCCTCATTGACGGGCGCGCTATCGCGGCCGCCGTGCGCGCCGACCTCCGCGATGAGGTAGACGCGTGGGTCGCCGCGGGCCGCCGGCCGCCGTCCCTCGTCGTTGTCCTAGTGGGCGACAACCCGGCGTCCGCATCCTACGTGCGCGGCAAAAGGAAGGCTGCCGCTGAAGCTGGCATCGCGTCAGAGACGCTACGCCGCCCTGCCGACCTCACCGAATCCGACCTGCTCGCGCTCATCGCTGACCTCAACGTCGACGATAGCGTGGACGGCATCCTCGTGCAATTGCCGTTGCCTGAGCACATCGACGCTACGAAGGTGATCCACGCACTCGCGCCGGAGAAGGACGTGGACGGCTTTCATCCGGAGAACGTCGGGCGCGTGGTGCTGGGGGCGGGCGGGTTCGCGCCGTGCACCCCGGCGGGGATCGTTGAGATGCTGAAGCGCACGGGTGTCGAGACGAGCGGCGCCCACGCCGTCATCGTTGGGCGGAGCCACATCGTCGGCACGCCCATGGCCAACCTGCTCCTCCAGCGTGGCCTTGACGCGACGGTGACGGTCTGCCACAGCCGCACCGCCGACCTCGCGCACCACACGGTGCAAGCCGACCTCCTCATCGCAGCGGTGGGCCGTCCGCACATGATTACGGCGGGTATGGTCAAGCCGGGCGCGACGGTGATCGACGTGGGCATCAACCGCGTGGACGACGCGAGCCGCAAGCGCGGCTACCGGCTGGTCGGCGATGTCGACTTCGACGCGGTGAAGGAGGTCGCGGGCGCGATCACGCCGGTTCCAGGTGGGGTTGGTCCTATGACCATCGCTATGCTGCTGAAGAACACGTTCGACGCTGCAACACAGGCAACGGCGAAGCACGCGTGACCCCTTCGCCAACTGTTCGCACTAGTCCCGATGGACAACACGAGGTAGCTCCGTATCTTGATGGCCTTGCCATCGCGGCGGATGCGTACCGCGACCGCCGCGTTGCTACCGGGCCAGGTAGCTCAGCTGGTAGAGCAATGGACTGAAAATCCATGTGTCGGCGGTTCGAGTCCGTCCCTGGCCACTGTTCTTTTGCGACGACGACTAAAGCACGTGCTGAGGGTTGTGAAGGCCACGTTGATCGACTACGGGGTCTTGTTCGCAGCCGTCGCGTCGCCGTATGTTTTCAGCCTGTCGTGTCATCATAGGCACGGCACTTCTGTTCGGTCCGGTAGTTCAGTTGGTTAGAACGCCGGCCTGTCACGCCGGAGGTCGCGGGTTCGAGTCCCGTCCGGACCGCACAGCACGCCCCGCACGCTTTCGTGTGGGGCGTTTTTTTGTGCCTCCCTTCTTGTATCGTTCTCAGTACGACGTTGCTCTCGTGTCCCGCCTTCCTCTTCGATTTTTTCAGCGCTGCCCGACTCTACCGGGTTGGATGACCGCGTTGGTCCTCGTCTTGGCACCGCTGCTCTCGTCGGTCTCGTACGCACAGCAGGTCGATCGTGGATTCAGCCGAACGGACACGGTCAACGCCTCGGCTGGCCTACCTGGACGGGTACCGCCGAGGGTAGACACCAGCAATCCCGACACCCTTAGACAACTGGAAGAGGTGGTCGTGACAGCGGCCCCGTTCGAGTTAGGCAGCACCAGGGCACCGCTCTCGCTTTCCGTTCGGCAGCGACCGAATGTGGAGCGGCTGACAGCGCCGGGCACGTCGCTTGACGATCTCGGGCGTGGCGTGCCCGGTGTCTGGATCTCTGACCGAGGCAACCCCTCCACCGGTGAACGCCTGTTGGTGCGTGGCCTGGGATGGCGAGCTGCGTTTGGTGTGCGCGGCTCGCATGTGCTGCTTGACGGCGTACCGCTCACGCTGGCAGACGGCCAGTCACAGCTCAATGTGGTTGATCCGGCACTGATCCGACGCGTGGAGGTACTGCGCGGCCCGGCTTCTACGTTCTGGGGGAGCGGCTCCGGCGGGGTCGTCGCACTCTCGACGGACACCACCACTGACGACCCTGCGGGCGACGGCCCCCCTGGACCATGGCTTCAAGCACGCATCACTGCTGGAGCATTCGGGCTAGCCAAGGCTGAGGCTGCTGTGCGCCCGTCGCTCCAGCGCGGACGGCTCGCTATTTGGGGGTCGGCGATGACCCAGGAGGGCTACCGAACCCACGCCGCCACAGACGCGCTCCGGCTCGGCGTGTCGAGTCAAGTACCGATTGGGGATAGCGGTTCGCTTGGAATCGTCGCGTTGGGAGCATACGTGCCGCGCGCCCAATCGCCCGGCGGGCTTACCGCTGAGCAGGCTGAGGCGGACCCACGACAGACCCGTGCTGCCTCCATCGAGCAGGATGCGGGCAAGAGCCTGACGCAGACACAGCTCGCCTTGACATACCGCGGCCCCATGGGTACGACCTCCCAGTTCTCGGCGACAGCGTGGGGCGGCGCACGTGAGCTCGACAATCCCATCGTCCCGCGCTACATCCAGCTTGATCGAATCTCCGGTGGACTTCGCATGGTCGCGGAAGGTGAGCAGTTCGGCACCCTGCCCTTCGTCTGGGGGCTGGGCGTTGAAGCCGAGGCACAGCGTGACGACCGACTTGAAATCAGCAATGACGGCGGTGAGCCTGGCTTGGACGTGTTGACCGACCAGATCGAGACGGTGGCCTCAGGGGCCGTGTTCGGCCGGCTGCGCGTCTCGCTTGGCCAGCATGCGGGGGGCACCTGGTTTGCAACGGGAGCGCTCCGGGCGGACCTCATCGCCTACCGTGCTGAACCTACCACATCGGACACGGCGGACGACGCGGAGCGACAGCGAACGGACGGGGCCATCAGCCCCTCGTTCGGCTTGACCTGGGCGAGCCCAGGCGGAACCACACTCTACGCCAATGCTGCGGGGGCCTTCGATGCCCCAACGACAACCGAGTTGGGCAATCGCTCCGATGGCCGCCCAGGCCTCAACCCCTCGCTCTCCCCTGAACGGACCTGGGGCGGCGAATTCGGAGCACGGCGTGCTTGGAGTTCGGGCCTGGGCGTTGTCAGCCTCGATGCAGCGCTGTTCGCGGCGCGCGTGACCGGACTGCTGCTCCCCCGCGAGATCGACGACGTGACTTTCTTCGAGAACGGCGGCGACGCCCGGTTTGCGGGCGTCGAGATCGGGGTTCGCGGCGCACGTGTACGCATGGGACCAGGCGTACTCGACGGGGCCATCGCCTTTACACACGTCAACGCAGTGTTCCTCGACCGCGTGGACGATGCGATTCCGGAGGGCACGCGGATTCCAGGGATGCCGCCTGCTTTGGCAACATGGACACTTACGTGGAGTGCCGCTGCTACGAGTGTGTTTCGAGGTCGTCTTGCCATAGGCCTAAGCGGGGAAGCCGCCTCCGCGTACGATGCAACGGCAGGTGGGTCGGACCGCGCCGAAGGCTATGGCGTCGCCCACGTTCGCCTGGCGCTGGTCGACGTCGCGCTCGGCCGTACGGTGCGCGCCACCCCCTTTGTGTCCGTCCGCAACGTGACGAACGCACAGTATGCTGGCTCCGTGGTCGTCAACGCATTCGGCGGACGATTCCTTGAGCCGGCTCCAGAGCGTCACCTCATCGCGGGCATCTCGGTCGCGCTCGACTGAACCCGGTCACGATCCAGAGTCGGGTGGCGGCTTCATGGGCTGGTAGAGCTCTACGCGGTGGCCATCAGCGTCCCGAACCCACGCGAACTTGCCGTACGACTCGTCCTGGCGCGCAAGCACCTCGACCTCCTTGGCTTCCAAGCTGGACAGCAGCGCGTCGAGATCGTCCACGCGCAGGTTGACCATGAATGGCTGGTCTCCGTAGGTCTCGACCTCCCCGCGCACGATCGGTGCGGGGAAGTCGGCCTTGGCTTGCATGATGGCGAACGTCGTGTCCAACCGCCGCTCCGTGTCGTCGAGGTGGCGGCTCCAGAACTGGTGGTAGAACGCGCCGAACTCGACGCTACCTTCGAAGGGGAGACCGACGTGCTCGGTGTACCAGTCGGCGAGGCGCTTTGGGTCTTGCGAGAAGATGAATGCCCCACCGAGGCCGCTGACGTGTGACATGGGACGAGAGAGGTAGGAGGAATTGACGTGATGGGAGGCTGCGCCTATGCGGCGGGGCGTCGTTTGTTAGGCGTAGACACCTTGGCGGCCACCTCCTCCGGACGCGCGCTCGCGCCGTCGCCGGTGGAGGGGGCATAGCGGGCGTGCATGCGCTCCAAGAGGTTTTCGATCTGGTCGCCCCTCAGCCGATCCAGGTCCGTCGTGCCGCAATAGTGCCGCGCCGCGACGCGCAGCTGCGCCGCGTCGAGGCCGTACACGGTCGCCGTCTCGCGCAAGTCGTTTAGCGTTGGACCGGGCGAGTCGATCGTGGGCTGCGAGGTAGGTACGGTAGCGTCTGCGGGCAACGCCAAAGGCTGGGGCCCTTGGCCCAGGCGCTGGAGGAACTCGGCAAACGTAGGCTGCTCGATTTCCGCACCGACGGGTAACTCAGGCACGTTGGATTTGACCACGCGCGCCACACGCACCGTCTCGAAGCCGTCCACGCGGACGAACAGTTCGACCATCACATCGACGAAGTACTCCAGGCCGGACGCGGTCATGGGCAGGACACGTCCGAGTTCGTTCTCCTCGCGCTCCTCTTTGCCCTTCGCTGCGATCTGATCGGTGATGACCACGCACGCGCCGGAGTCGACACAGAGGCGGCGCAGTACCTCCTGCAGCACGAGTTGGTCGGCCTGCAGCTCTTCGGCGGTCGGTTGGGCAGTGGGATCGCCGGTCCGCGCGCGCACGGTTTCCAGGAGCGCGCGGTGCTGGCGGCCGAAATACATCGCCCACGAGTCAAGCGCGTAGCAGCCATAGCCTTGCGCTTGCCCCTCAGGCCCAAGCGCCCAGTCGATGAAGGCCGGCAGTTCGCTGGGCTGCTCGATTTCGAGCGCGTCGAAGGTCGAGCCGTCGGCACCGGGGAGCAGGCGCGCCTTGCGCTCGGTGTCGAAGAAGCAGAGGCGGCCCAGCCCGGCGTCGGCGAGGCTGGCGGCGAACACGGACTTGCCCGCGCCAGCTGCGCCGCGCACGGCCATCACGAGGCGACGGCGCCGTGGGCGGCGGCTGAGCGGGTTGAAGGACAACGACATAGCAGGAACGAGCTGTGTTCGAGAAGGACTCGAAGGGAAGCTCCTATCAGGGAGTGACATCCGTATGTCACCGAGGGGCTCGATCGTCCCCTACCCGTCTGCGATCTGCTTCAGTTCGGCCAGCTTCATCAGCGCCTCGATGGGCGTGAGGCGGTTCGGGTCCACGGCGTCGAGCGTGTCGAGGAGGCGCGAGGCGACCGGGTCGGGGGCCGCATAGGCCGCAGGCGGGGCGAGGTCAGGCGCGGGCATGCGCGGCGTCAGGGCAGAAGGCAAGGCGCCATCGCCCGAGGGGCGAGGTCCCTGCATCTCGGCGGCCACGTCGTGCGCTTCGAGGTGGGCAAGCACGTGCTTTGCACGTGCAATAACAGGCTTTGGGAGGCCTGCCATCCGGGCGACCTCGATCCCGTAGCTGTGGTCAGCCCCGCCCGGGATTAGCGTGCGCAGGAAGATCACCCGGCCGTCGTGCTCGTGCACCTGGATGCGGAACGGCAGCACCCCGTCGAGCCGCTCCGCGAGCGCATTGAGTTCGTGGTAGTGCGTTGCGAAGAGCGTTCGCGCCTTCACCTTGCCGGCAAGATGCTCTGCGATTGCCCAGGCCAGCGACAGCCCGTCGAGCGTCGACGTGCCCCGGCCGATCTCGTCAAGGATGATCACGCTGCGGTCGGTGGCGTTGTTGAGCAGGTTGGCCG
>JBCCLD010000098.1:0-12512 GCA_039027055.1 Bacteroidota bacterium
AGCGGCCGCGCCCCCGCATAGTCCCCCGTCGCTTCGAGCAGCCCAGCAAGGTTGTTCAGGCTCGTCGCGACCCGGGGATGGCCCGGTCCGAGCGCCGTCTCCCGGATGGCCAGCGCACGCTCGTAGAGCGGCCGCGCCCCCACATAGTCCCCCGTCGCTTCGAGCAGCCCAGCAAGGTTGTTCAGGCTCGTCGCGACCCGGGGATGGCCCGGTCCGAGCGCCGTCTCCCGGATGGCCAGCGCGCGCTCCAAGAGCGGCCGCGCCCCCGCATAGTCCCCCGTCGCACGCAGCAGAAACGCGAGGTTGTTCAGGCTCAGAGCCACGTCTGGATGGTCGGGCCCCAGCGCCGCCTCCAAGATCGCCAAAGCCTCCCGCGCCAGGGGGACCGCCTCGGCATAGCGACCCGCCCCATGAAGAGCGACAACCCGCTGGTTGAGCGCGCCCGCCCGCCCCTCCGCGCATGCTGCTCCGTCGGGGCTGCCTTCTAGGGCCACCTCGCCGAGAACGGTGACGACCGCCTCGTGACCACGTTCCTGCGCAAGAGCCTGAGCCGCCTCGGCACCCGTTGCTCCCTCGCACACCAGCAACCGCGCGAATGTCACGTCGCCCACGAGCGCCGCCACCTGAAGCGGCGTACGGCCCTGGCTGCTCGTCGCGTTCACGTCCGCACCACGAGCAAGCAGCATTCCCACCCACGTCGCCGGCAGACGTGCTGCTGCCCAATGCAGCGCTGTCATGCCGTCCGGGCTCGCATCGGCCACCGGGGCTCCAACCTCCAGCAGCATCTCTGCTGTCGTAGCGTGACCGTTCCGGATCGCAAGCAGGAGCAGCGTGTCGCCCGCTCGGTCTACCACGGCACCTCGCTCTACGAGCACCGTCACGGCCTCAGTCTGGCCTGCACTGGCGGCCCACTGCAGCGCCGTCCAGCCGGTATCGTCCCCGGTAGCTGGATCCCGTTCACGGTCGTCCACGGGGATGCCGAGGTCGTCGAGGAGGTAGGCCAACACGTCGGTGTGCCCTTCTCCTGCCGCTACGCTCGTGACGTTGCCGTAGTAGCTGGTGTGTTCGTCGTTGAGCCACAGGACGCCCTTGCGCTGCGAGTCAGCACCGGCTTCCACGAGCGTGCGTACGGCGTTGAGGCGTCCGCTTTGGGTGGCGAGCATGAGCGCGGTCGCCCCAGAAGTGTCGGCGGCCTCGGGGCTCGCTCCAGCTTCGAGGGCTCGCAGCAGGGTTGCCGTGTCACCCGCTGTCGCAGCATCCAGCAGGCGTTGATTCACCTCCGAAGGCTGAGCGAGCAGAGCGGGTGCACAGCAGAGAGCAACCCATGCAAGAGCGAGGCGAAGGCACATAGCAGGCAGTGAGGCTAGGACCAGCAGACGGATCCAGAGTATGCTGCCCGGCCGTCAGAATTCGCAAGGCTCCCGCCAATTATTTCTTCGGCACCACGTCCTGTCTATCTGCACCTTGCAGCGTAGCCCCAGCCTCAGCATCCCGGTACGCGCGCCCAGAATCGCGTGCCTCCGCGATACGCGAAATAATCACCGGCTCCTATCTTCGCTTGTCTGGTTTGTCCTCCCACCATGGCTCATGTCTCAAGCTGACCGTCTTGCTGCGCTCGACTGGGATTCGCTGCTGCCCCGACTGCAGCTCTATGCTCAAAAGCTCTACGGTCGATCAGGCATGAGCCGTCGACCCGGGATGCCCACGCCGGACGACCTTGTCTACGATGCCGTCGATGCGGCCTACTCCGGACGCCGCACCTGGCCCGAAGACCTACCAGCCTTCGTGTTTTTCTGTGGGGCCATCCGTGGCATCGCCTCCAACGCGCTAACCCGACACTATGCGGTCCCCGTCGGTGATGCCCCAGAGCCTCCAGGCCCCCACCTCGGCGATCCGCCCGCCTTCCTCCACGCTCAGATCCGCGACTGTCTGGACGACCACCCCACGCTCCTTTCGGTGGCAGAACGCCTCATAGAGGACCCGACCGCGAAAGCCTCTGACCTTGCCGCGATGATGAGCCTACCCGTGAAGCGAATGTACCAGCTCCTGGCCTCTACTCGCCAGCGCCTCCGCGACTGCTTTGCTGCGGATGGGGGCGACCTCGCGCCGCCCGCTTCGTAACCGGGCTCCTCGCACCGACCTACGTCCATCGCTATGTCCGACGAGCATCGCCCTCCGTCTTCTGGCTCGGAACCTTCCGACGCCGAGCGCGCCCGTGCCCTGGCGTGGATCGAGGCCCGTCTTGATGCTGCCGAGGCCGATGAGGCTGCAATAGCGGCGCTCTCCGACGAGGAGGTACGCGCTGCGCTCAACCAAACCCCCGGGGACGCGGAGGCCGATGGCGCCCTACGCGCGCGCATCGACCAGCTGCGCGCGGGCTCCTCGCTCCCCCCAACCGAGACGCGAGGACATGCCGACCGCCCCCCCGCGATGCCTCTTCGCTCTCGGTGGAAGAAGGTCCGCACGATCCTCGGCGTGCTAGCGACCATCTACGCCGGGCTGTGGGTCTTCAGTACGTCTTCGACCCCGGCCTCCGTCAACCTAGCTGCGCTCGATACGGTCCCACAGAACGCCGTTGACCAGGTCTTGCCAGACTCCACGGCCGAGAGCGTGGCGCGACTCCGCAACGCACAAACGTCGACGCTCGGGCTCTTCCCACGCTACGATGCGGACATGGTGGCGACTGCTGAGGCCGACCTACGCGCGGTCTACGAGGAGGTGAAGGACCGCCCACGCGGCGTGGAATCACAGGAACGTCGAGACCAGCGAGCACTTAGTGCCTTCTTGCTGGGCAAGGCTGCGCTCATGCGTGAGGACGAGGAGGAAGCTCGTCGATGGCTTCGCACTGCAACCGAGGTACAGGAAACCGTCTGGGCAACCCGTGCAGAGAATCTGATCGCCCTGCTTGATGACGCGTGAACCGATAGCTCCACCAAAGGAGACCACACGATTTCGAACGCTGAAGTGGTACGCTCGGCGTCATGGCATCAACAAGGTTCATGATCCGGCTGGTGCCGTTCGGAAACGAGAACAAAGACCACGGCTCCTTCCCGGCCCCAAATGCTACAGGGCCCCACGTCGAGGTCAACGGCCTTTCCGGTATACGATGGCGCGTACTCGCTCCTCGCTGAGGTAGTAGGGCTGCCCGCGGTCGTCGTCGTACGGCCCCAGCAGCCGTGCGACGGCCTGCTCCACTTTCAGGCCGGAGGCACGCAGTCGGATAAAGTGTGCTCGCATCCAGGCATCGCGGGAGGCGAGGCGCACCGCACGCACCACGCGCGGGTCGGCGAGCGCATCGGCGAACACGAGGGTGGGAAGAACGGGTCCAGACGGCCCGAGATGATCGGTCGTTGCATCAGTCATCCGTCACGCTACGCAGAGCCAACTCGGGCGTCAACCTCACACGCCCAACCACTACAGCGACTTCACACCGCCTCGATCTGCCCCCGATTCTCGGCCCGCAGGAAGCGGCCTACCAACGCGGCGTAGAGCTGCTGCTTGGCCGTCTCTCGGACGAGCGCCACCACGGCGAACTCGTGCCCGTTCACCGGCTCAAAGTCGAACGGCTCTACCGATGGGTTGAGGCTCGACGCACGCACCCGCCCGTCTTCCAAACGCCGGAGTCGCTTGAGGAGCAGGTCGTCACCCCAGTGGAACACGTAGAGCGTGTCCTGCCGAAACTGCTGCGTGGGTTCAGGCAGCACCTCCACCGGCACGAGGTCGCCATCGAAGTAGGTCGGCGCGGCCGAGTCGCCGACCACGACGAAGTAGCCCCGCCGCACGGAGCGCCCGGACGCAGGCGGTACCGCGCCGAAGTCGAGCGCGAACTGGCGCGGCGTGATCGCGCGAAAGCGGGTAGGCTCCAGCGGCACGCGGCCTGGCCCTGCGCTAACCTCGCCGTAGAGCGCGACGAGCACCCGCGCCTCTTCGTCGGAACCGTCGCTCCCGAGCACCGGCATCGCACTGCTCCCGTCACCATGGCTTGCCAGGAGCATCTCGCCCTGGTTGTGCAACAGCCATTCGACACTTACACCCTGTGAGGTCAAATAAGAGTGGACGGTCGAATAGGGAGGATCAGCAACGCCGCGTTCGTAAGCGGAGACGGCGCTCTTGGTGATCCCCAGGTGCTCGCCGATCTGGGTCTGCGTCAACCCCAGATGCTTGCGGATCTGCTTGAAGCGGGCGTGTACGGTGGAGACGCTCATGTGGAAAACGGTGAGGAGAAAACAAGGCGACCAAGTTTGACTTTAAGTCGCCCAATAGTGTACTATTTGTCAAATAGAAATGCAAGGGGCTCGCCAAAGGCGCTACCGCGCACAATGGAGTGCGACTACACGATACGCCGGGGACCCTACCTGTACAACAGCAATGGACTCAACTCCTTCCTACCCACCCATCGACGCTGTGACCTATGAAGCGCTACGGAGGCGCGTACGCGCTCGCTTAGCCGACGCAGGCTGGACGCAGGCCGACGCAGCCCGGGCCCTTGGCTACGATACCGAGCGCGACTGGAGCTACGTCCGCCGCGTGCTCTCAGGTCACGAAACCAGCCGCCGCCTGCTCCTCCGTCTCCTAGCGCTCCTCGACCAAGAACCCTCACCTCCTGTCAAAACGGGTACAACTACACTCAACTCACGACTCTAAACGCGCCTCCACTGCAACACCGCTTTTCCCCTCCGACCACCTGTGTCTGCTCGCGTTACTTCACTACCCTACGACTGGCGCTCCGTCCCCCGTGCCCCCGACGACTTACTCGAAGCACAGGCCCTCCCACATTGGGTCAAGATGGTTTGGCTTGCGCTCCGCGCCATCCAGGGCAACCGGGATGCTACGAGCGCGGACACCGCGCGCGGCTACGTCTGCCACCGTGCTGGGATCACGAGCGCAACGCAGGTGTCGCAAGCGGTCCGCATCCTGAGTGCGCTGGGGTGGCTGGAGAAGTGCGGCCACCGCCAGTATCGCTGCCATCTCGGACGCACCACGCCGAGCGAGATCGAGGCCGTGCTGCGGGCCCAGCGAGCGAGGCCGGAACGAACAACTTTAGGGTTGGCGACGCTCACAGAAGGTGCACCGGATGCACAGCGACATGGTGCACCAGATGCACATGGGGCAGGCGCGAGTGTGCATGATGTGCACGCCGATGGTGAACCCTGTGCACCTTCCCCCGCACCCCCTCATAAGGAGAATCCTCACAGGAATCCTCAGACGAGGAGGACGATGCACGCGCGCGAGGCGATGTCTAGCGAGCTAGGGGTGGATGACATCGAGGGGGTACTACCTCCCGACCTCCAATCGCTCATGCCTCTCATCGTGCAACTCTTGGCGGCCCCTGAGGCGGAGTGCCAAGACTTCGCCGCCCGTGCCTTCCGCCTCACGGAGAACGATGGGCTCCACGCCGAGGCCCACCGCGAGGTCGAGGCCGTCCGCAGTCGCGATGGGCCGCTCGTGGCGACCGCGGCGCTCGTGGTGACCGCTCGCGCCGCCCAGGCCCGCTACCCACCTCAGCGCCTGCGCTTCTTCCGCTCCGTTGCCCTCGACCTCGCTCACCGAATCGACCTCCACCGCCTCACTACACCCGATGTCCGCTCCTCCGACGCAGGACCAGCCCCATTCGTCGCTCCGCCTGCTCGATCCCGTCGAGGCTTTACCCCGAACGCCCGCGAGCGCGCCAACGGCCTCACCATCGCCGAACTCGAAGCCTCCGGCCGCCGCACTCTCGCGATGCTGCGCGCCCTCGATGACGCCAAATGCGACCACATCGACGTCCCTCGCACCCGTCCGGGTAGGGAGCCGTGAGCATCCCTTGCCTGCCCTTGCCGTTGAGCCTTCGGACGCGAAGCATGCCCTGCAGCAGGTCCTGGCCGTGGAGCTCGCGTTGGGCGTGGCGCTGGCGGACGAGCGTCGCCTCGCGGTCGTGCGGGCCCTGGCGGAGCGGGGCTATACCCGCGCGGATCTGGAGCAGGCCGCCACCGAACTGGCTGCTGACCCCAGCCTCGACGCGAAGCTGCGCTACGGTGGGGCGCTCACGGCCGCCGACTTCCGTCGAGTGATCGAGGGCGACACCCAGACCACCGGGCGCCGCTTGCTCACCTACGACGAGGCTGTGGCGGACGCGCTGCGCCTACGGATCGGGCTGGAGCACTACATGCCAGTCTTCATCGCGGGCGAACCCAAACCCCGCTGGCGCCGCAAGGGCACCCGCTGATGCCAACCGCTGCCTCGCCACGCACCGACCCTTTCTCCTCTATGCCACGACGATCCTCAAGCCGTCCACCCGCCGCAGATGCGGGCAGCCTCTTCCTCGACGCCCTCCGCGCGACGATGCGCGAGACGGTTGCGGCCTCCGTGCAGGAGGCGCTCGCCACACTGGACACCCGCCTTGACTTCTCGGAAGGCGCCGGTATCCCGCATCCGCTCCAACTGCTGAGTGCCCGCGAGGTCGCCAACCTGCTTGCACTCGACGTGGACACGGTCTACCAGATCCCCGTGGGCGAACTCCCACGCGTCAAGGTGGGGCCGTCGCGCGGCAGCACGCGCTTCCTTGCGATCAATGTGGGCCGCTACGCGCTCGGACTCCCGCCACTTGATCACCAGCGTCTGCTCGACCGCCTCGAACGCTCCGGCCCTAAGGTGCAGCCTTTGAAGCCCACTGGCAGCACAAAGCCCTCGGGAGGACGGCATCGCCTCGTATAGCCCCTCACGTGCGCAATCGGGTGTCGTGCAGCTTCGTCCCAACTGTGTGAGTCAGCGAGCGCGCGGTCTCGGAGGGGCGTCATGAAGCGGTTCTCCTTTCGATGCCGCTTCGTAACCACTTCCCACTTTTTCCTTCGTACTTCTGACCTTTCCGTAGCCATGCCGTTCAAGCACAGCCGCTCGAAGTACTACCAGGTCGAGATGCGCGACCTCCCCGGTGTGGGCTGGACGGGCCGCATGAGCACCCGCACGACGAGCCGACGCCTGGCCGAGCGCATGGAGCGCTGCCTGGTCCACCTCGCCGAGCGAAGCCTGCTCGAACCCGTCTGGCGCGATCTCCTGGACCGGGTGATCGCGAAGGAGGTGAAACTCCCGGATCTCCTCCAGGCTTCCTCGGCGGGCACGCTGGAGCAACTCCTCCGCGGCCTCACGGACCCACCGCTTGCTGAGGCGGTCGAAGCGTGGCTCGCCGAGGCCGACCCTGGGCGTACGGTTCGCATGGGGGCCGACCACCTCTTACGGCTCGCTCCAGAGACGGCGCGCTTCAGCTATGTCTGCAACACCGCCTCAGTCCGCACTCTCTGCCTCGACCTTGAGGCGACGGGCCTGAAGCGCAATAGTGTACGCCGGATGCTCCTGCGCGCCATCAGCCTCCTCCTGCGGCACCACCTCGGCACCGCCGAACGCAACCGCATCCTCGCCGACCTCAACTACACGGCGGAGGACGACACCCGGGAGGTCCTCTTGGAGCCCCAGCAAATCGCTGGCTTGCTCAATGCCTGCCATACCCTTGCGTCTGACACGGGGTCACCGCTCTACCGTGAACTCGGGCTCGTCGTACAACTCGCCCTTGCTACTGGGGCCGACCGCGGCGTGCTGGTTGCGGGCCGTCGTGCCGGAGGCACGGCCGCTGGGCTGACGTGGGCGCAGCTCCGCATCTACCAGGAGGACGACGGCACCCTCACAGGCGAGGTCTACCTCGACGATCGCAAAGCGAAGGCCCGCCAGCGCACCGTCCGCCTGGGCGCCGCCCTCTGCGACGCGCTCGTGCAGCAAGCGGCCGTCACGAACACGGGCCCTACTAGCCAGGTCTTTCAACTTGGCTATGAGCAGATGGACTACCACTGGAACAAGGCTCGCCTCCGCGCTGACCTCCCGCGCCTGCGCTTCAAGGACCTCCGCAGCCAGTTCGCCATCTACGGCCAGCGCGCTGGCATCGCCCAGGCCACGCTCATGGGCGCGATGGGGCACACCGATATGGCGCAGACTGCCCGCTATGCTCGCCACCAAGCGACGCTCACCCCCGACCAGGCTGCCACGATCGAGTCGCTCATGGGCCTGGCCCCAACCGGCTAGCCCCCTCAGGCAGGAACCAACGCCCGCCCCTCGGGTGCGATTTGCCCCTCCGTTGTGCTAAGCCGTCCTGCTATCCTGCTCGACCCAACGCTCATGCCTGCCGTTTCCAGCCTGACCAACCTCCAGCGCGAGCTACTCGACCTTTTCGCGCTCGACCTTCCGGAGCACGATCTCTTGGAGGTAAAGCGTCTGCTCGCCCGCCACTTCGCAGCCAAGGCCACAGCGGACTTTGACGCGTTTACCGACGCGGAGGGCTTATCTGTGGAGGACACCGATGCATGGGCCTTTGAGCACCACCGCGCGACACCGCCAGGCAATACTCCGCCTGCTGGCGATGGGGCATAAACCGCGCTGACCACACACACCGCCACCAGTGCGCGTTGTTCTCGACACCAATATCCTGCTTCCATCGATTCGTCGAGGCAGCCGTCTCCGCTGGCTCTTCGACGCACTGCTAGCCGAGCGCTTCACCCTTGTCGTCTCAACCTCAATCTTGTTCGAGTACGAGGAGATCATCGGCGAACGCACGACCCCAGAGATCGCCCGAAGCGTGCTCAGCGCCATCCTCGCACTGCCGAACGTGGAACCGGTCGAGCCGCGCTTCTTCTGGCACCTCATCACCGCCGACCCCGACGACGACAAGTTCGTCGACGCCTACCTCGCCGCCGGTGCCGATGCCCTCGTTACCCATGACGGCCACTTCAACGTCCTCACGGGTCTCGACTTCCCACCTGTCCGTGTCCTCTCGGCCGACGCTTTCCGGACTACCCTTAATGCCGAAGAGTCCGAACGGTAGCAGACGCTAACGTAGAGCTGCACCACGAGCGCGGTGCATCGCCGCCTGACAGTGCGCCTGACACCAATTCACCACATCGTCGATTCTGAGCCAATTTCGACGATTCTAGCCCAACCCCAACTCCTACCCGGGGAGCCACCCAGGACGCCCGCCTCATTTCCGAGGTGGGCGTCGCTGTTTTTCGGCGATTCCAGCCCAAAAACAGCGCTTACGGCGTTGTCTCCGAGGGTTCGACAATCCGTACCATCGATCACGAGGCCAGAGGGCCATGTCGAACCTACGAGGGCGTGCCGTGCCTCGACGCCTGCTGCGTCCCACACTCGACCGGGATCGCGTAGCAACTCGACGGCGAAGTCTAGGCGCTCGGCGAGGCCGGTGTGGCTCGTCTGGGCGTCGGCGAGCGCCACGCGCGCGGCGGTGAGCGTCGGCTGCCACTTGGCCCGCAGGCGCTCGTACGCGGCCTGGTCGATGCGGCCCTCGACGTAGGCCTCGTCGGCACGTAGCAGCGTGGCCTCGGCCTTCGACGCCTCCGAGCGTGCCCGCTCCAGGAGACGCTGCTGCGCCCGCTCGTCGCCTCGCATGGCTTCCTCGCACATCACGCGGGCCAGGGCTACGACGCTATGGGAGGGCCGGAGGCGGTCGAGGTAGGCGCGGAACGAGGTGTGGACCTCGTCGGCCTTCATGCGCCACGCGCCCTTGCCCCGGCCGTGGTAGTACCACACCCGGTAGCCGTGGCGGCTCGTGCTCGCGCTCCCCAGGAGCACCGACCCAGTCTGGGGGCATCGAAGGTGGCCGCGCAGGGTCAGCTCCTCGACGAGCGCGCGGTACCGGCCCTTCTTCGACGTCGACGCGAACCGGGCCTGCACGCGGGTGAACGTTGCGACGTCGGTGAGCGGCTCGTGGACGCCCTCGACCTCGCGGGCCGGGTTGCTCTGCCAGGCGGGCACCTCGATCACACCCGCGTAGAGCTTCTTCTTGAGCAGGAGCATGAACTGCGACTTCGAGCAGCGCAGGACGCGCTCGACGAGCTGGCGGCGGATCACGTCGGCGGGGAGATCGGTGTCGGCGGCGAGATGGTGTGCGAGCCGCTAGGCGGGCGGCGGGAAGTGCTTCTGGAGGAGAGTCAGGACCGGCTGGCATGGGCACGGACGGTCGTCCACCTCGCTGAGAAGATGTACCCCGAGGCGAAGCGGATCACGCTGGTGCAGGACAACCTGGCCGCCCACAAGCCGTCAGCGCTCTACGAGATGCTGACACCGGAGCGCGCCCGTGCGCTGCTGAGACGCCTGGAGATCGTGCCTACTCCCAAGCATGGCTCTTGGCTCTACATCGCGGAGTTGGAACTCTCGGTGCTCTCGAAGCAGAGCCTGAGTCGCCGGATCGAGAGCCGAGAGGAGTTGGAGCGGATCGTGACGAGATGGTCGGCTCGCCGTACGGCAGCGCAGAAGGGGGTAGACTGGCAGTTCCGTACGGAGGATGCGCGGCTCAAGCTGAAGCGGCTTTACCCCTCATATACCCCGTGCTAGAGCACTAGCTTGAGGGTATCCACCCACTCAAGTCCTACAGCCGCCTCTATGGTACGCGCCGATCTTCGCCTCCTCCAACTCCTCGCTCTCCTCGACCGTCTCCCGCTACCGGCCTCCCAACCACACCGGGGACGCCCTGGCTCTACCCTGAGACGCTCTTCCTCAAAGCGCTCGTGCTCATGACCGTGCGCCGCCTCTACCGCGTCGGCGAACTCCTCGCCGTCCTCGACGAGGAGCCCATGCATTCGTATAAACTGGCCCTCACGGACTCCCAAGGCCGATTCCCGACCCGGCGCACCTGGGAGCGTCGCCTCGCGCGCCTGCCCCAGTCGCTGCCTGCCCGCATCGGGCTCATCGGGCGCGCCCCTGCGGGCCAGCGGCGGCGTTTGGCACAAGAAGCATCGCGACGCGGGCGTCGTGCCGCACACGCGCATCGATACCGAGGCGGCCTGGACCAAGAGTGGCTACCATGGCTGGGTCTATGGCTGGAAGCTGCACCTCGCCGTCACCGTCGCAGCCGTGTGGATCCCGGTGGCGGCGCGGCTGCATCCGGCCAACGAGGCGGACAACGTGATCGCCGAGCGGCTCGTCCCCGAGTTGCCGCTCACGGCGCGCTACATGCTCGGTGACCAGCACTGCAACGCGCCCAACGTGACGGCGGCGTGTCGGGTGCGCAACCTGCACCCGGTGACGACGCAGCGGGGGCGCTACCCGCATACCGACGACGGGGTCGAAGTGCGCCGGGTGTTCCACAAGCTGCGTTCGGCGACGATTGAGAACTTCAACGAGCAGTTCAAGGGGGGCTTCGATGGATACGATCAGGTGCCGACGAAGGGGCTGGCAGCGACGCAGCGGTATGCGCTCGGCGGGGTGTTGGTGTACCAGTTGACGCTGTGGTACCGCCATGCCCGTGGTCATCCGCTTCGGACGGGGCTAAAGCCGTTCGTCCGAGCGCTCTGAATTATGACCAGGCCTCAACTACTTGAACGTTTGCGTCTTTAGAAGCTCACCCGCCTCGTCGTATACCTTCCATGGGCCCCTCTTCTTGCCGTGTTCGAAGCGACCTTCATCCCAGAGTTGGCCATTAGGATGATATCGCTTCCATGCACCGTGCTTCTGCTCTTCATCGTCGAAGCCGCCCGTCGCCCGTGGTTCGCCCGTCTTGTAGAACCATTTCCACCGACCAACGATCTTTCCCTCCCTGAAGCTGCCGGAGGACTGCATTTGGCCATTGTTGAGGAAGTACGTCCACGTTCCTGACTTCTTTCCGTTGTCGAATTCACCTTGACACGAGACAAGGCCGTTCTTGAAGTAGAGCGTAAAGGGGCCATTCTTGGGATTGCCCTCCTCATCGATCCCTGGGATGTCTTTCATGGGGTCGCGCTTCTGTTTGAATTACCTATTGGGGTGGAGAGGAAATGCGGGACAGGGAACCACTCCGACGACCGCACCGCTGGATCCAGAATGAACAAACCTGTCGTCGGACATTCCCGGTAACGTGATGGAGTTCTCCAGCGAAAGTAACGCGGAGTCACCTGTAGATGCATAGACACCGTCGAGCCAATAGGCTCCCCGTCTTCTCACTTTCGTCTGGAGCGACGACACGGTAGACAGCCGCGCGGATAATGCTATCCCCAACGAGCCTCCGTCGACCGCTACCGGACCTGACAACGAGCGACGTTGCTCATCGGAGCCGAGAAGCGCGGGGGGCCGTACCAGCGCCGCTGTGCGGCTACCGCGCCGGATCCAACAAGCTAACCTCCTGCCAGCCTATTACTCGTATGTTTATATAAAAACAATTATTTATATCCTAATTTTCTACGCTAACTTAGCCCAAGTTGTGTGCTATGGCTCAGCGCTGCGCTGCGGACGGCCAGTGGAGGGTGGCGGGTAGGGAGTGGGGCGTCCTTTCCACCCCCCTACTCCCCACCCCCGACCCCCTCCATGTTGAGAACAGATCGGATCGGGCACAACTTGAGTAATACGGATTCAAGGTCCTGATGTCAGGATAGTGCCCGTCACCGACACCCACCACGAGTACCCTACCATCTTCGCCAGCCGCCGGGGGGCCTCCCACCATTCGCCCAGCGCTTCGGTCACCGCCTCGGCCAACACCCCCAGCGTCCCATGCGCCGCTTTGG
>JBCCLD010000099.1:0-12481 GCA_039027055.1 Bacteroidota bacterium
GTTCTGTCGAACTCCGCTCCTCGGACTGTCCCCCTCACGGATGAGGGGGACAGCTTGTGCGCCGTCGCAGGCGTACAAGCGGGGGGAGCCGACCGTGCCTCCCCGTGCCGATATACCGCAGAACTTCTGCACGCCTGCTTATCTACCCTCCCACGCGATGACGAAGTCCCCGTCGGTGCCTATCGCAGCGACAGGAGCCACCTGGCTCCCAGTCGTGTACGTGTTGACTTGGAACTCGCCGCCGCGCGCTGTGCCGTCGGCGGCGTAGCGCTGGGCGTAGATCCCGTCGGCACTGCCGTCACCCCCACTTTGCCACGTGACTACGAAGTTGCCGTCAGCGTCCATCGCCACTGAGGGAAAACGCTGAGAGCCCCCATTTCGGGTGTTCACCCGGAACTCGCTGCCTTCCGGCCTGCCGTTCGCGGCGTAGCGCTGGGCGTAGATCCCGTAGGTGGTGCCATCGTCTCTGCTTTGCCAAACGACCACGAAGTCTCCGTCGGCGTCGATGGCCACAGCAGGAAAGCGCTGAGAACTCGGCGTGTAGGTATTGACTTGGAACTCCGTGCCCTGCGGCGTGCCGTTGGGGGCGTAGCGTTGGGCGTGGATGCCGTAGAAATCGCCGTCCTGGCCCCTGCTATCCCACGCTACGACAAAGGCACCGCTGGCGGCCATTCCCACGGAGGGGGCGCCTTGGGCCCCCGTAGTGTACGTGTTTACCTGGAACTCAAAGCCTTGCGGCGTACCGCTGGCATCATGGTGCCGTGCATAGATGCCGCCTTGGAAGTTACTCTCCCAGACGACCACGAAATCTCCGCTGGCGTCCATTCCTACAGAGGGAAGGCCCTGCGTACTCGTGCTGAACGTGTTCACCCGGAACTCCGTGCCCTACGGCGTGCCGAGGGCATCGTAGCGCTGTGCATACACATCGGTGAGAGAGTTCGACGCATACGCGCCTTCCCACACGATCACGAAGTCTCCGTCGGCGTCCATTGCGACCGAAGGACCAAACTGGTCACCTTTAGTGAAGCCGCTGACCTGGAACTCGTTGCCCTGCGGTGTCCCGTCTGCTACGAAACGTTGGGCGAACACGCCGCTCTCATCCCCATCCTGCCCAAGGCTCATCCACGCGATGACGAAGTCGCCGTCTGCATCCATTGCTACGGATGCCCCCTGCTGCCGACCTGTGGTATAGGTGTTGACTTGGAACTCCTCGCCGGCAACGACCGGTGCCTGTGCTTGCACGCCGGGGGTACCGTGTAGCATGGCAAGCGTGAGCGTGCCCGCAGCGGCAGAACGGCGGAGCCACGCGAGACGGCGGTGAGCTGTGAGGCGAGACGAGAAGCGAACAGGCATCAGAGACAACTGGAAGCAGGGAGGGACTTCGCGCGAAGCTAACGTAGGGCTACCTCAGCACAAAGCAACAGCATGTGCTCGGGCGGGTCGAGTCCATCCACCGCCTGTCGGCGAAGAACGACCGCTCGTCGGGATTCGGGGCCACCCGTCGGCGCACGCGCGGGACGGCGCAGGAATGTGGGGAGGTTGGGTGCATTCCATTCCACCTCAGCACCCCGCTGCTATGTCTGCCACCCTGCTCTTCTCCCGGTCGTTCTGGCCCCTTCTTTCCTTTCTGTGGTTGTCTGTCGCTCTGGTGACGTTCGCCAGCATGCCTGTAGCCGCGCAGTCGGCGGGCTACATAACCGGCACCGTCCGCGACGCGGCCACGCTCGAAGCGCTGCCCGGCGTCAACGTGGTCGTGCAGGGCACCACGCTCGGCGCGGCCACCGACGCCGAGGGCCGCTACGTCATCACCGCGGTGCCCGTCGGGACACTCGCGCTCGAAGTGCGCTCGGTCGGCTTCGCGCCGCTCGTCCGCACCGACATCGTCGTGAAACCCGGCCGCCCCACCACGGCCGACGTGCTGCTCAACGAGGTCCGCATCGAGGGGGCCGAGGTGACCGTGACCGCCGGCTACTTCCAGCCGCCCGACGCCGCGCCGACGAGCACCGTGGCGTTCTCCACCGAAGAGATCCGCCGCTCGCCCGGCGCGGGCCAGGAGATCGCCCGCGTCCTCAACGCGCTCCCCGGCGTCGCCTCGCGCGGCGAGACGAGCCAGGACCTCTTCGTACGCGGCGGCAGCCCGGCGGAGAACGGCTTCTACATCGACCAGATCTTTATCCCCAACGCGCAGCACTTCTCCACGCCCGACGGCTCGTCGTTCGGCCCGACCGGCCTCATCAACACCGAGTTCATCGACGACATCACGTTCTCGTCGGGCGGCTTCTCGGCGTCCTACGGCGACCGCCTCTCGTCGATCAGCGAGATCCGCTACCGCACCGGCGGCGAGCGCCTCACGGGCGAGGTCGGGGCCAACTTCACCGGCGGCACGTTCATCGTCGAGAGCCCGATCCCTGGCGGCTCGGCCTTCGTCTCGGGGCGGCGCAGCTACCTCGACCTCGTCGCCGACGCCATCGACGCGGGCGGCGCGCCGCGCTTCAGCGACCTCCAGGGCAAGGTCACCCTCGACCTCTCGCCCAGCCAGCGCCTCTCCGTGCTCAATCTCTACGGGTCGAGCGAGTTCGCGCAGGAGGCCGAGGACGCCGTGGACGAGGGGGAGGCGTCCTTCGGCGTGTTCGAGAACCAGCAGAACACCATCGGGCTGAGCCTCCGCTCGCTCTGGGGCGCGCGCGGGTACTCCACGACGGCGCTCTCCTACTCCTTCATCGAGCGGCGCAACACCGTCACGGCCATCCGGGACGGCTCCGGCGACATCCGCGAGGACTTCCGCAACGACTACGTCACGCTGCGCAACGTGAACACGCTCCAACTCGGGCCGAAGCTTGAGGTCGAGGCGGGCGTTGAGGGCACTCTTGAGCGCGGGACGTTTGACTTCGACCAGGCGGCATATGTCAGCGCGGCGGGTGCGCAGCAGGGCGCCGTCGGGTTCGACCTCGACCTCACGAGCGCGCGCCTCGGCACGTTCGCGACGTTCGTGTGGCAGCCCACCGCGCGGATCACCGTCAGCCCCGGCCTGCGCGTGGACTACGGCTCGCTCAACGAGGACGTCTACCCGCAGCCGCGCCTCGGCCTGGCCTACGACCTGACCAGCACCGTGCGCGTCCGCGCGGCGGGCGGCGTCTACCGGCAGGCCGTCCCGCTCTACGTCCGCGCCCAGAGCACGGCCAACGAGGCGCTCCCGCACGTCCGCGCCGACCACCTCATCGCGGGCGTGGACGTGCTCCTCGCGCCGTCGCTGAAGCTCACCGTGGAGGGCTTCAGCAAGACCTACCGCGACGTGCCGCAGTTCGCCGCCGACAACGCGCTCGGCACGCCGGTCTACGTCCTCGACGCGCGCGGCGACTACTCCGGCGCGCTCACCAGCGACGGCCGCGCCCGCGCCCGCGGCATCGAGCTCCTACTCCAACAGAAGCTGTCGCGCTCGTTCTACGGCCTCGTCAGCGCGTCCTACTTCCGCTCGCAGTACGAGGACCAGGACGGCACGTGGCGCAACCGCGACTTCGACACGCAGACGCAGTTCAGCGTGATCGGCGGCTGGAAGCCCAACGCCAAGTGGGAGCTGAGCGTGCGCTGGAGCTACCTCGGCGGCCGCCCCACCACGCCCATCGACGTGGACCAGTCGATCGCGCTTGACGCCGAGGTGCGGGACGTGGCGCGCACCAACGAGGAGCGGCTCCCGGCCTACCACAGCCTCTACCTGCGCGTCGACCGCCGCTTCAACTTCCGCGCGACGAACCTCACCACGTTCGTGAGCCTATGGAACGCCTACAGCCGCACCAACATCGAGGACAATTTCTGGAACTTCACCGAGCAGCGTGTCGACCAAGCCGAGCAGTTCTCGATCCTGCCGGTGGTGGGTATTGAGTTCGAGTTCTAGGCCGCACGGTTCCGTGCCCGCGTGCCTGGCGTCGCTTTCGAGTGGCGTCGGGTGCTTCGCGTTTGTGTCGGCTCTTCACGCGGGGGGGCGTTGCGAACCGCTTCCGACGCGGGGGCTGCGGTATATTCTCGGCCCCGCGTGTGTCGCCCGGCGGGCGCGGCCACTCGACCCCTTAGGAAGCTCCCTCGGGAAGCACAGCCGCAACCGTACTATGGCTCGCGTAGACGTCGTCATGCCCAAGATGGGCGAAAGCGTCATGGAAGGCACCGTCCTCGAATGGAAGAAGCAGGTCGGCGACACGATCGAGCAGGACGAGACGCTCCTGGAGATCTCGACCGACAAGGTCGACTCCGAGATCCCGAGCCCGGAAGGCGGGCGCATCGTCGAGATCCTCGCCGAGGAAGGCGACACCGTCGAGGTAGGCACCAAGATCGCCGTGATCGACACCGACGTGAACGCCGAGGTGGGCGGCGATGACACCGCAGCCCCCGACACGGGCGCGGAGGCCGAGCCGGTCGCCGAGCCGGTCGCCGAGGAGGCCCCTGCCGAGGAGGCCCCCGCGGCTGAGGTCGTTGCTGAAGCTCCAGCCACGCCAGCTCCGGTGGTGGTCCCCACTGCGTCTTCGGCAGAGCAGGTCGAGGTCGTCATGCCCAAGATGGGCGAAAGCGTCATGGAAGGCACCGTCCTCGAATGGAAGAAGCAGGTCGGCGACACGATCGAGTTGGACGAGACGCTCCTGGAGATCTCGACCGACAAGGTCGACTCGGAGGTGCCCAGCCCGGCCGCGGGTGTGCTCGCGGAGATCATCGTCGAGGAGGGCGAGACCGTCGAGGTCGGCGCCATCATCGCGCGCATCGCTGTAGGCGACGGGGCTGCCGTGCCCCCGCCGAGTGCGCCTGCGCCGAGTGCGCCTGCGCCGAGTGCGCCTGCCGCACTACCGGCGGCGGCGCCCGTGACGGCCCCAGTGGCCCAGCCCGCCGACGTCTCGGGCGACGGAGCCGACGTGGACGCCGGGCCGATCCCGCGCCGTGGCTCCGACGGCCAGTTCTTCTCGCCGCTCGTGCGCTCGATCGCCGAGAAGGAAGGCATCTCGCAGGCCGAGCTTGAAGGCCTCACCGGCAGCGGCGCTGAGGGCCGGCTGACGAAGCAAGATGTGCTCGCCTACCTGGAGCAGCGCGTCAGCGCGCCCGCAGCGCCCGTCCCAGCGGCCCCGGTCGCCCAGCCCGTCGCGAAGGCGGCTCCGGTAGCCGCGCCCAAGCCAGCAGCCCCCCGCCCGGCGGCGCAGCCCGTTGCTGCCTCAGGCGACGGCGACCCCCGCGTGGAGCTGGTCAAGATGGACCGCATGCGGCAGCTCATCGCCGAGCACATGACGCGCTCCAAGGCGACGAGCGCACACGTCACCTCCTTCGCCGAGATCGACGTGACCAACCTCGTCACGCTGCGCGAGCGTCAGAAGAAGGCGTTCCAGCAACGCGAGGGCGTCAAGCTCACCTACACACCGTTCTTCGTGAAGGCGTCCGTCGATGCGCTCAAGACGCACCCGCTCCTCAACGCCTCCGTGCAGGACAAGGAGATCGTCGTCAAGAAGGACTTCCACATCGGCATCGCCGTCGCACTCGGGACGAAGGGGCTGCTCGTGCCCATCGTGCGCGACGCGGGCCAGAAGAACGTCGCCGGGCTGGCGCACGCCGTGGCCGACCTCGCCACGCGCGCGCGCAGCAAGAAGTTGCTCCCGGACGAACTGCAGGGCGGCACGTTCACGGTGACCAACGTCGGTTCGCTCGGCTCGCTCATGGGCACGCCGATCATCAACCAGCCGCAGGTGGCGATCCTCTCGCCCGGCGCGATCACCAAGCGGCCCGTAGTCATCGAAGACCCCGTCTACGGCGACCTGATCGCGATCCGGCAGATGATGTACGTCTCGCTCTCCTACGACCACCGCATCATCGACGGGGCGATGGCGGCCTCGTTCCTACGCGCCTACCGCGAAGCCATCGAGGGCCTCGACCCGAACGGTGAGGTCTAGCAACCACGGCGTCCAACACACGGGCAAGCCGTCCGACCCGCGCAGCGCTGCGAGATCCCCGTAGCGCTGCATGCTTTTTGGGCGCGTCGGCGTACGATTGGCCTCATTATTGATCTGTAGGACGAGCGTCGGACCTGGTGCTGGGGGAGGTGATCCCAGTCCCAGATCTCTCCGCGTCGTAATGAGGGTGCACCCGCCTTGAGACTACGAGGCTGCCCGCCGCTGGGTAGTTCCGGTCTCCCCCCGTCCTGGCTCGATGAAGCTCGTCCACAAGCTGCTATTGATCTTCCTGCTAACCGCGACGATGGCGTCGGGGTTGTGTTACGCGCTGCTGTTCTTCGGGGGAGCGACGGAGACACACCGGCTGGAGCACGCCCAGCAGCGCGGCGCTGAGCTGGGCGCGGTGGACGTGCTGGACGAGGTGCTAGCTACCACCTTGGGCAACCTGGACGCGCTGGACAGCCTCGCCATCGCCGACGTGCGGGCTCAGGCCCAGGCCGTCCTCGCAGAGCGGCGCGCGGCGGTCGCCGCAGCGTATGCCGCCGAGGACGCGGCCGTCGTGCAGCAGAGTGCCATCGCCAGGCTGGTCATCATGGCGTTCCTCGGACTGCCCTTCCTCATCGCGCTTCTGATGGGCATCGGTCTCGCGCGCGCAATCAGCCGCCGCCTGCGCCGCGTCTCCGACGCCGCCCGGGCGATCGGGACCGGCGACCTCGACCGCCGCCTCCCCGTGCGCAGCCACGACGAGGTCGGCGACCTCGCGCAGGCGTTCAACGACATGGCCGACGCGCTCGACCGCAGCACGGTCTCCGAAGCCCACCTCAGCGGCATCCTCGACTCCATCGCTGACCCCGTCGGGCTCATCGACCGGGACGCACGGCTCACCCGCATCAACGACGCCACCGTCGAGCTCTTTGGCGGCAACATGGTCGGGCGCTCGGCCGTGACCCTCTTCGGCGGCACCGAGGCCGACATCGCCGAGTTCTGGGGCCGCATGCGCGACGAGGAGCGGATCACCGGGTGGGAGACGCAGTTTCGCCGCGTCAACGGCGAACGCTTCCCGGTAGTCGTCTCGGCCGCCAAGCTCCGCGACGCCGAGGGGCGGGCAACCGGCATGGTCTTCACCGCGCGCGACCTCACGGAGACCAAGCGCGCCGAGGCCGTCCTGCGCGAGGCCATACGCCAGGCCCAGGCTGCCACGCAGGCCAAGACGGAGTTCCTCGCCACGATGAGCCACGAGATCCGCACGCCCCTCAACGGCGTGATCGGGATGACGGGCTTCCTCCTCGACAGTGCCCTCGCCGCCGAGCAACGCGAGTACGCCCAGGTCATCCGCAGCTCCGGCGAGACGCTCCTCGCGCTCATCAACGACATCCTCGACTTCTCGAAGATCGAGGCCGGGATGCTCGAACTGGAGGAGCAGCCCTTCGCGCTCGGGCCCTGCATCGAGGACGCGCTCGACCTGGTTGCCTACCGCGCGGCGCACCAGGGCCTGGAAATCGGCTACCTCGTGGAGGACGGGGTGCCCGAGAGCGTACGCGGCGACGAGACGCGCCTCCGCCAGATCCTCGCCAACCTCCTCTCCAACGCCGTCAAGTTCACCGAGCGCGGCGAGGTCACGGTGCTTGTCGAGCCGGTACCGCCGCCGAGTAGGCCCCAGGCCGAGCGGCAGCGGGACGAGCACCCCGACGCACACGATGTCGACACAGGCGACACCGACACAGGCGACACCGACGCGGACGCCGCTGGCCCGACCAGCGGTGACCCGACCAGCGGTGACCCGATCATGTGGCTCCGCCTGAGTGTGCGCGACACTGGCATCGGGATCCCCGCCGACCGCATCGCGGACCTCTTCGAGGAGTTCACGCAGGCCGACGCCTCCACGACACGGCGCTACGGCGGGACCGGCCTCGGCCTCGCCATCACCCGGCAGCTCGTCGAGGCGATGGGGGGTACGGTCGAGGTGGAGAGCGTCGTCGGGCTGGGTTCCATCTTCCACGTGATGCTCCCGCTGGAGCCGGTGCCGGTCACCCACCGCGAGTCGTGCTCGGGCCTCGGCTGCATGGACGGGAAGCACCTCCTCGTCGTGGACGACAACGCCACCAACCGGCGCATCCTCAGCCTGCAAGGCGAGCGTTGGGGTATGGAGGTCGCCACCGCGGCCTCGGGCCAGGAGGCGGTGCGCCTTGCCCAGCAGGGCGCCTACGACATCGCCGTGCTCGACTTCAACATGCCGGAGATGGACGGCGTGGCGCTGGCCGAGCGGCTGCAGGCCCTCCAGCCGACGCTGCCCATGGTGATGCTCAGCTCGATGAGCCAGTCGCCGCCGGCGCGGCCCGATCTGCTAGCAGCCTACCTCAACAAGCCCATCAAGCAGGCCCACCTCTGCCGCGTGCTCGTCCGGGCGCTCGGCGAGGACGTTGACGATGCAAGCGACCGGGAGAGTGCGCTCCCTGAGGCGAGCGAGGCGCGGCCGCTGCGCGTGCTCGTCGTAGAAGACAACGCGGTCAACCAGCGCGTCGTCACCCTCATGCTCGAACGCCTCGGCCACCGCGCCGACTGCGTGGGCGACGGCGTCGAGGCGCTGGAGGTGCTCGAGCGCGTGCCCTACGACGTCGTGCTGATGGACCTCCGGATGCCGCGCATGGATGGCATCGAGACAACGCGCCGCCTCCGCGCCGACCGCTCCGGCCCGCAGCCACCCATCGTGGCGATGACCGCCGACGTGACGCCCGATAAGCGCGAGGCTTGCCTCGCGGTCGGCATGGACGACTTCCTCGGCAAGCCAGTCGCACAGCCGGCGCTCCGGTCGGTGCTGGCCCGCATCACGGCCGCAGACCTCCCCCCCGAGGTGGAGGTCACCGAGGTGGAGGTGGCCGAGACACCCACGCCCGCTGGATTCCCGGGAGGCGACGGCCTTGCCCAAGACGCCCCCACCGAGCACGCCTCCCCGGGCCATGAAGTCGCAGGCGACGGTCCTGCTGGCGACGGTCCTGCTGGCGACGGCATGGCGGGCGACGGCATAGCAGACGTGCGGTCTGTGGTCGTGGACGTCACTGCTTCCGAGGCCCCACCTTCCGACCAGGCTGCACCGCCTGGCGACGACGCGGCCCAAGACGGCGACGCCCTCGCACGCGTCGAGGCGCTGCTACCGACCCTCTTCACCTGCGTGGAGGGCCACCCGGAGCGCTTCCTGGAGTTCCTGCGCGACTTCGAGATGAGCGCCCTCGCGCAGTTTTCCGACCTCCAGGAAGGCCTCGACCAGCAGGAGGCCCGCGTCGCGGCCCGCGCCGCGCACTCGCTCAAGTCGTCGGCGGCGTTCCTCGACCAGCCCGGGTTGGAGCGCGTGGCGCACGAGGTGCAGCTGCGCTGCGACGAGAGCGACTTCGCGGGCGCGCGAGCACGGCTTCCCGAGATCGTGGCGCTCGTAGACGACCTGCAGACCGCCACCCAAGCCGCCCGCACCCTCCTGTGGACCGAGACGTCTGCCCCAGACGACCCGACCCAGACTGGGTAGAATCACGTCCGTGCGGATCTTCGCGGCGGCGTGCTGGTGTCACGCGCCCACTTCGTCGTTACTCCACGACCCGCCTTTCCTGTCGAGCCGCGACCTCCGTCTGCCATGCGCGCTACCTCACGCCCCCGCTCGCTCTACGTCCTGGCCTTCGTCCTCACCCTCGGCGCGCTCGCCGGGACCGGCTTCGCCTACGGGGACGACTTCTTCGCCATGAAGAAGAACTTCACCATCTTCGGCGAGCTGTACGAGGAGCTGGCCACCGGCTACGTGGACCCCGTCGACCCGGAGCGGATGATGCGCGCGGGCATCGAGGCCATGCTGGGCACACTCGATCCGTACACGGTCTTCATCGACGAGGCGGCCAACGAGGACATCGACATCGTGACGCGGGGGCGCTACGGCGGCGTCGGCGTGACGGTGAGCCTGCGCGGCGAACGCTTCACGGTGGTGGAGGTCGTGGAGGGCTACAGCGCCGCCGAGGTGGGCATGCGCCCCGGCGACACCATCCTCAGCGTCGATGGGACGAGTACCGACGTCTTCGAGCAGGACGACCTCCGCGCCCTGCTGCGCGGCACCCCTGGCACGACGGTCGACCTCACCGTGGAGCGCGAGGGCGAGCCGGGCGCGCTGGCGTTCACGCTCACCCGCGCCGAGATCCAGCTCAAGAACGTCACCCACTCCGGCTTCCTCGGCGACGAGGCCCGGGGGGTGGGCTACGTACGCCTCGAGCGCTTCGCGCGCACCGCGGGGAGCGAGGCCGAGGACGCCATCGCGACGATGCAGGCCCAAGCTAATGAGACAGGGCGCACGCTCTCGGGGCTCGTCCTCGACCTGCGCGGCAACCGCGGCGGGTTGCTCGACCAGGCCGTCGAGATCGTGGGGCACTTCGTCCCGCAGGGCTCGGTGGTGGTGTCCACGCGGGGACGAGCCGCCGAGAGCGAGCGCGTCTACCGCAGCGAGGCCGCGCCCATCGCGCCCGACGTGCCGCTCGTAGTGCTCGTGGACGGCGTGAGCGCCTCGGCGAGCGAGATCGTGGCCGGCGCGCTGCAGGACCACGACCGCGCCGTCGTCCTCGGCGAGACGACCTTCGGCAAGGGCCTCGTGCAGATCATCCGCCCGCTGCCCTACAACACGTCGCTCAAGATGACGACCTCGAAGTACTACATCCCGAGCGGGCGTAGCATCCAGAGCATCACCTACTGGCGCGACGAGGCGGGCGGCCACGCCGACGAGGTGCCGGACTCGTTGCGCCGCGCCTTCGAGACGCTTGGCGGCCGGACCGTCTTCGACGGCCAGGGCATCAACCCCGACATCGAGGCCAGCCTCGGGCCATTCAGCGAACTGGAAGAGGCGCTCGTGCGCCGCGCGGCGTTCTTCCGCTTCGCCAACCGCTTCGCTGCCGAGACACCGACGCTGCCGACCGGCTTCGCCGTGGACGACGCGCTGCTGGGCCGCTTCCGCGCCTTCGTCGACGCCGAGGACATCGCCTACGAGACGCGCGCCGAGCGCATGCTCGCCGAACTCATCGCCGACCTAGACGAGGCAGGCTACGACGCTACCGACGACGAGGTGGCTGAGTTGCAGGCAGAGATCGCCGACGAGAAGGACGCCGACTTCGAGCGGCATGCGCCGCGCCTCCGCGAGCGGCTACGCCAGGAGATCCTCTCGCGCTACGTCGGCCAGCCCGCGCAGGTCGCCACCTCGCTCAGCACCGACCCGCAGTTGCAACAGGCCGTAGCCGTCCTCGGCAACCGTGCGCAGTACCGGAGCGTACTGGCACCGTAAGGAAGGCCCAAGGGGACAGGCTGAAGGCAAAGCGTTGCGGCGCGTTCTACTTTGGTCGCGACAAGCCGTTCGCTTTCTGCCTTCTCCATTTTGCCTGTTCTCTTGCCGGATCCGCTGCACGTCGCCCTCTTCCTCGTCACGGGGGCCATCGGTGGGTTCATCGCCGGGCTGATCGGGGTCGGCGGCGGGGTGATCTTCGGCCCCGTCTTTTTCTTCTACTTCCGCGCCATCGGGGTGGACGACGCCATCCTGACGCCGCTCGTGCTCGGGACGAGCCTGTTTTGCACGTTAGCGGCGTCGGCATCGGGAACGGTCAGCCAACTCAAGAAGGACGGCGTGCACAAGCGCGTGGCCCTCGTCACGGGTGGCTGCGCCGCGGTGGCAGTGTTTCTGATGTCACGATTTGTGACGACGCAGCCGTGGTACAACGCGCGAACCTTCCAGGTGGTGCTGGGCGTGGTGCTGCTCGTGGTGGTGGTGCGGATGCTGCGCAAGAGTTGGCAAAGCCGACAGGGCATGGCCCCTGCCACGGTCGGACCGGTGCGGACGGCGCTGCCGTTCCTCGGCGGGACGGGCCTGGCAGCGGGCTCGCTTGCAGCAGCGGCGGGCGTGGGCGGCGGCGTGATCCTCGTGCCTGCCTACAACAGCCTGGTGCGGCTGCCCCTCCAGCGCGCCGTCGGCACCTCCACCGCCACCATCGTCCTCATCTCGCTCATGGGCGTGGCGACCTACGCCCTCCTCGGCCTTGGAGCCGGCACCCCGTCCACCGCCGTCGGCTACGTCGATGTCGGGCGGGGCCTGCTACTGGCGCTCCCGACGATGCTCACGGCCCGCCTGGGCGTGAAGGCCGTCTACCGGCTCAACGTGAACGTCGTCCGCCTCGTCTTCGCGGCGTTTGCGGCGTTCGTGGCGCTTCGGCTGCTCTGGGAAGCGCTCGTCGGCGCTTGAGCCGCGCGCCCCAATCCCGCAGGACCGAGGCGCGCAGGGTGTCACTGGCGCCGTCGGGCGTGGAGATACGAACGTGCACACGTGCATACCCGACGCCGTCGGCGCTATCAGTCGCCACCGGCGTCGGCGCCGTGGCTGACGACGAACGTCACCTTGCAGTGCGTGCGGAACATGTGGCTGCCGTCGTCCTGGACCTCGATCTCGAAGGACTCGACCCAGACGTGGCGGATGTTCTTGATGGTGCGGCCGGCCTCGCGGATGGCGTTTTGCGCGGCGTCGTCGAAGCTGACGGTGGACTGCGAGGAGACCTCGA
>JBCCLD010000100.1:0-12379 GCA_039027055.1 Bacteroidota bacterium
ACCGAACGACCTCGCCGCTAGCACGTATTGCGTTCCCTACACGATAGCCTGCGTGTCCATGCAGACCTTTACTAGTCGTCACCACCCAGGCACCACGCCCCTTGCGCTGGTCTACGCACGCGCGCTCTCACGCGGGTTCGGAGCGATGATGGTTGCCGTGATGGTCGTCTCCGTCGCAGCCATGCTGCAACAGCAGCCGATTGGCGCGACCCTCTCCTGGACTGTTCCGCTGGTTTGGCTCGTCGCAACAGGGTGGACACTGTTCGACCTCCGCCGCACCCCGGCTGAAGTACAACTCGAAGGCGCATTCGGTCTAGTCTTAAGCGTCTGGGACGTATCTGTCGGTTGGCACCACCCGCCCCTCCAAACGGTGCATACGCCTCGGCGCATCGACGGCGTCCTCCACGTGGGCATAGGCCACACGGTGCATCGCCTGGAAAAAGGCGATTGGAAGCAGTTCAACGACCTCGCAAAAGCCTTGCGCCGAGCTTCCTCGGCGGCCGAGGATGCGCGCTACCATCGCGCAGCCGGCGTCTAGATGCCTCACCATGCCGCCACGCCCTTCCGTCGACGCCGCCCAACAATCACTCCCGTTCCCGAACTGCGACCCACCCTGACGTTTCGCCGACGTCCGTGCCTCAGATGCTCCCGTCGAGTGCTACTGGGACCACGGTCCCAACTGCGGATCGCATCCCGTGAACCCAAAGTGCAAGCACCGCTGCCCGCGCTGCTACTACTTCGTGAGTTGCTCGGACGTTGACTGACACTCAAGGGCTAGGTGCCGACGCACGTTGCGGGACGAATTGCTTCCGAAGCGACGCGCCTGTTGCGCCGCCTAGCAGCCCAAGCACCAGCGCGATGACCAGGGTGAGCAGCGGCACGATGAACCCCGGTAGGCCCCCGAGCAAGCCACCGACGGCCTCAGTCATCCTCGCCATGGGAGGGCCGTAGAAGGCGAGGTTCCACAGCACGAGGCCGGCCCACGGCAGCACGAGGCCCAAGGCACCCACCACGCTTCCGCCCCGACCCATCACGAAGCCTCCGAGCACGGCCGCGAGCACGGTCCACGCCCAGCCCATCGTCATGTGCAGCGCCAACGCGACGCCTGCTGTGAGAAGCACGAGAACAGCGCGGCGGATACCTTGGGACATTGCAGTGAGAGTTCAGCGTTTGACAGGACGGTCAAGCTACGGGGCAAGGCGCAACCGCGTCAGTTGAAGGTGATGTGAGGGGGCAACCGTTCATCGATAGGCTCGATGTCTTGCTCGGCAAACCAACCCTCTGAGACCGGCTCCATGGTCTCCGGCAGGTCCTCGTGCGGGCGCTCGTAGCCTTCGAGGTCTTTCACCCAGTAGAGTGTCTTGTACTGTGGTGCACCTTCGGGGTCACGTGCGACATTCACCTTGGGCTCCCGTGCCGCGAGTGTGCCGAGAATGGTGCCGAGCAGAAATCCCTCCCGGGAGTAGAGATGCACACGGACGCGCTGCTCATAGTTGAACGGGCTGTCCTCGAAGTCGGCAGGGCTGTAAGTCGCCATGGTCGGGTCGCAGGTCGCAAATAGGTCTAGCGATGTGAGGATGGTCACCAATCTACAGAGAGGCTGGTTGTTCACTCTTCAGGGCGCTCCATACGGCTTGTCCCCTCCCGCCTGGGGTCTACTCCTGGAATCATCCTAGCGGTCCCGTTGTCGGCGTAGCGAATTTCGATCGCGTGCACCGCTGTGTAGCTCCCAAACTCACGGACGCTCCACCCCTTGGCTTCGAGCGCGCTGACCGTCGAGGCGGGCGTGCGGTCCAGTTCGAGAAGCAGCGTGTCATCGGGTCTCCACTGGTGGTGAAACCGTGGCGCAGCGACGGCGGCCTGTACGTCCATTCCGAAGTCGAGAACCCCGAGGGCGGTTTCGAACACGGCCGTGATGATACGCGACCCGCCCGGCGAGCCCAAGACCAACCGGAGGCGCCCTTCTGGATCTTCGATGATCGTTGGCGTCATGGACGAGAGCATGCGCTTACCCGGTTCGATCCGGTTGGCCTCTGCACCGACTAGGCCGTAGAAATTGGGCACGCCTGGCTTCGCAGCGAAGTCATCCATCTCGTCATTGAGAAGGAAGCCAGTACCCGCAACCGCCACCTTAGCCCCAAAGCTATCGTTGATGGTGGTTGTAAGGCTGATCGCAAAGCCATCGGCGTCCACGACGGAGTAGTGCGTCGTCTCGGGGGACTCTTCGACCAAGGCACTCTGCTGGATAGGAGCCACGCCCGCTGGGGTCCCGTGCACTATCGTTTCACTTGGCGTGATGGCATCAGGCTGGAACGAAGCCATGCGACCCCGGATGTAGCGGCGGCGCATGAGCGCCTTTGTGGGAACGTCAGCGAAAGCGGGATCGGCCAGCCAGGTTGCTCGATCTGCATAGGCCCTCCGCATGGCTTCACTGCAGAGATGGATCATCGAGGGTGAGAGCCAGCCCATCTGGCGCAAGTTGAAGGGTTCGACGCTCCCGAAAAGCTGGGCCAGAGCCACGCCGCCCGAAGAGGGCGGCGCCATCGAGATGACGTCGTGGCCTCGGTAGGTAAACCGGACTGGCGGCCTCCAGACTGGTGCGTATGCCTTCAAGTCTCCGTGCGTGATAAGGCCTCCATGCCGCTCCATGGAGGCCACGATCAGGTCCGCCGTCCGACCAGCATAAAAGCCCGCTCGGCCCTCGTCCCGGATGCGAGTGAGCGTCTCTGCGAGATCGCGTTGGACGAAGAGGTCTCCTTCCGTCCATGGAGTGCCGTCTCGCTTGGTGAAGTACGCCGTTGCGGCCGAGTCCGGTGCGAAGGCCTCGCTATAGAGGTTGAAGCGCCGTGCCTGCCGCCGACTCAGCGCAAAACCGCCCGCGGCCAACTCGATGGCAGGCTGGATGAGGGTGGCAAGCGGAAGGCGCCCGTGACGGAGATGGAGTTCGAGCAACCCGGCGACACTTCCCGGAACGCCTGCGGCGAGGTGCCCCACCTTGCTAAGCTCGGTGATGTAGACGCCGTCCGTATCGAGGTAGAGATCGGCTGTGGCAGCCTGGGGTGCTACTTCGCGGAAGTCGAGGGACGAGACGGCTCCGTCTGGGGCCCGTAGCAGAGCAAAACCACCGCCGCCGAGGTTCCCTGCGCGCGGCAACACGACAGCGAGGGCAAACCCGACGGCCACCGCCGCGTCGGCTGCGCTGCCACCTGCGCGAAGTACGTCAGCCCCGACATCCGTACCGAGCGGGTGTCCACTCACGACCATGCCTTCGGTGAAGACCACCGGAGCGGGCTGCGCTGCGCAGGACGTGGCGCCACCCAGGCACCCGATCAGCATGGCCGCCCACATCAACACGTGCGACCACCTACCTTCAAGGCGTAAGGCATTGCGTAATTGGAACCAAAATGAGACAAACAGGGCGGGTGACGGCATGCAGAGGAGCCTCGCGTGATACTTGATGGCACAAAATCTACCATTCTTGCGAAATAAGGCGCTTTTCTTCGGCTATCGTCCTGACATCGTTGGCGTTTACCCCACCTTGTCCACTACTTTATCCACACCACCCCGACCGCTGGTCGGCTCTCACCCCCCACCCAACCCTTCTCGTCATGAACAACATCGACCGCATGGTGCGGACCATGCTGATCGGTGCTGGGGTTCTAGGTGTCGGCGTCTTCTTGCTCTTTCAGTTCTAGACGCTGCCTACCCTGGCGCATCCCCGACGATCCCCACCACGCCCAACGCCCGCCGGTTCACCACCCCGGCGGGCGTTGTCCTTTGGGCAATGGACGGACTGGTCACGGCAATATCAGCATTGCATCTCCGTAGCTGTAAAATCGGTAGCCCTGTGCGATGGCATGGTCATACGCTTCGAGGATGCGTGCCCGGCCTACTAGCGCACTTACAAGCACCAGCAGCGATGAGCGAGGTAGGTGGAAGTTGGTCACGAGCCCATTGATCACACGAAACGGGTATCCCGGTGTGATGGTGAGGCTGGTTGATCGCGTGCCCGCAATCAGGCGCCCGTTCTCTCCGACAGCGGATTCGAGAGCTCGGGTGGTTGTCGTACCGACCGCGATGATGCGCCGCCCCTCCGCACGTGCCACCTCGATTCGGGCCGCCTCCGGTTCGGCTAGTGTGAACCGTTCTGCGGCCACGCGATGCCCGCGGAGATCGTCTACTTTGACGGGCTCGAAGGTTCCATACCCGACGTGGTGGGTCACCCGTGCTACCTCCACGCCGCGCGCCTTGCAGGCGTCGAGTACGGCCGGTGTGAAGTGCAACCCGGCGGTGGGGGCCGCCACTGAGCCCCGATGTTGCGCGTAGACCGTCTGGTAGCGATCGCGATCGGCTGCACGCGGCTCGTGACGCCGGATGTAGGGCGGAAGGGGCATACGCCCGACCGCATCGATGGCCTCGTCCAATGTGTTGGCTTCATGGTCGAAGGCAACCTGCCGGCGTCCGCCCTCCCCCTCCGCCACCACAGTGGCTGTAAGCGTCGGGGCCTCGGTAGGTCCGAACGACACCGTCGCACCCGTCGCTAGCTTTTTCGCTGGCCGCGTCAACGCCGTCCACGTCCCGTCGTCCTGGGGCTCGATGAGCAATAGCTCCGCACGTCCGCCCGTGCTACGTGTGCCGATAAGGCGTGCCGGAAATACACGAGAGTCGTTGACTACTAGGACATCGCCCCGCTGTAGGTACGACGAGAGTTGGGCAAAAACGGTATCAGTCAATGCGACGTGCTCCCCGTCATGCTCGGGTGCTTCTACCACGAGCAAGCGGCTCTGGTCGCGCTCTGCTGTGGGCTCTTGCGCGATGAGTACCTCGGGAAGGTCAAAGTCGTAGGCGTCGAGGCGGTAGTCTTCGATCACGGATTAGGGTGTGGACATTGATCGGGTCAGGTGCTCACGAGACGCCGTTTTCGTCTCTTCACGGCGAGTCTGTACGGCGCATGTGGCGCTTGCCCCTGGTGGGGGCCTGGGGCAAGCTCCACATCGGGTGCCGAGTGCTCCCCCATGCTGTAGAGGTGGGCGGGGCCGAACGGAGGCCGAGAGCACCGATCAGACCGAGTGTCCACACGCCCTAGTACGGTGACCAGTCGAGACGGTCGGCTCGGATTGGCCTCGACACTGCGTTTGGAGTTTTCCTCCTGGATTGGAGGGGACAGGGGCGGTTGACCGAGATAGCACTGCGCATGACAAGATGAAGCGGTCGGAGTACTAGGGCCGGAGGAGGTAGCGGAGATAGTCGACGAAGGATGTCGAGGGTATCGACGAGAGCCGTGCGTACAGAGCGGCTGTCTCGGCACGTTGCGCGTTGGCCTTGGTTTCGATGCGGCGAATGTCACCTTCGGTTTCAGAGCGTACCCGTTCCACGCGCCGGCGTAGTCGATGCTCCTCCGCTGGAGGTAAGACCTCCGGGACCTGCTCGGCGTAGCGGCGGGCCAGCGTAGAGCGCCACTGTCCAATGCGCACTTTGGTTGGCCCGGACATGCGACTGACGGCCGAGATGGCGTCGGGGGTCGCCATGGCCGCGTCGCGGATGCCAGCGGCCTTGAGCCGCACGACCGCTCGATGCCCGACTCCATCCAGGGCATCCAGTTCCCCGACGAAGTGCTGGCGGAGGTGTCGGTGCAACGCCGACTGCTGGAGTTCGACGAGCCGAGCCTGCCGCTGTGCCTCGCGGTCGACAACGGCCAGGGCCAAGTGTGCTCGCATGCGCTGTGCTTCGGCGTCGAGATCCGCCGCCCAGCGCTCGATGCGGGCGAGTTCACGCTGGATCCGTAGTCTCCGGCGCCGATATGGGCTGCGGTAGCAGCCTAGGGCAACGGTACCGGCCGTCACGATGAGGATTCCCAGACTCACCCCAAGGGCGAACGGTATCCACCATGTCGCAACGGCGCATGCTGCAGCCGCAACCGTCCCTACCTGGACGACACGCCTTGTGGTCCGTGTCCTCCTGCTAGGCAGTTCCGGTTTGTGAGATCGAGCACGCGGCCCCGACGGGACATCGGAGAACTCTCCAGCAAGTGCTTCTGGGATCGTTGGCGTCGCACCGGGCGGGCGCAGGCACGCAGCATGGAGAGCACCTGCGAGCCGACAGACGTGCTCGTCTTCACTTTGGAGCAGCTCGGAAAACAATGGCGACGCGTCTGGCTCATAGAAGTCGTCTGCGCGGAAGAGGAGGTTCTCCCCAGTCGCGTAGCGCTCCCACAGCGAGGAGGCCGCGCAGAGCCCAGCTAGTGCCGTCGCTACCACCAGCCCGGGGAACAGGTCTACGGCCAGCCCGCTGTCCTCGACTGTGCGATCTGGATGTTGGTAGTGACGATGCCCGACTTCGAGGGCTCCCATTGCGCGACCGCGTAGGTCTTGAACGGCATCGTAATCGACCAGGGTCAGGTGGACACCTCCCGACTCGGCTTCGCGCACCAGTACGTTGCCGTGCTGTAGGTCGCCATGCGCGATCTGCGCGGTCGCCAAGTCCGCAAGCATGCCTACCCAGGCATCATACAGCGCCCTCAGACGTTCAGCGTCGGTGTGATGGGCCGCCACATAGCGATCCAGCGCTATGCCTTCGACCCAGTCCATCACCAGGATAGGGTGCCAGCGGTCGTCCACATGAATGCCTTTCTCGTGCCAAGCGAACGCTACGAAATACGGCAGGTTAGCAGCTTCAAGTGCTGCTCGAACCCGCTCAAAGCGCTGTGCACGCCGGCCTTGCTCATGGAGGAAGCACCGTACGGCCTTTGGTCCTACCGCTGTCTCAACCTGGAAGACTACGGCGAACGCGCCGGTAAGAGCGCGTGGCAGCCCCAAGGCGCTCGTCGACACAGCACCCTGGGCAAGGAGCGGGTCACCGAAAGCGAGGTCAGGTAGCTGCAGTGCCTCCTGGTAGTCACTGGGCGATGGCAGGCTCACGGCTGCTCGAAGGTGAGTCGTACGAACGCCACGTCGTCGTTCTTCATGCCCTCCGCACGGGCTTTGCCAATGACCGTTGCCCAATCGCCGCGAGGGCGCGCCGCGAAACGGACGGCACGGTCTGCACCTGCCAACAGATGCGCTGCGATGGCGTCGGTGCCGAGGCACAGCGAATCTCCGGGCTGCCACGCTCCATGTAGTTGCTGTACGCGGTCTAGACTGCCGGCTGCGCCGCTATGAATGAGATCAGGCCGAGTGCCGAAGTCTGAGGGCAACGCGTTTGGCCAAGCTCGCAAGAGCCTCGATGCGCGAAGATGAAACAGCGTGACGTCCCCGACTGCCTCGGCGTGCCACGCCCCCCCTCTCCCTATCTCTTCGCCAGCGTCGAGGTCGATGTGCTTCTTGACACGGAGGCGCAAGAGCGCTGCATAGGCTCCCTGCTGCGCCTTCTGCGCTACGTACCAGGGCAGATCAGTCTGGCTCGCCTCCAGCCGCGTCGAAAACGGGACCTGGGCCTGCCGGACAGCCTCTACGAGTTTCCCCGCCTCTTCAAGATTCGACGCAGCTTGCACCAGTTCTTGAGCCCAAGCTCTGGAATACGCCGCCTCGGTAGCCCCGTCTGCAACCGCTACAACGACGGCTCTCTCGGTTGTACGCACCGCGACCGCATCTTCGCACTGGGTTGGGTCCTGCCCCATCTTGGGAAGCACGAGCGTATCCACAGTCACCCAGCCCTTCATCGTAGCGTGCTCGGGCGTGTGCCGATTTCGAGGAAGCGTACCAGGGCAGTCGGGTCTGCGTTGAAGACGAAACCCCGCGTGTCGAGGGAGATGCGTAGCCCCTCCGCTTCAGCCGCCGCACGCATGGTGAACGGAAGCGTGCTCGACATCTGGTAGAGCGTGCGCGCAAACTCGTCGGGCAGTCCCGCTATATCGTCGGGAAACGAGACAGGGGGCTCCGTCGAGTCGGAGAGGTGGACGTTGAGCAGGAGCGCCTCGCCGTCGTCGGAGCCGTAGCTGCGTAGCTGCTGCGCGTGACGAAGCGGATCGCCGTCGGTGGCTTCGCCGTCGGTGATGTTGAGTACGACGGGGGGGAAGGCCCTCGGGTACACATCGACCCAGGTGCGGACCAGTTGCGTCGCGTAGTCGAGGGCTTGACACATCGGCGTGCCGTTCTTGGCATGGGGATCGAACCACACGGGCGTCTGCACGACGCGGGCCACGGTGCCGCCGCGCCCGTCGGACATGGTCTTCGTTCGCGGTTCGAGCCGGAGTGGCCGGTCCGCCAGCGCCGACACGGGGACGAGTGCCGAGGGCGCGTCTCCTTCCCTATCAGTTCGGATGAGCGCGTCCACGCGTTCACCGTAGCCGATCACTGCGACGTGGAAATAGTCGCGGACGCCATCCTCCTTCGCGCAGCGTAGGATGAGATTTTGTAGCAGACGGTTGACCGTGTCCGCCAGCACCCGTGCCTTCGAGGGCGCAGCATCGCCTTGCTGCTCGGCCCCTCCAAAGGGATCCTGCATCGACGCGGACTGGTCGAGAAGCAGGAGGAAGGCGACGGGCTGAAGCCGGCTGATCTCAGCAGAGTAGGGCACGGCGGGACAGAGGTGGGCACGGCACAAATAAGAACGTCGGTGCTACGTGACAGGCCTGTGCGCAGAGCCGAATCGGTCAGCTTCTTGGCCCACCTTTCATGTAGACTACGACGTCGCACCCAGGCCGCCTCGCTCGTTCGGATGCTGCTCCGTGCGCTTTGCGTGCGCGGTGGCTACATCGCCTGCCGGGACTCTGCGAGTGGGGTAAAGAGCATGGCTCGTTGGCGGCCGTGCATCGCATCGTGCAGGGCTGTGGCAAGGACATTGAGCACGAGCGGGAGCGCGACGTTTCGGCCCGCGAGCTCTCCGGCGTGTTCGATCAGGGTGGCCATCGCATCGAGGCGTGCATGCGGGACAAATGCGACGAACTTGTGCACGGCGTCACGTTGGTCCACGTTGACGATGGGGGCCCCCTCCCCTGCGGCCTGGACGAGTACCAGGTCTCGTACCCAGGTGAGCAGCAGCGCAAGCCACCCCTTGACCCGCTCGCGACCCAGTCGCGCCACCTCCTCCGCGATGGGTAGAATCTCCGCAGGGTGCCCTGAGTACGCCTTGCGCATGAACTGGACGACGAGGGCACGTTGGGTGCCCAGCTCCTCGCTCTCGTTGAGCGTCAGCGCGCGCGTGAGCGAACCGTCCGCGAGGCGAGCCAGGAAGGCTGCTCGCTGCGGGTCCAGCTCGTGCTGCTCGGTCAACGCCCGCTCGATGGCAACGGCGGGGAGTGGATCGAAGCGCAGCCGTTGGCACCGCGACAGGATGGTGGGGAGGAGGCGGTCGGGGCGCTCGCAGGTGCCGATGAAAACGGTGCGCGGCGGGGGCTCTTCGAGGAGTTTCAAGAAGGCGTTGGCCGATTCCTGGTTCATCGCGTCCACGTCGATTAGGAGCGCCACCTTGTAGGCCCCCTCCGCAGGCGCGTAGCGCTGCTCGCGCATGATCTCCCGTGTGAAGTCGACGCTGTAGAGCGCCTGCTTGTTTGACGCCGACTGGGGATCGTCGAGGCTTGGGCGCCGGCGGTAGTCCACTTCGGCGTAGGGGTTGCTTGCGAGCCGCTGCAGCCGCGCGGTCACGTCCTCGGTCGAGGCGTCTTTGGGCCGCGGAAAGTAGACCTTGACATCGGGGTGGAGCAGCCGTGCGACCTTCGTGCACGGGAGGCATTGTGTGCACGGTTGGTCGGCGGGCACGGTCCGTCCGCGGTTTTGGCATTCGAGCGCCTGCGCGAGCATCAAGGCGGCGGCGCGCTTGCCGGTGCCGCTGGGCCCATGGAAGAGATACGCGTGCGGCACGCGGTCGGTGGCGAGCGCACGGCGGAGCACACCGAGAGCGCGGTCTTGGGCCAGGACGGTGGGCACGGCGGAGACGGACGTGTAGACGTGAGGAAGGCAGACCCGTGAAGGTACGCGGTGCCGAACGCTGTCGTTGTCCTCGGACCCGTCCGTTGGGGTCCTACCTTGCAGCCTCTGTCGCCCTCCCACACCTTCTGTTCCGTGCCGCACCGCCTCCCCATCGAAACGGTCATGCCAGAGTTGCGTGCAGCACTCCGCGCACATGCGAGTGTAGTGCTCCAAGCCCCGCCCGGTGCAGGGAAGACCACCAGGGTCCCCCTCGCGCTCCTGGGCGAGCCATGGCTACGAGGCCAGCGCATCCTCATGCTGGAACCTCGGCGGCTGGCGGCTCGCGCCGCGGCACGGCGCATGGCGCAGACGCTTAGCGAACAGGTCGGTGATACCGTGGGCTACCGCGTCCGCCGGGATGTGTGCACGTCTACCCGCACCCGCATTGAGGTCGTCACCGAGGGCATCGTCACGCGGGTGCTTCAGTCAGACCCCTTGCTGGAGGGCATAGGCTGCTTGATCTTCGACGAGTTCCACGAGCGCAGCCTCGCTGCCGACCTAGGTCTGGCCCTCGCTCTCGATGTACAGCAAAGCCTCCGAGATGACCTGCGGTTGCTCGTGATGTCGGCCACGCTCGACGGTGCACGGATCGCCCGCCTACTCGCCGCCGACGACGCCCCTCCGGCTCCCGTTGTATCGAGTACGGGCCGCGCCTTCCCGGTCGCCACGCACTATGTGGGCAGCGCTCCGCCTCGAGACCGCCGTCCGCCGTGGCTCGCGTTGCCCGACCGGGTAGCCGAAGCGGTCCGCACAGCCCTAGCCAAGGAGCCTGGCAGCATGCTCGCGTTTTTACCTGGGACCGGCGAGATTCAACGGACTGAGACGCTACTGCGCGCCTCGACGCTTCCCGCCCATGTGGATATCGCCCCGCTCTACGGTGCTCTCGACCAGAAGGCGCAGGATGCCGCCATCGCGCCGTGTGCTCCGGGGCGTCGGAAGGTCGTGCTCGCCACGCCGATCGCCGAGACCAGCTTGACCATCGAAGGCGTGCGTATCGTGATCGACGGAGGGTATGCACGGGCGCCTCGGTTCTCGCCGCGCTCGGGCATGACGAGCTTGGAGACCGTACGCATATCGCGAGCGTCTGCGGAGCAGCGACGCGGGCGGGCGGGACGCACCGAGCCCGGGATCTGCTACCGCCTATGGGGCCGACTCGATGACCAGCATCTTGAACCATTCTCTGCGCCAGAGATCGCGGAGGCTGACCTTGCCCCGCTTGCGCTCGAACTCGCCGTCTGGGGCGTAGCTGACGCTGCGGTCTTGCGATGGCTGGATCGTCCTCGGGCGGCCGCACTAAGCCAGGCCCGTGACCTACTGCGTCACCTCGGCGCTCTCGATGCTCAGGGCACAGCTACCAGGCAAGGGCGCGCGATGGCCCGCTTGGGCCTACATCCGCGACTCGCCCACATGTTACTCTCTGGTCGCACGTTGGGCTTGGGGAGCACCGCATGCGCAGTCGCAGCGTTGCTGGGAGACCGCGACCCGCTTCGCGCAGACGGGCTCGCAACACCTGACGCGGACCTGCGGCTACGCCTCGACGTATTGCGTTCACGTCGGCTAGGTCCGATGTATGCGGGACACCGGATAGACCGGAGCGCTGTGACACGCCTCCGCGCCGAAGCCGAGCACCTGCGTCGCCTCTTGCGTGTGGACGACGCGCCCATCGACACCGAAGCAGCCGGGCTGCTCGTCGCACTCGCCTACCCAGATCGCCTTGCGCAGGGCACGTCGTCAGCGAACCGGTTCAAGCTGCGTTCCGGTATGGCGGCCGCGCTTTCGCACGACCAGTTGATCTCGGATGCCCCCTTTCTCGCCGTGGCCGGGCTCGACAGCCGTCGCGGGACCGCAAAGATCTTCGTAGCCGCTCCGATCACGGCCTCGGAAATCGACGCTCACTTTGGCGAAGAGATCCACATTGTGGACGTCATCCGGTGGAACGCCGAAGCGGGCCGCGTTATGGCGCGGCGGCAGCGCCAGCTGGAAGCGATCGTACTGAGTGATGGCCCGCTCGCGTCGCCCGACCCCGACGTGGTCGCCGAGGCATTGCTTACGGGAATCCGCAAGGCCGGTGTGGCGACGCTTCCGTGGACCACGGAGGCGAGGCGGCTTCAAGGTCGTCTCCTGTTTCTACACCATGCTCGCCCTGAGGCGTGGCCCGACGTGTCGGATATGGCGCTTACCGATACTCTCGACACGTGGCTGCGCCCCCACCTGATGGGCATGCGCCGACTCGACGAGGTGCGGACGCTGCACCTCGACGAGGTGTTGCTATCTCGGCTCGATTGGTCACAGCGGCAGGCGCTAGACCGGCTGGCGCCGAGCCACCTCACGGTGCCGAGCGGGTCCAAGCGACCGCTTGACTACAGCACGCCCTCAGACCCCGTGCTGTCGGTACGGCTGCAGGAGGTATTTGGCCTTTCTGATACGCCTCGGATTCTCGAAGGTACCGTTCCGGTGACCCTGCACCTCCTGTC
>JBCCLD010000101.1:0-12367 GCA_039027055.1 Bacteroidota bacterium
CTGCGCCGACTACTGCGTGACGCTCCTCTCCGACCTCACGCGCATGGTGACGATGCAGACGCTCTACCACGACGGCGGCTTCTCGTCGATGGGCATCTCAGACGCGTTCGTGGAGGTCTTCGCGCAAGCCCTCGACGGCGAGGAATGAGTGGGGGCATATGTGGGTGTGAAGGCCTGGTGACGCACCGTCCCATCGACCACCCTATCCTCATTGTCACCCTGAGCGAGCGTAGCGAGTCGAAGGGTCTCTGATTCACCTCGGTGCTTTGGATGAAGCAAGAGAGATGCTCCGCAGATCCTTCGACTCCGGTCCTTCGGGCCTGCGCTCAGGACGACAAGGTCGAGAAGCCGGTGGCTCAGCACAATCACGAGCACCACCGTTCTGAGAAGCGGAGCGTTCGTCTTCGTCAGAAGAGAAAGCGGAGGCGACGCAAGAACGGGGGGTGGAAAACAGCCCTCCTCCTCACGCTCGCCCTCCTCCTCGCCGCGTGCGACCGCGACCCGCAGGCGCTCCCGCCCCAGGAGGGCATGGACGTGCACAGCTACGAGGTCTTTCTGAACGTGGACCCCGGCGCGCAGGTCGTCCGCGGGCTGTCGCGCATCGTGGTAGGCGAGGCGTCAGGACACGACACACTGCGCGTTCGCTTCGACGACGAGCGGGCGGTCCGGTCCGTCCAAGTCGACGGCTCCGAGGTGGGCGTGACGTACCAGGCAGGACACCTCTACGTCCCGTTTCCCCGAGGTAGCTCCTTTATCGATGTGGAGTATCTCCTTGAAGGGCCCCAGGACGGGCTGTTCTACGAGGATGCCGAGGGTCAGGCCGTCGTCTTCACCGACTCGCAGTTCCTGCGCGGGGCGTCGTGGCTGCCCGCCGTCCACCACCCTGCCGACCCGGCAACGCTCATACTCGAAGTCACCGCGCCCGATACCTTCGAGGTGGTGGCCTCTGGGCGATCCTGGCCCGCATCCCCGGTGAGCGTGAGCGACCACGAGCAACGCTGGACGTTTGAGCTAGATGCCGCCGTGCCCGTCTACACGTTCGCCTTCGCCGTGGGCGCCTTCGCCACGACCGAGCAGTCGGTCACGCTACCCTCGGGGGCGACGGTGCCGATCCGCCACCACCTGCTCGGGGCCGACACGACCGACGCGCGCTGGCTCGTCCGCACGCCCGAGACGCTCGCCTACTTCGACGCGACGCTGGGGCCCTACGCCTTCGACACGTACGCCACCGCCCAAGTGCCGATTCCGTTCGCGGGCATGGAGAACGCGGCCACGTCGTTTCTGCGGCACGACCTCTACGGCGAGACCTACCGCAGCCACAACGTCATCCGCAACATCGTCGAGGAGGTCAACGTCCACGAGGTCGCCCACATGTGGTTCGGCAACCGCGTCACGATCCGCGACTACGCCGACCTCTGGCTCTCCGAGGGCATCGTGAGCTACCTCACGACGATGTTCTACGAAGCCGCCGACGGCCCCGACATGGCCCGCGAACTCCGCGTCCGCATGGCCGACTTCGCGTCGTCCAACGACCTCTACGACGCGCGCCAGCCGCTCGTGCTCGACACCGTTGAGGACCCGATGGACCTCGTCGGTCGGACCGTCTACCTCAAGGGCGGCTGCGTGACGCACCTCCTGCGCCTCACCCTCGGCGACGACGCCTTCGTGCGCGCGCTCCGCCGCACTTACGCCGAGTACGGCCTCGACCAGCGCCCGCTCTCGACCGTCGCCTTCCAGACGCTGCTGGAGGACGAGGCGGAACGCGACCTCGACGCCTTCTTCGACTACTGGGTCTACGGCACCCAGATCCCCACGCTGCGCACCGGATGGGACAACACGACGGGCCTGCTCACCTGGACCGTCGAGGACGACGCCGGCTTGCTCGATGGCCTTGCCACGGAGCTGCAGATCCTGCAGGAGGGCGCCACCCAAGCCGTCGCGCTCGCCGACGGCCAGGTGACGCTCACCGGCGAGCGACCGCCCACCATTCGACCCGTTGGTGTCCCGATGCGGATACGGTGAGCCGAGTGCTCTGCGTTCGTGGATGGCGGATAGCCGAGGAGATATTGCGTGTTGCGTGTTCACCTTGACTCGACACTTGGGCGCGCGCCACGCGGACGCAGAGGCACGCGGACACCTTGATACCGAGGTCGCGCAGCCAAGAGCTGGGGAGACGAAGAGCCGGGGAGGAATGCGGCAGCGCTTGACCCATGCCCGAAGTGCGAGCACCTTTTCGACCCTCGACCCTCAGACCAGCGCCACCCGTGATCCAGCTTTTCCTCTCCGATATCGACGGCTGCCTCTCGGTGCCGTACCAGCCCTGGGACCTCGCCCGGCTGGCCGAGTTGGCGGCGCTAGCCACGGAGCCGCACGCGCCGCGCCTCGGCATTTGCACAGGACGCTCCTATAGCTACGCTGAAGCCGTGGCGCAGGCGCTCGACGCGCGCGGGCCGGTGCTTTTCGAAAGCGGGGCCGGGTGGTTCGACCTCGCGAGCGCCGCGACGCGCTGGCACCCGGCGCTCACCGACGACGTCCGCGACGCCCTCGCCGAGGCGCGGCGGTTCCTCGAACGCACCCTCGTCCCGCGCTTTGACGGCCTCTCGGTAGACCACGCCAAGCAGGCGCAGGCGGGCTTCGTCGCGCCAAGCGAGGCGACCATCGAGGCGGCCATGCCGGAGGTGGAGGCGTTCGTGGCCGAGCAGCTGGGCGGCGGCTTCCACGTGTTCCACACCGAGGTGTCCGTGGACGTGGTGCCGGAGGCGCTCACGAAGGCCAACGCGATGCGGTGGGTCGCCGACGAGGAGGCGCTGCCGCTCAGTGCGCTCGCGTTCATCGGCGACACGGGGGGCGACATCGAAGCGCTGGAGACCGTGGGCCACGGCTTCGCGCCCGCAAATGCGACACACGCGGTGCGTTCAAGTGCCGCCCGCCTGCTCGATGGTGCGGTTCTTGAAGGGACCCTCGAAGCCTTCCGCTGGTGTATGTCGTATAATGTGGCAAGCTCCACCCCCATTGTGGGTTAGACCTTGGTCCTTCGGACCCACGCACACCTGCTTCCCCTCTAGCGATCCGGTCGCCATGCGACGCCTTCCTGCCGCCAGTGCCCCGCTGGCCGTTGGCTGCCTCGCCGTTCTGCTGAGCGCGCTCCCGCTGAGCGTGCCCACCTCCCATGCCCAAGACCAGGCTTCCGGGCCGTCGGAGATGGCCACGGCCTTCCCGGTCCCGCTGCTTCAAGGCACCACCAGCGCCACGGCCACCCCGCGCACGCCCCATCCCAACGACATCGTCGAGGGGATCAACATCAACCTGCCGGTCTTCTACCCCGTCGAGCGTGGGGTGGTGGTCTACGACGCCCCCGGCGGCCAGCGCATCGGCACGCTCGAGTACCGCTTCGCCGTGCAAGGCCTCCGCCGCTCGGGCGGCTTCCACCTCGTCCGGCAGGGCTTCGTGGAAGGCTGGGTGCGCATGAGCGACCTCTCCAACCTCTGGATCAAGGTGTCGAAGCAGCAGCGCCTGCTGTTCGTCTACGAGGGCCACGAGCTCGTCCGGACGATGGAGATCGACGTCTCGATGAACCCGACCGACGACAAGGTGCGCCGCTCCCGCCTCGGCGAGCACGAGCACTACCGCATCCCCGAGGGCACCTACTTCGTGACGCGCCTCCATGGCCGCTCGCAGTACTACCGCGCCTTCGTCCTGAACTACCCAAACGCCGAGGACGCCCAGCGGGGTCTCCGCGAGGGCCTCATCACGGCGCAGCAGTACGCCACCATCGTGCGGGCCGAGGAGGAGTTCCGCGAGCCGCCGCAGAACACGGCGCTCGGCGGGCTAATCGAGTTGCACGGCCACGGCTCCGGCAACCAGCGCGCCTGGACGCGCGGCTGCGTCGCCCTGCGCAACGTGCACATGGACCTGCTCTGGGAGGACGTCCGCCCCGGCACACCCGTCGTGATCGAGAAGTGACGCCTGGGTGGGCTGAGTCGCTCGACATGCCGTGGGGGCCGATCCCCGAGGCGTTTGCTCGATCCACGGAGCGCGAATTGAGGAAAGAAGTCCCCTCGAACCACCTGCTCTACGATCGCTGTTGGACGGCGCGTGCCATTGCTCGGCGCTTCGACTGCGACGACGTGGCCTTCGAACTCGACGATGGGTTCGCGGTGGTGCACCTCACCTGGAGTCACAGACCAGAGCCCTTGCCGTTCTTTCACGCCGCCATCTACGACACCTTCGCGGCCCTCCACGCCCAGATGGTGCGCGACTACGAGGCGTGGGTGTAGGAGTCCGGCCTCTCTCGCCCCTTGCTGGAAGCAAAACAGCGGAGGCCGCCCCGCGCTGCGCGGAGCCGCGCTACGCGGAGCGGCCCTCGCGAGAGACCGGAACGGTAGTGACCGGGCGACGGAAGCTCAGCGGACCCGCGCCATCTGCTTCGAGCGGGTCTCCCCGGCCGCCTCGATGCGGTAGATGTAGGTCCCACTCGCCAGCGAGGCCCGCTCCAGGTCGACCTCGTGCCAGCCCGCGGCCCGCGTTTCGTCAACCAGCGTGACGACGCGCCGCCCCAGCAGGTCGTACACCTCCAGCCGCACCTCCGATGAGACGGGGAGGCCGAAGCGAATCGTGGTGGACTGGGTGAACGGATTCGGGTAGTTGCTCTCCAGCGTGAGCACGTCTGGCACGCCAGGGGCTGCCGCATCGTCGGTCCCCACGACGACGCCTTGCCCGGCGCGAAGGACGAAGCGGTCTGCCGCCTGCACCCGCGCCACGACGGAGCGCAGCCCCTCTGGCACCAGCGCATCAACGTCGCGACTGCGCGCGGCCGGGCCTGGCTCCCAGACGAAGGCGTACTGGTCCTGCGCCTGCATGTCGATCACCTCGCCCGTCGCTTGGTCGGTGAGCGTGAGCGACCAGCCGTCGGGGAGCGCTGGAACGCTCGGCCAGGCGAGGGTGAACGTGCCGCTGCTTGGCCTGCCGTCGGCGAGCACTTCGAGGCCGAGCGGGACGACGACGTCGGCGCTCTCGCTCGTGACCGTAGGCAGCGCGTTGATCGTCAGGCCCACCGCGGTGGCCGACTCGCGCTCGGGGGCCTCAGTGTAGAGCAGCGCATACGTCCAGGCGAGCGGGCCGAGCGTCGGTGCATCGAAGCCGTCGATGCCGCGCGTGCCTTCTTCGCGGAAGCGGACCCAGGCTTGGGCCTGCCCGGCAGGGGTGTCGAGCGTCAGCGCCAGCGTGCCGTCGTCGCCCCGCACCGAGGCCTCGTTGGGCGCGTCGCCCGTCGTGATGCCGTAGAAGGTGCCGCCGCTCGCCTTCGCCGCCTCGGGGATGGAGAACGTGGCCGCGCCGGACTGCGCGCGCGCGAAGAAGCCCTGGAACGGCGCGATGACGCCGTCGGTGAGCGTGCCCACGGTCCCGTCCCACACGCGGTAGCTGGACGTGTTCGGGTCCCAGACCTGCACCGTGGCGTCGAAGCCCGAGCGGGCAAACGCGTCCCAGTCCACGGCCTCGTCGAACGGGTTGCCGTAGAGCTGCCAGCCTTCGTCGTCGTTGGTCGGTCCGTTGTCGGTGTAGCTCACCGCGGGCGTCACGGTCCCGGTCCCCGTCACGCCGGTGACGGAGAGCGACTTCGGGAAGCCTTCGGCCGTGCCGTCGAAGTCATCGTCGCTGAAGAGGTAGACGATGTAGCCGCGGGCCGCGCCCATGACCTCGCTCTGGCTAGCTGGGGCCGTGAAGCCCTGGCCCGCGTCGCCGGCGACGGACTCGTCGTAGCGCAGGACGTTGGGGCTGCCGCTCTCTGTGTCCGCACCGGTGAAGCCTTGGGTCCACATGCCGCCGAGCAGGTCGTCCAGCGTCGCCGTCGGGACGGGCGAGGCGACCATGCGCCAATTCTCGCCGCCGGTTGCGTTGTCGGCATACGTCGCCGAGGCGGGCGGGGCCCACGTCGCCGTCCAGATGCCGCGCCCGTGCGTGATCGCGGCGACCGCCTCGTCTGAGACGCGGTACTGGAGTTGATCCACACGCACTGTCGGGAAGCCCGGAACGCGGCTCCACGTGGGGTTCGCGTTCGAGAAGTTCGCGGTCTCCCACAGCCCCGACTCCGTCGCAAGCAGCACCTGGTCGTAGTTGTTCGGGTTGAACGTCGCCCAGCGGATGGGGATATCGGGCAGCGAGGCGGAGTCTTTGTCGATCCACGATACGCCGCCGTCGGTGGACTCGTAGACGCTGTTGACGCCATAGTTGGAGACCGCCACCAAGAGGTGATCTTCGTCCTCGCCAAACTCGATGGACGAGATGTTGCCCGCGTTGATGGTGCCGGAGATGTCAGTCACCGCGCCAGCCCCCCCAGGCTCGATCCCCACCACGCGAATCACTTGGCCGCCGTTCGTCCCGATCAGCACGGTGGATGTGCCCGGCGTGGCAAACGGCGACGCCGCGAAGGTCGAGGCCAGCCCAGTCATGCCTGGGATACCAACGCCTGACAGCGTTGGAATCACGTTGGTGTTCTTGATGTTAGATCCCAGGACGATCCCTCCAGGATCCAGCGTACTGAACATGAGGTCCTCGCGGTCGTCGAACGCGAGGGCGGCAATGAAGAGGTCGCTGTTCTGGCCCAGGAAGAAGTCCCCCCCTTCAGCCGCTCCGCCAAAGGTCGCGCCGCCGTCGAAGCTGCGCGCGGAGAACCCGAACTGAGCCTGGCCGATGGCAAAGTTGGCGTCGTCCTGGTCGATGATGGTGAAGCCGCCGTCGCAGCAGCTGAGCGGGCTGGGCACCGCCGCTGCACCGATGGCCGCGTTGTTGATCTGGTGCGTGGCGTTGTCCTGCGTGCCCCCCACGAGGACATTCGAGCCCGCCGTCGGGCTGAGATCGCCCCCGTAGTACTGCGTGACGTTGTAGCCGTTGTTCCGGTTAACGTAGCTGGGCACGGTCGCCCCGCTCACGTTCGCGTTCGCGGTGTAGTCGATGCCGCCGTCGTGGGCAAACACGGCCTCGGACGACGACCCAGGGCGGAAGGCGATGGCGTGGTGGTCGGGGTGGAGTCCAGAGCCGGTGATGCTGGTGCTCCCGGCGACGTTCGTCCACGAGCTGCCCCCGTTGGTGGAGCGATACATCCGCACGGCGACGCCGAGGTAGACCCGGTTTGCGTTGTTGGGATCGACGGCGCAGATGAGGTCGTACCAGGCCTGCCCATTCGTCGGCGACGGGGTCGCCACGCTCGACCAGGTCATGCCGCCGTTGGTCGTCTTGAAGACATGGTTGACGTTGAGGAAGTTGGCACTCTGCGTCGTGACGTAGGCCGTGTTGGCGTCCGATGGGGCGGTGCACACCTCCGTGCGCTGGTAGTTGTTGCTGAAATTCGCGTTGCCGGAGCCTGCGAACGGGAGCGCCTGCTGGGTCCACGTCGCACCATCGTCGGTGGATTTCCAGACGCTGCCCGTCTGACCGATCACGCCCATGCCCGCGTAGATGTCCCCATCGGCATCCACCTTCAGGTCGGACGCGGCGTTGACGGCGCCATTGTTTCCGGACAGCACCGTGGACCAGCTTGTCCCGCCGTTGGTCGAGCGCAGGATACCCGCGGCCAAGTTGGAAAAGCGGTTGCGCGTGGCCAGAAGCACGGTCCCGGTCGGGGTCACCACCACGTCGTTGATGTAGGTGAACGCGAAGTTGGAGGCCGGGTTTGTGCTGGCGAGGCGGGTGAAGCTGCCTCCGCCGTTGGTCGACTTGAACAGCCCGCCGCCTCGCACCGCGTCGCTGTTGAAGAAGCCCTCGCCCGTGGCCACGTAGAACGTGCTGGTGCTGGTGGGGTCGTAGGCCATCGCGGTGACGGCGAGGTTGTCCCAGAGGTCGTTCTGCTTCGTCCACGGCTCGGCCGCGTCGGTGATGTCGGCCGTCTGCCACAGGCCGCCCGAGACGCCGCCAGCCCAGAACGTGTCGGTAGTGTTCGGATCCCACATGAGCGCCCGCGTGCGCCCGCCGATGTTGTTCGGGCCGCGCTCGCTCCAGGCGGAGGTTGTCGTGGGGGCCACGCGGCCGGCGGCCATGCGCTGCCCGAGCTCGTTGGCTTCCCAGAGGCGCTCGTAGGGGATGGTGCGCGTAGCCGGATCCATCGTCCTCAGGAACTCGAACTCGGCAGCCTTGCCGGGGCCGTCGAGCCCGTCCGGTCCCTTCTTCTCAGGGCGTGCCTTCGATTCGGCGGCGAGCGCGTTGACGTAGGCGGTATGAGCCGCGCGCTCGCGTTGGAGGCGCTCCGTGTCCGACTCGGACGTGAGCGCCCAGATTCCAAATGCAGCAAACGCGGCCCCAACGAGGGCAAGAAGAGCGTATCGAGCGGAAGACATGGATCTATGATGTGGACGAGGCGGAAGAGAGAGGACGTGGGGTCAGTCTATCACGGAGGGCAGGAGAGCGTCGGGGCGGAGGGCATCGGTGGGTAGTCCGTCACTACTGAGTCCGAGGGGTCGTAGCAAGGAGGCGCGCAGGTCGGCCAAAAGGAGGCGTACGGCGGGGGCCAGTTCGTGGCCAGGGGCGGTGAGCGCGTCTGGGAGCACCGCGACGGTGTGGCTGCGCGCAGCGCTCTCGTAGCGAATGCGCGCGGTGCTTCCCGAGAACCCGGTGATCTGCTCGGGAAGCTGGGCAGGCAGCGCGAAGAACCCCGCCCCGTCCAGAAGCGCCTGCACCGAGTCTTGTGCCGAGGTCGCGAGAAAAGCCGTATCGACCACCGCCAGCCCAGAGGCGGCCCCGTCGCTGCGGAGGTAGGTGAGCATGCCGTCCTCCGTGAGCGTCAGCCGGGTCACGCACGCGACCGGGCAATCCAGGCCACGCTGGGCCTCGTACACGAGCTGGAAGGGGACGGCTGTCTCAGAGCCAGAGTCGCTGCTCACCGACGCAGGCGACGGCTGCGAGCACGTAGGGCCGAGCACGGCCAGGACGCTGAGGCTAACCCCGACGCGGAGTAGGGAGGCGGTAGCAAGCACAAGGCTTGGCTGTAGAGGTGGTGTGCGGATCGTCAATCAACATACACCGCGACGCTCGAACCATACCCAGCCACACGTGGAAACAGCTGGCTAGAAACTCACCGTGAGGCCTGCGCGGACGGCTCGCCCCGGCCCCGGCAGTCCAAGCTGGTACTGCGGAGCGACGTCCGCGAGGTTGTCGCCGCGCACGAACACCTCCGCGGAGCGACCAGGTCGGCGTAGCAGCCGATAGCCAACGCGCGCATCGACCGTCACGGTGGCGGGCAGCGTGACGAGGCGATTGTCAGGGTCGGGCGACACCGCCGTGCCCCGGTAGCGGACCCCGACCAGGGCAGCCAGTCCCGCTGGGCTCGTGTACCGCAGGGTGAGCGTGCCGACCGCTGCAGGGGTTTCGGTCAGACGCGGCCGCGTACCATCGACGGCGCCACGCTGCCGGGCGCTCATCGCCGTGAGGTGCCCCCCCAAGCTCCAGTGCCGCGCGAAGCGCGCGCGCGCCGCGACCTCGACGCCGAGCACGTAGCTCCCCTCGAGGTTGATGCGCTGCCGGAGCCGCCGCCCGTCCACCGTCACGCTGCGCCGGTCGATGGTGTTGGCCGTCACCGTGAGGAACGGCACGGCCTCGACCTGTACGGGGCCACGCTCCAGCGCGACGCCGACTTCAGCGAGCCAGGCGGACTCCGGCTCGAGCGTCGGGTTGACGAGGAACCGGTTCAGGGCTTCGCCGAAGAGTTCGCGCATCGTCGGGAAGCGCGTCTTCCTCCCGACCGAGGCGTGCACGCGCCAGCCGGCGGCTGGGCTCGTGTAGCGGACGCCGCCGAGGACGCTCAGCGCCGAGAACGGATCGCGGGCAGGCTTGTCGCCGGTCTGTGGCAGGGTCATCGCGTCGACGCTGCCGCCGAGGGTCGCCTGCCAACCGCGTCCGAGGGGATGCGTGTACGAGCCGCCAGCGCTCGCGAGGACTTGCTGGTAGCGCAGTTCGGGCGCGAGGGCGTCGACGGCGACCTCCTGGTCGCGCTGCCGGTGAAGCGAAGTGAGACCGTTGAGCGCGAGGCGCAGCGTACCCGAGCCGAGGGGTCGCGCGGCCGTCACCCGCAGCCCAGCCGTGCGGTCGGCATCGTCCTGGCGCTCCAGCGGCGTGTCGTAGGCCAGCGACCCGTATGACTCGATCGTCTGGTCGAAGGCGCTCAGCCACGCGGTGGCCTTCCAGGTGGCGGCGGCCCACCGCCCCTGCGCGCTCGCAATGCCCATCGTGTAGCGCCAGAGCGGATAGCGCCAGAGCCGGGCCTCCTCGGTCGGGACGTGGCCCTCCGGCGCGACGCCCTGCGCGGCGTCCACGTGCAGCAGCGTCACGCCAATCCGGGGGCCGCGCTCGAAGTCGTAGGTGCCCCGGAGGAGGCCGCTGACCATCCGCCGGTCCGTGTTGGTCCGGAGCGCATCGTCAGTCTGGCTGAACGCGAGATCGGCGTCCTGCCCGAGCGGCAGGCCTGACTGGCGGTTGACACTGACGAGGCCCGCATAGCCGAAGCCCCCGCGCCGACCGAAGTGCGTGGCATTAGCCTGCGCCGTCGACTGGGTGCCGTAGAGGACGTCGAGTTCGGTGTAGCGCCCGTCGCCGTCGAGCGAAGGCGAGGTCAGGTTCACCGCTCCGCCGAGCACGTTCGCTCCGTACTCCACTGCCGAGGGACCCTTCGCGACGGTCAACCCCCCGACGAGCCCCGCCGGTAGGACCGCGAGGTCGAGCCGGTTGTCCCACGGTACGTTGAGCAGCGCCCCGTCGAAGAAGAGCGCCGTCTGTCGCTCGCCTGCGCCGCGGAGGTAGAGCAGCGTCTCGCCGCGCGAGTTGGTCAGCGTATGCGCCGCCGGGATGTGGTGGGCCACCTCGGCGACGGACGCGGCGGCCTCCTGCTCCAGCACCGCGAGCGTCACCCGCTGCACCGTCGCGACGGGCCCGTCCACGCGTTCTGTGCCCTGGACGGCGATCTCCTGCAGGTCGTACTGCCGCAGCGTGTCGGCCTGCGTCAGCGAGTCCGGAGACGCCGGGCGAGGCTGCGCCTTCACGGCGGACGCGCCCAGCACGAGCACGAGCACAGCGTTGGCGATGAGGCGAGGCACGGAGAAGCGCGGCGGAGGCAAAAAGAAGCGGAAGGTAGCGCGAAAACGCGGGGCGGGCGAGTGTGTGTCGAGTGCCCTACCCACCACAGGTCCGTCGTGCCTGGCCACCGCCTGGCTCGTCTGTGCCCGCTACGCTCTTCCATGGGAAAGGGCCGCCCCGCGCAGTGCAGGACGGCCCTCGTCAGATCCGATTGAATCGGTCCGGCTCAGGTGCCTGAGATCAGGTGCCGGCCGAGTAGTCGGTGGCGTAGACGACCTGGTCGTCCGAGAGCCCGTCGATGTTGATGCCCATCGTGATGAGCTTCTTGCGCGCGATCTCGGTATCGAACTCCGCCGGGAGCGTGAACACTGTGTTGGCGAGGGTCTCACCAGCCTCGTGCTTCTGGATCAGGCTGAGGTGCGCGAGGAACTGGTTGGCGAAGCTCATGTCCATCACCTCCGAGGGGTGGCCCTCTGCGGCGGCGAGGTTGATGAGGCGACCGTCGCCGAGGACGTAGATGCGGTTGCCGTTGTCGAGCGTGTACTCGCGGTTGTCCTGGCGCATCACGCGGGTGTCGTTCGACATCTCGGCGAGCTCCTGGAGGTTGAGCTCCACGTCGTAGTGGCCCGTGTTGCAGACGAGCGCGCCGTCCTTCATCTGGGCGAAGTGCTCGCCGCGGATGATGTCCTTCATGCCCGTCGCCGTGACGAAGACGTCGCCGACTTCGGCGGCTTCCGCCATCGACATGACGCGGTGGCCTTCGAGGGTCGCCTTGAGCGCCGCGACCGGGTCGACTTCGCAGACGATGGTGTTGGCACCGAGGCCCTTCGCGCGAATTGCCACGCCGGAGCCGCAGTGGCCGTAGCCCGCCACGACGAAGTTCTTGCCTGCGATCAGGATCGAGGAGGCGCGGAGGATGCCGTCGAGCGTCGACTGGCCGGTGCCGTAGACGTTGTCGAACTCCTGCTTGGTGGCGGAGTCGTTGACGGCGTAGACCGGGTAGAGGAGCTTGCCGTCGTCGGCCATCGCGCGGAGGCGGTGGACGCCGGTGGTCGTCTCCTCAGAGCCGCCGATGATGTCGGCCGCCTTCTCCGGGAAGGCGCTGTGGACGCGGAAGATGAGGTCGGCGCCGTCGTCGAGGGTCGTGTTCGGGGTCTTGTCGATGGTGCGGTCGATGCACCAGTAGAAGTCCTCGGTGTTCTGGCCGTACCAGGCGTAGATCTCGGTGCCGCCTTCGGCGAGGGCCGCGGCGACCTCGTCATTCGTCGAGAGCGGGTTGCAGCCGCTCCAGGCGACTTCCGCGCCTGGA
>JBCCLD010000102.1:0-12322 GCA_039027055.1 Bacteroidota bacterium
ATGCCGAGTTCATCGGCGAGATCATCGGGCCGGGCGGCAAGAACATCCGAGGCCTCCAGGCCGATACCGGCACCAAGATTGACATCGCGGAAGCCGACGGCAAGGGCTATGTCACCATCGCGGCCGAGGAAGGCCCCGGTGCTGAGAAGGCCATCGAGGTCATCAAGGGCATCGTGTCGGTCCCCGAAGTGGGCGACCGCTACGACGCGAAGGTGGTCAATATGCTGCCCTTCGGCGCAATCCTGGAGCTGATGCCGGGCAAGGAGGCTCTCCTCCACGTCTCGGAGATGGCCCACGGCTACGTCAACAGCCCCGAAGACATCGTCCAGATCGGCGACCGTATCGAAGTCGAACTGATCGAGGTGCGCGACGGCGGCAAGCTCCGCGTGAGCCACAAGCCGTTCCTCCCACCGCCCACGGAGGAGGAGAAGGCCAAGATGCGCGAGCGTCGCGAGCGCCGCGATAGCCGAGGCGGTGGTCGGGACGGTGGCCGCCGCGGTGGTGGTGGTCGTCGCGGCGGTGGCCGTGGCGGACGCCGTGACTAAGCACGCCCACAGTGCGGTGCGAGTGCGGTGCGAACGTAGGCGGGTGTGGGCGTGAAAACGTCCCTGTGCGCATACAGCCACGCATTCACACGCGCAACATCGAGAGCGCCCCGGAGGTGGAACCCACCTCCGGGGCGCTCTGTACCGGGGCGAACTGGTGGCACACACTTCGGCCTTCGGGAACGCCGACCTGCTGCCGCGCACCTCTCCTGGACCACGTCGCCTTGATGCAACTCACCTCCTCGCTGGACCTCGGCTACCCCGTCTTTGAACGCACGATTCTACCCAACGGCCTGCGCGTCGTCACGGAACAGATCCCTTCGGTGCGCTCGGTCTCTGTGGGAGTTTGGATCGGCGCAGGGAGCCGCGACGAAGCGCCCAAAGAGGCGGGCCTGGCTCACTTCATCGAGCACATGGTGTTCAAGGGGACCACGCGGCGCCGCGGCCACCACATCGCGCAGCGCATGGAAGCGGTCGGTGGCTACCTGAATGCGTTCACCTCGAAGGAATACACCTGCTACTACGCCCGCGCCCTCGACGAACACCTCGGCCGCGCTCTCGATGTGGTGCTGGACCTCGCCCTGGAGCCGGCCTTCCCAGAGAAGGAGATCGAGAAGGAGCAAGACGTGGTGCTGGAGGAGATCAAGATGTACGCCGACGCCCCCGAGGACCTGATCTTCGACCATTACGAGGCGACGATCTACCCCAACCACCCACTCGGTTGGCCCGTGCTCGGTACGCCCGAGACAGTGCGCAGCTTTACCCGCGACGATCTGCAGCAATTCGTGGCGACGCGCTACACGCCCAACCGGCTAGTCGTCTCGGTGGCGGGCAACGTCGAACACGACGCCGTCGTAGCGCTGGTGCGCAAGCTCACTGCAGGCTTCGACCGTCCCCCCGTGCCCTTCGAGCGCGCCCCGGTGAACGGCTACGCACCCCGGCAGGTCGTCCACAGCAAGCCCATCCAACAGGCGCATCTTGTCGTGGGCACCCGTGCGTGGGGCTTGCTGGACGAACGCCGCACCACGGTCTCAATCCTTAACACCGTGCTCGGCGGAGGTATGTCCAGCCGCCTAAGCCAAAACATCCGCGAGAAGTACGGCTACTGCTACAGCGTCTACTCCTTCGCCAACATGCTCGCCGATGCCGGTGACTTCGGCGTCTACATTGGGGTGGACGCGGGCAAAGTTGACCGGGCGCGGCACCTCGTCGAGCGCGAACTCGAAAAACTCGCCACGCGGCGTGTGAGCGACCGGATGCTCAACCGCGCCAAGACCCAACTCAAGGGCTCCATGATGCTTGGGCTGGAAAGCATGTCCAACCGCATGATGCGCATGGGCAAGGTCGAACTCGCCTTCGGGCGCTACTTCACCCTCGACGACGTGATTGCCCAGGTAGACGCGGTCACCTCCGACGAAGTCCGCGATGTTGCGGCGGCCCTGTTTAAGCCTGGACGTCTCTCGTCCATCGCTATCGTCCCTGAGAGCGCGTAAACTCGTGCTGCCTTCAGGTCGTGGGCTGCGGTTCGCTTGGCATCAGCGACGGTACGGCCGTGACGGGCCGTGACGCCTTTCGACGGTCCCGGTACGGGGCCTCGGCCGTGCGATAGAGCGCGGCGGTGATGTGAGCGCGCAGCTGCGCCTTCGAGTAGCGTTCGAGCAACTGCGCCCGGACAGTCTCGATGGCGCTCCGATCCATCGCCATGGCCGTGTCGAGCGCGTTCCAGAACGAATCGGGCTCGTCGAGGTCGAACCCGCCAATCTGAGTGTAGGGGGCCAAGACCTCTTCCATCGACGTACCTGCGGTGTAGCAGGCAGGCGTTCCGAGTGCGTAGGCCTCTAGAACGGGCAGGCCGAAGCCCTCGATTTCTGACGGGACGAGCACAGCGCGTGCGTTTTGATAGTACGCGATCAGCGACGTCTCGGGTTGTCTTGGGAGTACCTCCACGTGCGTGGTGTCGCGCGCATAGGCAGCGAGTTCGTCGGAGAGCGCGCCGATGAGGAGCAGGCGCGGCAGGTCGCGGCCCTGCGCAAGCCCGAGCCGCCACAGGTCGAGCAGGGCGCGTGTGCGCTTGTGCTTGGCATCGGAGGCCAAATGCAGCACGTAGTCCTGCTTCGCCGTGTAGGCGGGGGGGACGTGCTCGTAGTGGCATGCCGCGTAGACCACCTCAATGTCGGGGAGGCGAAAGCGTCGGCGCTGCGCAAAGTCCTCAATCTGCTGCTTCGATGTCTCCGACACCGTAGCGATGCGGTCGGCGCGGCGGAGGCTACGCTCCAAGACGCTCAGCCAGTACGCGTAGCTGGCGGCCGAGCGCTCCTCTGGATACGTCCGGTGGTAAAAGTCCAGAATGGCGTCGTGAACCAGCAGCAGGGCAGGGCGGGTTGGCCGTGCGAACAGCGAGAGGTAGCCCTTCGGATACAACCAGACGTCGGGACGATCCGGGATTAGCCACGGGTGCAGCGTGTCGGCGAGTAGGCGAGGCGCGGCCGTATCCGTGCGGAACGGGAGTGAACGGGTCGGTACCGGTGCCTCGGGCTGCAGGGCAGAACGGGAGGTCCAGGCTGTCAGCGCAAGGCGAGGCTCCGCATTCAGTCCATCCAGGATAGACTGGGTGACGGTGCTGATACCGAGAGAGCGGTCGCGGTGGGGATTCTGGTCGGCGAGGTAGACACCGACGCGAAGAGAGGTGGGCATGGACACACGGTGGGGAGGTGAGCCCACAAACTAGCGGGTCGACAGGAAGCGACCAACACTTGACGCAATGCGGAACGAATGCGCGACGGATTTTGAGAATGAAGAGTCAGGCAGGATGAAAATGGCGCACCCAACCCGCATACAGTACCTGTTCGCTCTGATAGCGCGAGGCGTTGACATAGCCATAACACGCCCTGCTTTGCAGTTGTGGGGCGCTGACTGCTAGTCTATCCGCCTACCACCTCACTCATCCTCCCTATCAGTCATGCTGCGTCCACTCGTGCAGCACGGCGCGGGAGTAGCCATGGGAGCCATGGCTGTCCTCGCCTTTCTGCTGCTAGCCATCGCGCCAACGCACGCCCAATCGCTACCCGACTGGGCGCAACCCGCCCAACCGACACCCTATGGAGTGCCGGAGCACGAGACCGTCGTGGAAGACTTGCTCCCGCTCTTAGAGGAAGAATGGATGGTGGGGCCAGAACTGCCAGACGTACCGCCCCCTGTGCCGGTTGATGGCGGGCTTGGCCTTCTCGCGCTCGCCGGCGCAGCCTATGCGGTCCGACGGCTTCGGCGCTCAGCCTAGTTCGCAGCAGGCCCACATCCCGTCTCGGGCCCTAAAACGAACCGGTGCTACTTCAGAGGCCCCGTTCGCCCGGTCGAGCGGCGCCTGCTACTGGATCTACTACGTACCAGAGATATGCGTACTCTACTTTTAGTGCTACTCAGCATCGGCTTTTCGCTGACCGCACACGCCCAGGTTGACATCACCACGCTCGACACGCCCGTCACGGACGACTTCAACACGTTTGACGGGAGCGGCTTTGCGCCGACGCCAACGGCAGGCCAACTGGACTCGGACACCTACATCGCTACCGGGATGACGGACGGGCCGCTTACCTTCGGCGGAACTGAGACCAGCGGGGACTTTACGGGGGCGATTGATGCAGACGGTGTCGGCGGAGGGGGTATCTACGCCGCAGAAGTCGCCGCGAGCGATATCGCATGGGGGGTGCAGCCAACGGGCAACGACTTCACCCCGGGCACCTTCGTCGTACAGGCGCAGAACAACACCAGCACAAGTACGGCCTCGGCGACCGTGGCATACGAGGTGCACGTTTACAATGACCAGGCGCGGTCTAATTCGTTCGGCCAACTCGGCTATGCGGTAGGCACTTGTGGGACCGAGCCTGGGAGCTACACGGCCGTGGCGAACACGGCGGTAATCTCGCCTGAGGCGGCCGACTCTACTCCTGCCTGGGTCGTCTCAACGCGTTTGGAGACGTTTCCTGTCGTCATCGCCGATGGCGAGTGCTTGTTCTTGGAGTTCCTGAGTGACGACGTGAGCGGTAGCAACTCGCGGGACCAGTTTGCTCTAGACGACCTCAGCATCGCCTTCTCCGCGACGCTCACGACGACCGTGGCGCTCGTTAGTACCAGCGCAAGCGTGAACGAAGGGGATGGCACGACGGACCTCATCGTCGGCATTTCTAACCCGTCGGCGACCGTCGCGACGACCGTCGAAGTCGCCCTAACGTCGGGCCAGGCGGCGGACCTCGACAACTACACCACGCAAACCGTCACCTTCGCCGCAGGAAGTAGCGCCAACGAGACCCTCACCCTCACCCTCACGGACGACATGACTGTGGAGATCAACGAGGATTTCGTCTTCATGCTGCAAAACGCTACAGGCGGCGAAAGCGCCAGCGTGGGCAGTCCGGATACGTTCACGCTCACGATCCAAGACAACGACGGCAACACCATTACCCCAGGTGATTTGGTGATCACCGAATTTATGGCGAACCCCGATTCCAGCGTCGGTACCGAGGCCGGGGAGTACCTCGAGGTGCACAATCCTACCTCGACGGCCCTGAACCTCGCAGGGCTGACGTTTGAGGACGCAGATGGGAAGACGTACACGCTGCCTGCGCTCCTCTTGCAGCCAGGGACTGGAAGCGACAGCTTCGTGCTGCTCTGCAACCGCGACACGATCCTCGGCGGTGTCGCCTGTGACGCCAACTTCTGCGACGACGGCGGCGACACGACCTGCAACAATGCAGAGGACCCCACCTTGAATAACAGTGGATTGGAACAGCTCTTCATCAAATCGGGGAGCACGGTCATCGCTCAGGTGACGTATAACCAGGGCGACCCGAATGGAGCAGAGATCAGTCGCGAACTGCGCGCACTCTCGCTCGTCCCCGCCGACGGAGTCGTGACTGACAACCGCGCCAACTTCGGGGGAAATCCCGGCGGTGACCAACGCCTCTTCGTGGACGCGACAACGGAGCAGGCCGATGGCAGCTATGGCTCGCCGAAGGCCTTCGGAAACACCGCATCGACGGCGACATCGATGACGCTCGGTGGGGTACTCGGCACAGCGGACTCCCTTGATGCGGGCTGGTACATGCTCGCCGTGCCCGCTTCGGGCGTGACGATGGCAGACATCGCCGCCCAGAACCTCGTCCAGGGCATCGATGGCTATTTCGACGACGACGCCAACGCCGCGAACATCTACACGCTCTACGCGCCTGGCGCTACAGGGGCAAACCTCGATTTTGTGGAGCCTGGGACCGATGCCAACGACGACAGCGGGGCCGGGTCGCCTAGCGACGGCACCGACTACGAGTTCGTGCCCGGACGCGGCTTCATCTGGTATCACTACGACCTCGACCTCTCGCTATCGCCGAGCAGCAGCGTGCCGATGCCGTACACGCTCTCCGCGACGGGCAGCGAGCCCTCAGGCCCCGTGACCTTCACCGTGCCAGCTGGCGAGTTCTATCTCACAGGCAACCCCTACCAGAATTCGCTCGCGCTCTCGGGCGTGACCCAGAGTGGTGGCAGTGGCACCCTGAGTGACGTCGTGCAGGTCTGGGACCCATTCACCGAGGACGGGGGCGGGACTGGGGCGTACCGGGTCTTCTCGCGGGCCGCGGCGGACGTGATGGCGACGTGGCAGGGCTTCTTCGTCGAGAACACCGACGGCTCCAATACGGCCGACGTGTCGGTGGCAGACACCGACTCGCGAGGGGGGACGTTCTACGGACGCACGGCCTCGGGTGACCGTCGGCGGCTCGGGTTCAAGCTGAGTGGCCTCGACCCTGCGCAAAACGTGGGTACCCTGGACGTGGCCACGGTCTTACAGTGGATCCCGTTGGCAGAGGATGGAGACGACGCCTTCGATGGCTCGAAGCTCAACCCGCTGGCCGGTGTTTATGGCACGCTCGCGTTCGTAGGCGAACGCGAGGGCGAGCCACACCTCCGCGCGGTTGACTCGCGGCCGTACGATGCCGTCGACTTCGAGGTCGATCTCGATTTCCAGACCAACATCAGTGGGACGTTCACGCTCACCTGGCCCGTGTTGGAAGATGTGCCGGCCACCTGGCGCATCGAGTTGGAAGACCGAGAGACCGGAGCCGTCACCGATCTCCGCGCGGACGACGCGTATACGTTTGCGGGAACGCCGGGGATCGGCGCACGCTCAGAGGGGCCACACGATGACGCGCGCCCGGCCTTGCCCGCGACGCTACGTGCTACGCCTTCATGGCTTCATGCGGAGGCCCGCAGCACCGGTCCGCGCTTCGTACTGCGCGTGCTCGACGCCAGCGTCTCCAACGAAGACGAGGCGCTCGCAGACGGCTACGCGTTGAGCGCCGTCTATCCGAATCCCTTCAGTGCACAGGCGACGCTGAGCCTCCACATCGACAAAGCGCAGACGATCCGAGCGGAGGTGTTTGATGCCTTGGGGCGCCGCGTGGCGGTGCTCGCCGATGGAGTGAAAGCACCAGGGAGTCATCGCCTCGAAGTCGACGGGGCAGGGTGGGCGAGTGGCCTCTACGTGATCCGCGTGGTAGGCGACCGCTTCATCGAGACCCGACGGGTCACGGTAGTACGGGAATAGACCAACGCGAACCCTCGACGTTCGTCAGGTTGTCACGCCCGCCCTGACTGCGCGGTGGCGGGGGGAGGTATTATTGAGGCCCCGTCCAGACATGCTCGATGTGCACCGGAATGCCCACCACCTACGCTGCTGACCTCGCTCGCCTACGCGCGGGCACGACCACCCACGAGGCCCTAGTGGAGACCTTTCTCGGGCGCATCGAAGCCGAGAACGAACGGCTCAACGCGCTGCTGAGCGTTTGCGCTGAGGACGCTCGAGCTCAGGCGCGAGCGCTCGACGCCTTACAGGCAGCCGGTAGTCTGAACCTTGACACCATGCCCCTCGCAGGCATGGTGGTGGCCGTGAAAGACAACCTCAGCAGCGAGGGGCACGCCCTTACATGTGGCTCCCGTATGCTTGCTGACTTCCGCGCGCTCTACACGGCCACGGCGGTGCAGCGCCTGGTGGAAGCAGGCGCTATCGTGATCGGCAAAGCCAACTGCGACGAGTTCGCGATGGGGTCGTCCAACGAGACGAGCTATTTCGGCCCAGCGCGCAACCCACACGACCCCGAGCGGGTGCCTGGCGGCTCATCGGGCGGCAGCGCAGCGGCCGTGGCGGCAGGCTTCTGCCATGCAGCCCTCGGCAGCGATACGGGGGGCTCCATCCGCCAGCCCGCCGCGTTTTGCGGCGTCGTCGGGCTGAAGCCAACCTATGGCCGGGTGAGCCGCTTTGGCCTCGTCGCCTTCGCCTCCTCGTTCGATTGCGTGGGGCCCCTCGCGCATACCGTGGAAGAACTGGCGTGGATGCTGGAGGCTATGGCCGGAGCCGACGCCAACGACATGACGAGCGCCTACGAACCCGTGCCGCCCTACGCGGTAGATCTGAACAAAGGCGTCGGGGGACTACGAATCGGTTTGCCCCGCGAGTATTTCGCTGACGGACTAGACCCAGTGGTGCGAGACCGGGTCGAGGACGAGGCTGCGCGTCTCGAAGCGCTTGGAGCCATCCTTGTGGACGTGTCGCTCCCGACCACCGACCTCGGCATCGCAACCTACTATGTCCTCACCACCGCGGAGGCCTCCAGCAACCTCGCTCGCTTCGACGGGGTCCGCTACGGGCACCGCGCCGCGCTGGCTCCCGGAGCGTCGCTTGACGACCAGTACCTAGCGAGCCGGACGGAAGGGTTCGGGGCTGAGGTCAAACGCCGCATCCTACTGGGGACCTACGTGCTATCGGCGGGTTACTACGACGCCTACTACGAGCAGGCGCAGCGTGTCCGCACGCTCATTCGCCGCGACTTTGAAGCCGTCTTCGAGCAGTGCGATGTGCTCCTGACGCCTGCGACACCAACGGCGCCGTTTCGCTTGGGCTCCAACGTTGACGATCCGCTCGCGATGTACCTCTCCGACGTGTACACCGTCTCAGCAAACCTCGCAGGCGTGCCTGGACTAGTCCTGCCAACGCGCCATCGGCTTCCGGAAGACCACGAGGCGGCGGGCTTGCCTGTCGGGGTTCAGCTATTGGGACGATGGTTCGACGAGGCAACCCTGCTCCGTGTGGGCCGGGCCTTGGAAGGCTAGCTCGTGTGTCGTGTCAGAAGCTGTCGTGTTAGGGACTGTCGTGCCAGGGGCGCGAGCGACGCTACTACGTGAACTCGTTTCGTTGCCACAGGATCGATTCCACCGGAGACGGACACGTTTCTAAAACGACTAGGACCGAGATTGGCGGCAACCCAGGAATGGTATCGTGACGAGAATTGCTTCGGTCTGGGGGAGCCGGTACAGACCTCTGCGCACGTGAGACACGGGGGTGTGACTTGGCGTCGCATTTGTGTGCAGAGCGGCTACCACCATACCCACCCCCACACCATGATTCGCCCCCTCCTTCGCTACAGCCTCGCCGCGCTCGGCCACCTCTATCCCCTCCACACTGGGTGTGGTCAGCTTTCTCGTTCAAGGCTGTGCCGCTGGGCCGTCGAAGGGGATGACATCCAGGACGCCCGGCTCCGAAACGGCATGACCCTCCGCGTTCCGCTGACCGAATTCGTCGGGCGGGCGGTCTACTACTTCGGGGACCTCGACCCGAAGATCACCTGGGTGCTCCGTCGCCTGCTGCGCCCGGGCGACACCGTCCTCGACATCGGTGCCAACGTTGGTCTGGTTTCGCACTACGCGGCGGGTCTTGTTGGGCCGCGCGGCCGCGTGCACGCGTTTGAGCCGCAACCCCGGCTCGTTGCGTTGATGGGAGCGTCTGTGCGCGCGAACAAGCTGGGCAACCTCAGCATCCACAACCTCGCCCTTGGAGAGCAAGACGACGTCCTCGATCTATTCATCCCGGACCACAATTTTGGAGCCGCCTCCCTCGTCGTCGAGGCAGGCGCTCGGGGCGAGCGGGTGCGCGTGCCCGTGGTAAACGCTTCGGTCTACTTCGACAAGATTGGCGTCACCGAGACTCGTCTCGTGAAGATGGACGTTGAAGGCTACGAGCCGACTGTCTTGTGTGGGGCCGCTGAATTCCTCGACCGCGTTGGCCCGCACTTTATCCTCCTCGAACTCAATCGCGCAGGGTACCATGGCGACAACGACGAGGCCGTAAAGCTTCTCAAAAAGCACGGCTACATCTTCTACAACATCCCTCGTCGCCCCCTCGCCAACGTGGTCATGCGCTCGGGCGGAGCGAACGGCTGGAGTCACGACGTGATTGCGGTACATGGCAGCAAGGTCCAGGAGGCCGAACGCCTGCTGCCGGTCCGCGTCGGGCGTGATGAGTTTCGCGAGACCGCCTATCTGGCGTCCAGGGTGAGAGCGGAAGCGTAGCTGGCCGTGGCGAGGCGTAGCTTCCACGAGCCTAGATCGCCATGTCCGACCTCCCTATCCTTCGCGCAGGGCAGCCCATACCCGAGGAGCCGGGGTACGCGCTGCTCATCGATAAGCCCAAAGGGATCACCTCCTTTGGCGTGATCCGTCGCTTACGGCGATGGCTCGGCGTGAAGAAAATTGGCCACGCAGGCACACTCGATCCGATGGCAACGGGGTTGTTGATCTGCCTCGTCGGGCGGGCCGCCACTCGCGAGCAGGATCGCTTCATGGGGCTGCCCAAAGTATACACCGGTACGCTGCGCCTCGGCGAGACGACCGATTCGTACGACGCGGAGGGTGAGATCACGGTACGTACCCCGGTTGTCAAACCGCCGAGCGCTGCCTCACTGGAAGCGGCCCGCATCCAGTTCCTCGGTACCATCGAGCAGGTGCCCCCGATCTACTCGGCGATCAAGCAAGGGGGCGAGCGGCTCTACAAGAAGGCCCGACGCGGTGAGACCGTGGAGATCAAAGCACGCCGCGTCACAGTCACTCGACTTGCGCTCGGCACCCCCCGGCAGGTCAACGCACTGACCTACGATCTCGACGTGAAAGTAGCCTGCTCCAAAGGCACCTACATCCGAAGCCTGGCGCATGACTTTGGGCACGCGATGGGCATGGGTGCTCACCTCGTCGCGCTGCGCCGCGAGGCCATCGGTCCCCACACGCTGGCGTCTGCCTGGACCCTGGAAGCGCTGCAGGTCGCGACGGGCCTCGACGCGGAGTAGCCGACCGACACGCGCTACCGCTTCGGGCAATCTTCGAGGCGCCGTGCTGGCACTGGATGAGCAGCCCGCGTAGTTTGCTAGTCTGTCGCCACACGACGCATACCCAGGTGTGCGTATGTTTCCCACGGAGGGGTGCCGGAGTGGTCGAACGGGGCGGTCTCGAAAACCGTTGTACGCTTTGCGTACCGGGGGTTCGAATCCCTCCCCCTCCGCTGCGAACGGAAGTTCGCCCAAGCCTGCTCGGTTCAACGGGCAGGCTTTTTTCGTGGGGCGCGGTGCTACTCAGGCGCGGCCCCGACGTTGTAGCTTCGTCCATGCCGACGCAGCCCGATCCGCTCAACCCCTACCGTCACGATTCGCCCTGGCGACGCACGGCCGCCGCCGTGTTTGCCGCGCCCAGCGACGCCCGGCTCTCCGTGACCGTCGATGCGGACGTGACCGAAGCCCTTCGGTACCTCGAAGCAGCAAGGCGACCCGGCATCCGGCTGGGGCTCGTCCACCTGGTTGCGGCGGCCGTCGCCCGCACCATCGCCGAGGACGTGCCGGCGATGAACACCTACGTACACCGAGGACGGGTGCGAGCCAAGCCGTCGCTCGATGTGCTACTGACAGCGAAGGTCCCCGGACGTGACGCCCTCACGGAGGTACGGCTGGCAAACGCCCACCAGACCGCGGCGCACCGCCTCGCGGAGACCGCGCGGCAGGCGATGAAGCTGATGCGTACCCCCGAGGGCCAGCGCGCGTTGGAGCGGACGTATACCTTGGCGCGCGTCCCGTGGCTCTTCCGGCGTTCTGTGTTTCGTTTGCTGCGCGGGATTGCCGTCGGAGCGGGAATCCCGCTTCGGGGGTTGGACCTTGCGCCTGAGTCGTTCGGGACCGTCGTGCTCTCCGAGGTGGGGCGGTTCAAGCACCGCGAGGCCCCGTTTTGGACGCGTTCGGTAGACGGCCCCTTGGTCCCCGCCGCACAAGGGACGACGGTCGTATGGCTCATGGAACCACGCCCGATGCCGATTGCTGAGGGCAAAACCGTGCGGGTCCGGACGTGCGCGCCGTTGTCTGCCACCTTCGACCATCGCCTCGTGGATGGACGGCACGTCGGCCAATTCTTCAGTGGCGTAGCGCTCCGGCTCGCCGACCCTGAGTCGCTCGACGGCGAGCCGAGCTAGACAGTGTGCCCCCCAGTAGGAATCGAACATAGTTATCGCAAGTATGTATTATAGTTGTTGATAAGTGTAGTATATTTCAGATGTGGTAAAGGTAAAGGTGCCTAGCAATTGGCCTGGGAGCACTCGAGACAGAGGTCGAAGCCGCTTCGTCGAGTAACGAGCCTCCCCGGCGCTCACACGACAAGATCGGTCGGGACGGGCTCCGCCTTCCTCCGGCTGCGGCAAGGTCGTGCTCGCCATGCTCGGCCCCTCGCGGGCCTGAGGTGGCTCTGCGTCGCAGAAACACAGAGGTACGTTCGCTCGCGAAGGAGAGAGGCGTTGCAGGTGGCCCCGGACTATCATGTTCGTTGCGATGAAGGCCTTCGCCTGAGACGGCGGCGCGGGGCCCAAGCACCCCGGCGCCGCCCCGTGAACACAATAGCGGGGGGGGCCACCCAACCCGCCTAGTAAC
>JBCCLD010000103.1:0-12290 GCA_039027055.1 Bacteroidota bacterium
ACCGTAGTTGAACCGCCACTCGCATTCCTTCAAAAACAGCTCGAAATGCCCTCTCGGGATCCCATCATAGCGCCGCAGATGTCGCTTCGCCTGACTCGCCGACCCGCCATCGGCGGGCGGGAAGTTCTCTATCCCGTTGATATGAGCTAAGCGCCCGTTATTCTCGCCCGTCTCGTAGTCCACGTACCCCTCCTGATGATTCACTCGGTAGTGCTCGAAGCCCGCTGCGTTGAGCGTGTCGTACACCGTGAAGCCGTCCGTGTAGACTACCGACTCCGGCTCCACGAGCGCGCGGATGATCGGCAAGAGCGTAGACCGCTTGAGGTTGGGTGGCACCGCCGTGTAGACCCGGCCTCCCCGCTTCAGGATGCCGAAGACTACGACCTTCCCTGCGGCTCCTCGGCCTCTGGGGCCCTTTCTGCGCCCGCCGAAGTAGGATTCGTCGATCTCGACCTCGCCACCGAAGGGGCTCTCATCGGCGATGCGCTCAGCGATGAGTTCACGGAGCTTGTGGTAGTAGAGAATGGACGTATTGCGATTGACGCCGACGAGTTGGGCGGCCGTTCTCGCGGTGGTTCCAGCGACGAAGTGTTCGAGCAGGCGAAGTTGCGTCGTACGTGGGAGTCGAGAACGTCGTCGGGTCATGGCTTAGAGTAAGCCGCCAGCCCTTATCTATGTCAGCCCCTTGGGCGAAATAGGGCACTTTCGTGTGGAGATGCCGGGAGTCGAACCCGGGTCCGAATAGGTCTACAGACCAGGCGTCTACATGCGTAGCCTGCTGGTTAGGATCTTTGCCGCGTCGGTGTGGCCAGCAAGCCAACCTCCGTCGCGACGCATGCTGATTGAAATTCGTCCTTCACGCTCAGCGGGCGCGATCCGGACTAGTTCATCTAAGGTTGATGCCTCAGTGGCCTACCAATGAACAAGCGGGCCAGGAGACAGATGGGGGCGTGTTACGCCGCCATCGCGTACGAGTAATCGTTCGCATTTGTAGGTTACTCAACGAAGGTCACGGGCGTGTTGAGCACCACCCGGCACGCAGCCTGCTGCGACTACCTACCCGTCGAAACCGTGTCATCCCCAGTATGTGAAAGAGCTCCCGCACTCTGGCACGGGCCACGTAGAACCACGATCAGAAACCGAGGTTCCTCTTTGCGTTAGGTATCGATTCGGTCGCGCTTCCGCGCCGTGCCCAGCATCCGCAGCCCCTCGGCCTCGAAGGCGTCTTCTAGCGCGGGCAGCACGGCGCGCCGCAAGCCTGGGTTGAGGTACGGCAGCTTCGAGCGCCCCCCGACGAGGTAGTGCCGATAGGGATGGACGTGCACACGGACGAAGCCTCCGCGGAGCGGGACGACTTCCAGCGTCACCTCGGTGCGGTATAGTCCCAGGTTGTTGATCGTGCGGGCCTCGGTGCGGAGCGTGGAGGCGTCGTAGGGAGTCGAAGCGAGGGTCCATTCGGCACGCTGTAGTGCCCGCGAGGCCAGGTCGACTAGCTCGGCCTCGTCTGGAAGCCCTGCCCCGGCTGCCGTTGCCCCGGCTGCCGTTGCCCCGGCTGCCGTCTCGCTGGAGGATGCGGCCTCGCTGCCTACCGACGCCCGGGCATCCAGGGCCTGCGGGGGTGCGAAGTCGCGGTAGAGGGGCGAGATGGACGGAGCACAGCCGCTCGCAAGGCCGAGAAGCAAGCTGACCAAGACAGCAGGACGCATCACAGCAGACCAATTATAGCAGACGAGTGGGAAGGAGAGACTAGATCCAACGATACCACCCTCGGTGACGATGCGCAGGGCAAAACAGAGCGGCATTGCCCGCGCCCTTGGTGCCCATGTCCCGTCCGTCCCGTCCAAACAAAAAAAGGCCGGGCGGACGTGCTCACCCATACACGTCCGCCCGGCTTCGCCGGAGCCTGTGCGAGACAGGCTACCAGCAAGATTGCGTCTTCAGAGGATCAGGAGGCACTACCGAAGCTGCTTGCCAATTCCTAGACAAGGCGTGTGCCAAAGCGCCCAAGCCCCGTTTTCGGGCGTTTTCGCAGGGAATAGGCCAAGGGCTGTGTAGTCTGGTGGACACCGCTGTCCAGCCACCGAGCATGCGGCGCTACCGACACCGCCTCACCCCGCTTGATGAAGACCCAGCGCAGACCTGACCCCGATGGGATCTGATCACGAGCATGTTCGTGAGAGTGGGCCTTGCCTGTAGGATACTGCGCTATGGTGTCAGTAGTATCCCAAGGCCTTACTCGACGAGCCTCGTCTCGTCCTGACATCTCGTTGCCAGCCTCCCCACATTATGCCCAGCGGCCGCAAGCGCAAGCGTCATAAGATCGCCACCCACAAGCGCAAGAAGCGCCTTCGGAAGAACCGCCACAAGAAGAAGAAGTAGCGCGGCCTTCTCCCCATCGCTCTGTCCTCGCGCTGCGTTGACCACCAAGTCGGCGCAGCGCTTCTGCGTGGGTCTACGCCCGGCCCCGTCGTGGAATCGCATCCGCCGGGCACAACGTATCTTGAGCCTCCCCGATCTCCCCTCGACGCTGTTTCTCCGATGAACGACCTCCCCAGTGCCTCCTCCGGTTCGTCCTCGCTCGGGTCGTCCGTACGCGGTGCGGTGTTCGGTACGCTCATCGGCGGGGCCGTGGGGTTCGGTCTGGGGCTGCTGCTGGCACCCGACAAGGGGGCCATCTCGCGCCGCCGCTTCGCCTTCATGCTCGACTCGTGGGCGCAGAGCGTCGCCGGGTGGATCGACCGCATGGACGCCGAGGCTGCTGAGCGCGACGCCCGCCAGTCGAGCCGCGCGCTCGTGGCCGACGCCCAGAAGCAGGCGGAGGCCCTGCTCGAAGAGGCCGAGTCGCTCATGAAGCAGGCTCGTGCTCGCCGGGGTGCGTAGCGCCTCCTATCCGTTCTCCTCTACGCTTCCGACGAGGGCGACCTGACCGGTCATCCACCCCGGCCTGCGCTGCGCGTCAGTAGCCTCGCCCCCAAGCGCTTCTCTACCCCCCTCACCCCGCAGCCACGTCTTCATGGTGGGCTTCTCGATCCTCCTGCCCAGCGCGGAGGGCAAAGTGTCTGGCGGCAATCCGTTCGCGCCGGACATGTTCGACTACCGCACGTCGGACACCTTCAACTATTTCTCCCGCCTCAACCCGGAGCGCCGCGCCCTCATTGACGCGCTGCACGCGCACCTGGAGGGGGCAGACGAGGAGGCCCGCCACAAGCTCTTCGGAGTGCAGGGCACCACGCTGCAAACCGCTGTTGAGGCGAACCTGAACGTCTACGACAGCCCGCTCATGTCTGCCATCGAGCGCTACGGGCCGGGCGTGATGTACAAGGCCATCGACTTTCAGGCGCTCCCGACCGGCGCTCAGCGGCGCCTCCTCGAAAACGGTGTCATCTTCTCCGGGCTGTTTGGCGTTCTTCGTCCCGATGACCTCATTCCCGAGTACCGTCTCAAGATGGACGCCTCGGTGGAAGGCGTCGGCCGCGTGTCGAGCTACTGGAAGCCGCTGCTCTCGCCCGCGCTCAACGAGGCGCTCGCAGGCAAGTTTGTCTGGAACCTCCTGCCGGGCGCCCACCAGGCCGCCTGGGACGACGACGGCTCCTACCGCGCGATGGTGCAGGTGAAGTTCTTCCGCCAGGACGAGAGCGGCGAACGCAAGGCCGTCACCCACGGCGTCAAGGAACTACGAGGTGCACTCGTCGGCTTCATCGTGCAGGATGTCACCGAGTCGATCGAGGGGTTGGCTAGCTGGGAGGCTCCGGAGGGCTTCGAACTCGACACGGAGGCCACCGAGTTCGACGAAGCGACGAAGACGGGCACCGTCGTGCTGGTCCAGTATCCCGACTGGGAGGCACGCCGGGCCGCCCGGGAGGCCGCCCGCGCGGAGGAGGAGGCGAACAAGCCCAAACGCATCCGGCGCTCCGATGAGGAAGACGAGAGCGAACTCATCGAAGAGCCGGACGACGATCCGGTCAGCGACGAGAACTAAGCACGTCAGTCGAGGTCGGCGTCGGGGATGTAGTCGTCTTCGCCGAAGCCGAGGATCGGGTAGCAGAGCCATGGGGCCAGGAAGAGGCCGACGCCGAAGAGCGTGCTGCGCCCGAAGCGCTCCGCGATGGCCTGCGTGACCAGCACGCCCGCGACCGCATTGATGAGCGGTAGTAGGTAGAGCACGATCCACCACTCCGGCTTCTCGGCGATCTGCACGAGCACGAACAGATTCAGCACGGGCACGAGCGCCATCCATCCCGCATAGCCTGCTTTCTCGAACGTCAGCCACAACCCCGCCACGGTGAGGATTGCCACGAGCAGGCAGGTGAGCGCGAGGGATCCGAATACGACGTCTTCCATAGGACGGAACTGTTGGGGAATGCAGAGCGCGATACGGGAGAGAGCGCTCGGAAGATGCAGCACGCCTGTCCGAAGAGACACGCCCCCGGCCACGAAGAGTCCGAGAGTACGACGCCGCACATGGACGCCCACGTCCTACCGTTCCACCTGTTGTCCCACGTCCCACGACCGCCACGCCGATGCTCCGTTTCGCCTGCGCTGCCGCCCCTACTCTCGACGCGATCCGCTCGGTGGGGCTACCGATAGGGACAGCCCTCTATGCTACCCGCGCTGGGGCGAACGAGGCCTGCAACGTGCGCCACGGCGACGCGAAGCGCCTCGTCGTCGTGGACACCGCGCACCTCGTGCTGAACGACGCAGGAGCGCTGGCCGTCGCAGCCCCACCGGACCGGCTACTCAACCTCGATCCCTACCTCGCCCCGCGTGAGGTGGCTGCTGCGGGTGGCCTCGTCGTGCGCGACCACGATGGAACGCCGGAGGTGTTGCTCATCCATCGGCGCGGGGTGTGGGACCTCCCGAAAGGCAAGCAAGACGATGGCGAGACGGTCACAGAGACCGCGCTCCGCGAGGTGCGTGAGGAGGTCGGCATCGGCACACTGCGCATGCTCGGCGAGGCCGACACCACGATGCACGGCTACGCCGAGAAGGGCCGCTACCGGGTCAAGACGACGTACTGGTACTGGATGGCGACGCCGCAGACCGCGTTCGTCCCCGAAGAGCGCGAGGGCATCGAGCAGGTAGCCTACGTGCCCTGGGACGAGGCCCGGGTGCGGCTCGGCTATGAGACGCTGCGCGATCTCCTCCACGGTCTGGACCCGATGACGGTGCTGGGGTCCTAGCGCGACGTTCTGAGACGCCGTTGCAGCGCTTCGGTGAACCCCTCGGGCTCGTCTACGCGAACGCCTATAAGCGTCACCGTCCTGCGCAGGCCGTAGGGGCCGATGGCTTCCACGGGCGCGCGGAGCACGAGCAGCCGCTGGGGCGCGTCGAAGCCGCCCAGGTTGAGGTAGCCCTCGACGCCCTTGAGCGCCTCCGGGTGCGTGATGCGCCGGAGTTCCTCGACCTGGGCGAGCGGCACGTCCACGCGCCACCGCAGGCCGAGGCGAACGCGGAGCAGCGTGCCCGTTTCGTCCCCGTGCATCGTTTCGTGCTGGTGGAGCGTCGTCGGGCGCTGGCGCAGCGCGCGGTAGTCGCCGAGGAGCCACACGAGCGCATACGCAGAGACCACGAGGTGCAGCCACGCCCACCCCGGTGCCACGTGGGTGAGCAGGAGGTGCACGCCGACCAACTCCACCGCGCCGCCGATGAGCCCGGCCACGAGGATGAACCGGTAGCTGCTCGTCCGGTGGCTGGTGAAGCGCCCCACCTCGCTCGACGCTTTGGGCAGCGGAGCCGTCGGGCCGAGGGCATAGCGCAGCACGGCGAGTTCGTAGGCGAGCGCCTCCGCAGCAGGGCCCGGGATCGCGGCCGCGAGACCCGTGCGCAGCCGCGCCAGCACGTCGTCTGCCTCGCTCGCGCGAACCCCACGCACTACGCGGCCGACGCGCACGAGCGCGAGGGCCAGCACACCGATTTCCAGCAGCGGGACGGCGAGATAGATCCACCGAACGGGCGCCGCATACGCATCCGGCAGAAGCGCCCCGGCAAGCCATGCGCCGCCGAGCACCGCCGGCGCCACGCTCACCCACGACCAGCCGCGCGGCCGCGCCACGAGCAGGTAGAACAGCCCCGGCACGAGCACGACGAGGTCGAGCAGCACGCCCCACGCCAGCGCGTCGGGCTGGTCGTACGCAGCCACGCGCGGTCCCACAGTGAGCGCCACCGTGAGGATGGCCGCCGTCGCCAACGCGAAGCCGACGAGCGAGGCGCGGGGCGTGCGAGGGAAAGCGGCGGTCACCGGCCGTCGTCGTTGGTGTCAGCGCGGGGAACGAACATGTCCGCTACCGGCAAAGGGGCCAGGTCCGGTAGGGCAGCCACGTTGAGTTGGGCCTCCTCGCCGTGCCGGATGACCTCGGCGAAGACGGAGTCGGCCAGCGCCGCAGCGGACGGACGGCGGGCAACCTCCACCACGCGTTCACCGGGCAGGACCAGCCACACCTCCGGGATCCCAGCGGCGGCGTAGCGCGGGCGCTTCACCTCCCGGTCGAAGTCTGCGCTCGACTCTGCCACTTCCACCACGAGCAACACGTCCTCGGGGCGAGGCACGCGGTCCTCGCGCGTGTCGGGACGCAGCAGCACGAGGTCGGGGATTGGTTCGGTGCCGTCGTCGAGCCGAATCGGGTTCTGCACGCTCACGTGCGCCGGGAACGGCCGCTCGGCATAGAGCCGCTGTCCAAAAAGACGCTCCAGCCGGTTGGTTGCGAACAAATGGGAGGGACCTACAGGAGCCATAGTGACGAGGTGGCCGTCCAGGAGTTCGACCCGGTCCTCCTCGCCCAGCACGCCGGAGGCCGCGAGTTGGTGGAACGCCTCGACGGTGAACTGAACGCCCCGCTGTGCGAACGCCCGCAGGTCTGCCTCCGAGAGCCGCGAACGGGCCTGGCGCGCGGGTTGAGCGAGAGACGTAGGCATCGCGGTGGGAAAGGGGAGGAAGAACGACGACGATCTGTGCGAACAGATCCAACGGAAACAGCGCTCTCCGGTTCAGAGGAGCGGTTGGGTTTAGGTACGGAGCAGCAGCATCGTGGCTCCGCGGCCTCACAGGGCTTCTTTCGTGCTAGGGAGGCGGTCGCCGTGGGGGTCGCGGGCGACGGCCTGGCGCAGCGCGCGGGCCGCGGCCTTGAACACGGCCTCGATGCGGTGGTGGTCGTTGCCGCCGTAGAGCACGGCGAGGTGGAGGTTGCAGCGCGCTTGCTCGGCGAAGCTGTACCAGAAGTGCCGCACCATCTCCGTCGAGAGGTCGCCCACGCGCTCGCGGTCGAAGGCGGCGTCGAAGACGAGGAAGAAGCGGCCCGAGAGGTCCACGACGGCGCGGGCGAGCGCCTCGTCCATCGGCACGTACGCGTGGCCGTAGCGCGCGATGTAGGCCTTGTCGCCGAGCGCCTGCACGAACGCCTGCCCGAGCGCGATGCCGACGTCCTCGACGGTGTGGTGGTCGTCCACGTGGAGGTCGCCCTCGCAGCGCACGGTGAGGCCGAAGCGCCCGTGCCGCGCGAACAGGTCGAGCATGTGGTCGAGGAAGCCGACGCCGGTGGCGTTGTCGTACGTCGGCGTGCCGTTGGGGTCGAGGTGAACCTCGACGGACACGCGCGTCTCGGCGGTGTGCCGCTCGACGGAGGCTGAACGCGCGGGGAGGGCGTTGGGCGGAAGCGCTTCGGACACAGGCAGGTGTAGCGAGGGGATAAAGAAGGCGAAAAGATACGCGGCGGCGGCCCCCGGCCGAGAAACCAGCGGCGGCGTGGCTAGCTTCACGTTCGTCTACAATCCGCCCCCCACCGCTGCGCTCCATGCTCGACGCGTTCGCCCCAAGCACCCTGGCCTCTGATCTTATTGCGACGGCCTTCTTGCAGGAGCAGGTCCTCGACGTCCTCAACGAGGCGGTCCTCCAGTACGAGTTCCTCGACACGACCCTCGCGACGTGGGGCCTCTTCTTCGCCGTCGTCGCGGTCGTGTCCGGGGCGTTGCGCGTGGCCAACCAGTTTCTCATCCGCCGCTTCGGCAAGCGCGCGGCCAAGACCGCCAACGAGTTCGACGACTACGCGGTCGAGATCCTCCGTGGAACGCAGACGTTCTTCCTCGTGGCGGTTGGCATCTGGGTCGCCACACAGGTGACGAACATCGTCCCGTGGCTGGAGACCCACGCCTGGCAGGTCGTGGTGGTGCTGCTGGTGGTACAGTCGGTGGTCTGGTTCAACCGGGTGTTCGCGCTGTTCCTCAAGAAGTACCGCGAGCGCAACCTGGAGGGCAACCCGGCGGCGGTGACGTCGATGCAGGCCGTCGGCTTCGTGGGGCGCATCATCGTCTACACGGTGGCGTTTCTGCTCATCCTCGCAAACCTTGGCGTGGAGGTGACAGCGCTCGTGGCGTCGCTCGGCATCGGCGGCATCGCGGTGGCGCTGGCAGCGCAGAACCTCCTCAGCGACCTCTTCGCGGCGCTCTCCATCGTCCTGGACAAGCCGTTTGTCGTGGGCGACATGCTGAGCGTGGGCGAGTTCATCGGGGCGGTCGAGAAGGTCGGCCTCAAGACGACGCGCCTGCGCAGCCTCTCGGGCGAGCAGTTGATCTTCTCGAACGCCGACCTCGTCCAGAGCCGCGTGCGCAACTTCAAGCGGATGGAGGAGCGGCGCATCGTGTTCAGCTTCGGCGTGGTCTACCAGACGACGGCCGCGCAGCTGGAGGCGATCCCGGAGTGGATCCGCGCCCTCGTCGAGGAAACGCCGAACGCCCGCTTCGACCGCGCGCACTTCAAGCAGTTCGGCGCGTCGTCGCTCGATTTCGAGGTGGTCTACTACGTCACCACGCCCGACTTCGCGGTCTACATGGACCGCCAGCAGGCGATCAACCTCGCCCTCGTCCGCCGCTTCGAGGAGGAGGGCATCCACTTCGCCTACCCGACGCAGACGCTCTACCTCCACGGCAACGGCCGCGCAAATAGCCCGACCGTCCACACCGAAGTCGTCCGCACGTCAGCCTAGCGTTTGGCTAGAGTCAGCGCTATGACGGCTCTGGCTATGCCCACCTCCACGCGCAGGAAGTAGCGGCCTGCCGCCAGGCCACCCAGCCCCGCTAGCTCCACTGTCTGCGTGCCTGCGGCGAGCGTCCGGGCCGCTATGTGGACACGGCGGCCCAGCACGTCGTAGAGCGCCAGGCGTACGTCGCCGCTCTGGGGTACGTCGAGTTGCACGCGCACCGCGTCCACGAACGGGTTCGGGTAGGCGTCCACCGAGAGCGACCCCAGCACGCCCGGAGCTACCGGCTCCGCCGCCACGGGGAACGTCGAGAGGCCCCGGTAGAGGCCCGCTGCGCTCACAGCGTAGAGCGTCCCGTCGGGTGCCACATTCAGCGTATGCACCGTCTGCGAGCCGAGTCCCGCCTCCGTCTCCGCCCAAATATCTGTTCCCGGCGGAAGCCAGAACACCGCGACGGGATCGCCCGCGTCGTCGGTGGGTGCGAGCGACGCCATCACGTGACCCCGGCTCGCCGCGAGGGCCGTCACCTGCCGGGCGGCGAGCCCCGTGCCGAGCGGCGTCCAGGACTGGCCACCGTCCGAGGATTGGTAGACGCCGTCGGCTCCGGCGTAGAGCGTGCCCTCGTCGACGGACAGCGCCTCAACGGGGAGGGTGCCGACGGGCGCGAGTGTCCACGTAGTGCCGCCGTCGGAGGACGTGGCGACCGTGCCGTCGGCGAGGCCCACGAGGCGGACGTCGCCTGCGGGCGTATTCGCCCCAGCGAGGCTCCGCGCTGGGGCCGAGGTGGGGAGGCTCGCCGCTGTCCAGTGCTCGCCGTCCCAATGGTGGGCCGAGGCGATGTCACCTGCATCTTCGACGATTGCCCATGCTTCGCCAGCACCAGGTGTCGCCACGGCCAAAACTGAGCCGGTTGGGAGCGCGCTCTCCGAACCAGGAGCGCCACCTGCGAGCGGGACCCAGGCTGCCGCGTTGAGGCTTCTCGGAGTTGATGCCACATTCGGGCGTAGCCAGACTCGCGCAGTATCCTCGGCGAGCGGGCCGTTGGCACGCTTGGGCTGATCCTCGCTCCAGGCTGTCGCGACAACGAGCGTGCCATCGGGAGCATTCGAGATACGGGCGGTAGGCGCGTCGCTGAGCGCGTAGTCGTACTGCGTAGCCAGCGTACTATAGTCTAAATTCCATGAGTTAGGGAAAGCAAGAGTGAAGCTGCTCCCTGCAAGCCCGGTCCAAGTGATGCCGCCCGCGTCCGTCCCGACTCCGGTGTAGGCCGTCCCCCCGAAGCGTAGACTCTCGTCTACCCACGTGGCTCCTGTCTCCAGCCCTGTGAGCCGAAAGATGCCGTCTAACGGGGGCAGGAGCGGGAGATCGCTTGGCGAGTTCACCTCGCCAGAGGGGATAAACCAGTCGGCCCGGGTGGCGGCCCAGAGATCGCCCTGTGATACCGTGAGCACATCGGTGCTAGGAAGCGATACGGAAGCAACTACATCAGGCCCAGTGTAGGGTAGGATGGGCGGGAGTTGCTCCCAGCGCTCGGCCCCAGGCGCGAGCGTGTGCAACGCCTGGCTTGCGACGACAATCGTGCCGTCGGGAAGCTCAGCGAAGGTATCGAGAATCCCGCTGGCTTCTGGGCGCTCGCTGAGGCCTGCGTCGAGACGCACCCAGCCTTCATCTTCTCGCCAGCGCGCTGCGACAGCCTGGAATCCAACGAAGAGTGCGCCTACGTAGAGCGACCCGTCGCTTGCGACGAAGCAGCCTCGCGGATTGTCGATTGAGAGGCCCTCGCCGATCTCGGTCCACGTGCCGTCTGGTGCTCGGCGGGCTACTCCGCGCGAAACGATTTCGTGGCCTGCGTCCCTCGTACCGCAGACATACACCGTGTTGTCTACGGAAACTCCGAACCCGTATCCCGCCCCTCCTCGTTCCGGTGCGCCCTCGGGTATGACCCACATTTCAGCGATCGGGTCAAATTCACGAACTAGGGGCTCGTCTGGGTCATCCTCTAATCCAATCGTCACAACGAGAGTCCCATCGTCGGTGACAGCGAAACCATCACGGATCCGGTGAGAAAACGGAGGGTCAGGATAGGGAGTCCATGTCTCCCCATCGGTGGAGTTGTAGAAGCGGTAGATGAGGGAGTCTTCCTCAACCACAGACACGAGAACGTAATAGGTGCCGTTGCGGTACTCGACGGACTGCACGGAACGCTCTGCGAAGGCAAACTTGCGCCAGAAGCCCTCCTCAGGCGTGAAGCGGTAGAGACCATCGACAGCGGCGGCGAGGAGTGAGCCGTCGGGGAGTACTTCGAGATCGTTCGCGGTACGGGCATACGGACCGCTGATGACATGCCACCCTGGGGTCTCCTGCGCGAGCACCGGACTGCTGAGGCCGCTCAGGAGCGCTACCAGGAGCGGCCAGACGAGAGGGAAAAACGAGCGACGCAGAGAAACTGGGACCGGGGAGCCGTTCATGCCGACCGGGGAATGCCTGATGTGCAACGTCGGCAAAGATAGGTGGTCAATCCTCACTTCGTTGGGTCTACAATGACAGGTTTTTTCCAGTCAACGCCCTGTCAGCAGCCCCGTCGGCTCTACGTCGACGTGGAAGGTCTGCGTCGCCCCCGGTGGTAGCTCAGCGATGACGAGGCGCACCGTCTCGCCGTCGCCTGAGAGCACGGCCTCAGGGGCCGGGGTGCCAACCAGTTCGGGGATCACCGTGATGTCGGCGGCGAGGTGGCCGAGCGTCACCGTCACGCCGACCTGCCGCGCGGTCTCGGTGCCGTTGTTGGCGAGGCGCACGTGCACGCGCTGCGGCCCGACGGCGTCGACCTCGAGCGTGAGCCGGTCGCGGGTGCGCCACCAGTCGGCGACCTCGCTCGCGGTCGCAAACCACACCGCGCCGTCCGACTGGAAGGCATCGACGGTGGCTTCGAGGAGGGCCTGCGCACGCCAACCACGGAGGTCCTCGCCGGAGAAGGTCAGCATCGACAGCCCACCGGCGTCCACAACGCGGGCAGCGTCCTCGCGGACGAACTGCGCCTGGAGGTTGGCGTCGGGCAGGCGGCGCAGCGTGGCGCGCGGGCTGCGCGACGAGCGCTGACAGCAGCAACACACCAACTCGGCTCCACATAAGACGGCTCTTGTAATACAACGGACAAGCGTTAGTATAGGCGCCGCTACGTCCAGCAAAGTCACGCTGTGCTCACACTTTACGAAGGCGTGCCACGAAGAAGCCCTGGTGCTGATCGTTCGGAAGGATGCGGCGGGCGTGTTGGAGGGCATCCGGAAACGCTTTGCCCCGCCATGCCGTGAGTGGAGCGATCAT
>JBCCLD010000104.1:0-12278 GCA_039027055.1 Bacteroidota bacterium
CCGGGACAGCGCGTCGCGGATCATCCCCTGGCGGTCCGCGTCATAGCGTTTCCAGGTGGAAAAGGCTGACGTCATCCGCGCCGTGGTCTGCGGGTTCACAGCATCGAGCTTGATGAGCCCTCGCGGAGACGTTTGAGACGCTCTACGAGATTGGCGACGACCTCGGCTTTACGTTCGCCTCAGCGGCGATGCACCCGTTTGCGCAGTGGCGAGACCAGGACATCTTCCCCAACGAGCGCTACGAGCAGCTCGTGCAACGCATCCAGTGGCCAGCGCGGCGACTCCTCATCTACGGCCTTCATGTGCACGTGGGCATCGAGAGCGGCGAGAAGGCCATCGCGGTCATGAACGGGCTGACGACGTACCTCCCCCACCTGCTCGCGCTCTCGGCCTCGTCGCCTTTCGCCGATCATGAAGACTCGGGCCTCGCCTCTACTCGCACGAAGATCTTCGAGGGCATGCCGACGGCCGGACTTCCCTACCGGTTGGCGAATTACAGTGAGTTTCAGCAGTTCATGAACACGCTGATTCGTGCAGGGGCCATCCAGTCAATTCGTGAGATTTGGTGGGACATCCGCCCGCACCCAGGGTTCGGGACGCTGGAGATTCGCATCTGCGACGCCCCAAGCACGCTCACGGAGACTATGGCGCTAGTGGCCCTGGTGCAAGGTCTCGTCGTGTGGCTCTCCGAGTGCTACGACAAGGGCCACCCAATGACCATCCTTCGCCCGTGGATCGTGCGCGAGAACAAGTGGCGTGCGTGCCGCAACGGCCTCGACGCAGTCGTCATCACGAGCAACACGGGCGACCAGCGCCCCTTGCGAGAGGCGATCCCTGCGCTCATTGCCGATCTGGAGAGCTACGCGCACCGCCTCGGCTGCTACGCCGAGTTACAAACCGTCCGGCGCATCCTTCAACGAGGCGCGTCCTACGAGCGCCAACGGGTAGCTCACGACGGTGCGACCGGCGGTGAGTTGGAGCGCCTCACGGCGATCGTTGCAAATCTGGCGAACGAATTGCGGGCCGACGTGGTTTAGCGAGGCCTTGGCCAGCTACCCTCCGTTCGGGTAGTCACCCAGGGAGTACGGTTGGCACGCCGACTCAGGACGCCGTGGCGTCTCGACGACGGACCTTCCAACGGCCCCCTACTCCGCTACTGTGTCTTCAACTCCGCCGTCTGTTTCTCGTCTCCATGTCCCTGCCTCCCACCTTGGACACCCCGCTCGCGGACGTCAGCGCTCCGCTCACGGACCGCGCCCTCTTCGACGCGATCCAGCCGATCCGGCGCCACCTCCATCAGCATCCGGAGGTAGGCTTCGCCTTGGAGAACACGTCGCTGCACGTGCGCGCGTGGCTCGAGGCACATGGCTTCACCGTCACGTACCCGCTCGCCAACGTCGGCTTTTTCGTCGAGATCGAAGGGGCGCACCCTGGACCCAAACTGGGCTACCGAGCCGACATGGACGCCTTGCCCATCCAGGACGCCAAAGAGGTCCCCTATGCCTCTGCAATCCCTGGGCGGGCGCACCTCTGCGGCCATGACGCACATACGGCCATCGCTTGTGGCGTGGCGTTGCTCCTGCGCCAGCGGCAAGCCGACTTGCACGGCTCGGTGCGCGTGTTCTTTCAACCCAACGAGGAATCGGCTCCATCGGGAGCCCCCGTCATGATTCAGGACGGCATCCTGGACGGCCTCAGTGCCGTATTCGCGGTGCATGTAGATCCGGCTCTCTCGGCGGGTAAATTTGGCCTACGCATCGGTCCGCTCACCGCCGCCGCCACGATGTTCGACGTGCGCGTCAAGAGCGGTCTCGCAGGGCACTCGGCCCGGCCCCACGAGACCGTGGATACGATCTGGCTGGCGACGCAAATCTTACAGCAATACTACCAGCTTGCCGGGCGCACCACCGACGCCCGTAAGACGTCGATCCTGACGGCGTGCCGATTCCAGGGCGGGGATGCCTACAACGTGATACCATCAGAGGCGCGCTTCGGCGGGACGGTGCGGACGGCGAGCAAGGGCACCCACCGGCAGATGCTCGAAAAGATGCGGCGTGTGGCTGGGGCGCTCGGGGCACTCTACGGCGCAGACGTGGACGTCGACTTCGGCGAGACGCTCCCGCCCGTCGTAAACGACCCCACCTGCATCGACGCGGTGCGGCGCGCCGCTGCGGAGCGCTATGGGCCCGAGTCGATCCGTGACCTGAGGCTACCGAGCATGGGCGGGGAGGACTTCTCGTTCTACCTCGAGAACATCCCCGGCGCGATGGTCCGCATCGGCTCTTCGTGCAGCCCAGAAACGCGCTACCCGCTGCACCACGCCCTATTTGACCTGGACGAGACTTCAATGCCGCTCGCGGTGCGGCTAATGAGCGACACCCTGTTGGATTTCGCCCGGACTATCAAGTAGGACAGCATGACGGGACTTTCGCTCGTCGACCTTCCAGTGTTTGTCTCGGCTGTCTTTGTGTGGAGTGGGTTGGTTCAGGTGGTCGTCACGTTCGTGGCGGGGTGGCGAGCGTATTTCTAGCTTCCTCCGTTCGGGAAGGTCCAAGCGGCGGAGCAGCCGTTCCTGTTCTGGGGCTACTTTGCCTGTCGCGTGCTGTTCGGTGCGCTCTTCCTCTTTGCTGGGGTGTACACCCTCTTGCGTTGACGCGGGGTGTCCGGTCCCACTTCTTCGCCCCAATGATCGAGATTGACCGGAGCTCGGCGCTGCCCGTGAGCAAGCAGTTGGTGCAGCAGTTGCGCTACCTCATCGGCGCGGGGCGATACCGCGCCGGCGAACTCCTCCCGTCGACGCGCGCGCTCGGTGATCAGCTTGGGCTGTCGTTCCATACGGTGCGCAAAGCCTATCAAGCGCTTGAAGCGGACGGACTGGTAGAGGCGAAGCCAGGCAGTGGCTACTGGGTGGCCGAGCGCGCCCCACTCACCCCATCGGAGCGTCGCGAGCGGGGTGCCGCTATCGTCGAGGACGCCTTGCACGCACTCGTCGGCCTGGGACTGTCCGACGACGAGATCGACCTGGTTATTCAGGAGCAGCTCGCCTTTCGCGAGCCGGCGGCCCAGCGGCGCAAGGTGCTCTTCGTAGGCAGCTATCTGGAAGAGGCCGAGGCGGGAGCGCGGCACCTCGAAGCCGTCCTGCAAGAGCCCGTCGAGGCCGTGACGCTCGCGGCCCTGGATGCCCACGCCGACGCCGACCTCATCGTGACCGTCCACAACCGGGTCGCCGAGGTTCAGCGCTTCGCCGCGCGTGCCCATCTTGCCAGCGTCTTGCTCTACCCACCGCGCGCCGTCCTTGACGCGGTGGCTCGACTCGCCCCGACGGCGACCTTAGGCTTAGCGGCACGGCACCCCGACGCCCTCGCGCCCATCCGCGACGCGCTCCGCTTCCACGCCGGGTTCGCCGGGCAAATCCTTGCCCTCCCTACGGAGGCCCCCCGCGACACGCTCACGCCGCTCCTCGCTCAGATCGACTTCCTGCTCTACACCGCTGCCATGCGCCGACGTTTCCGCAGCCTAGCCGGGGACCTGCCCCATGCAGAGTACGCCCCGCTCGCTGAGCGTAGTGCCCTCGACGCCATTCGAGACAGCTTCAGCAGATAGGTCCACCGTGTCCAGGTGTCGTGATTGCCGTCGGTCGACGCTAGGATCACCGAGGCCAGGCTGCGGTGTGGCAGCGATCAGCCGAGCACGAAGGGGGCTTCCTCACCTTCTGAAGCTGGAAGACTACCCCGTCCATGCTCACTTATGGGGCGAGTCGGGCGCGGTCCGTTCCTCCGAAGGAGGCGGCAGGGGCTGCGTCGGCGTCGGGTCTCGTCGTGGGGGCGGTGCTGCGGCGGCAGCCCCGTCACCGGACGGCGCGTCCGTTTGAGAAGGCGGCCGGGACGAGGCGTTCTCGTCCGACCCCTCGTCGTCCCGCTGATCGGGGTACTTCACGCGGAAGTGGTAGACGCCGGAGAGAATCGAGAGGAACGTCTCCTTGATCTTGGTGAGGTCGGCAAACGTCAGCTCTGTGTCATCGAGTTGGCCGTCCTCCGTACGGGCGCGCAAGATGCCATCGATGAGCGACTCGAGTCGCTTCGGCGTCGGCTTCTTTAGGCTCCGGCTCGCGGCTTCGACAGAGTCGGCAAGCATGACGATGCCCTGCTCCGTGGTCTGCGGCCGAGGCCCGGGGTAGCGGAAGTCGGCCTTCTCTACCTCGGGATCGCCCTCGTCGCGCTGCTCGAGCGCCCGGTTGTAGAAATACTCCATCATCGTCGTCCCATGGTGGGTCGGGATGAAGTCGCGGACGGTATCGGGGAGCGCACCGTACTCGCGATCGCGGGCCAGCTCCGCGCCGTCCTTTACGTGGCTCGCAATGATGAGCGCGCTCATGTAGGGCGTGAGCGCATCGTGCGGGTTCTCGCCAGGCTGCTGGTTCTCGATGTAGTACTCGGGCCTCAACATCTTGCCGATGTCGTGGTAGAGCGCGCCCACGCGCGCCCGGAGCGCATTTGCCCCGACGGCATCGGCGGCGGCCTCAGCTAGGTTGGCAACCTGGAGTGAATGGTTGAAGGTACCTGGTGCCCGCATCGACAGCTCTTTGAGGAGCTTGCGGTTGGTGTCGGACAGTTCGAGAAGGGTCAGGTCTGTAGTGACGTTGAAGGTGCGTTCGAAGACCCAGAGGAGCGGGTAGGTGAAGAGGAGCAGCAGCGCATTGATGCCGATGAGCAGCAGCTCGTCCCAGAGCCGGTCGAAGGGGTCGGCGCGCAGCAGCGTGATGCCGCCCAGCACGATGAGGTAGGCTGCAAACACGAGCCCTGCCGTGAAGAAGATCTGGCTCCGATTCTTGACATCGCGCACCGAGAAGACCGCGAAGGTGCCGGCAAAGATGGTCGCGAAGGCGAAGACGAACTCGTAGCCGAAGATCAAGCCGCCGAGCAGGGCCAAGGTCACGGTCCCAAACAGTCCGACCCTGGAGTCGAACACCACGGTGAGCAAGATGGAGACGATGGCGACGGGGATGGAGAAGGCGAGGTCACTGGGGAGCCGAACGACGAGCGCAAATGCCATGAGGGCGATCGCAAACAGCAACGAGATCAGCACGACAAAGCGAGTTTGATCGTACAGGTGGCGGCGCAGGAGGTAGAGGTAGAGGAAGAAGATGAGCAGGGCCGCGCCAGAGAGCAGCGCGCGCCCGAGCATCACCCGCCACCAACTCGCATCACCGGCACGTTCGGCGCTCTCGATGCCCAGCGACTCTAGCTGCGCTTTGATGTCGGACGTGATGGCGTCGCCGCGCCGGACAATCACGACTCCTTTGCTGACCTGGCCGCGCAACCCTGAGATGTCGCCCTCGGCCTCAGCGTAGGCCGCCTCAGTGGCTGCCGCCTGGTAGCTCAGGTTGGGCACCAGCACCACACGGAAGAGTGCGGTGCCGAGGTCAACGAGGCGTTGGTCCTGCGCGAAGAACTGCAAGAAGGCATTGCGGGCATACGATTCGGCTTCGCCGAGACCCCGCACTTGTTCGGTGAGGAAGCGGCGCTCGCGAAACGAGTCTTCGTCTCGCGCGACGATGGCCTCGGACAAGACCGAGTCCTTCGGTACGTCGAGGAGGCCGTCAGGCAGGAGGTCGCCGGCGAAGGCCTGGGCGTACCGGACCAGCACCTGGTCGGTGCGGGGGCCAGGCTGCGAGGTCCGCGTCGCGGAGGATAAGCCAGGCGTCCTTGCGGCATACTCATCGGTGAACGCGTCCCACACGTCGGGATCCATTGTCACGCCTAGACTGCCCCGCAGCAAGTAGTAGCGGGCGGAGTCGGCGGCGGCCTCCGTAGCCTGCCCTCGGTCGGTGGCGCGTTGCCAGTCGCCGAAGGCTTCGAAGATGCTCGTAAAGCGGCTGCGCAGCGTATCAGCCTTGGCGTTCATCTGCTCCTCAGCGTCCACCACGTCGCGGAAGACCGGCGGAACGGCAAAGCGAAGGGAATCGCGGCGGGCCTGTAGCTCGGCGCTGCTCAGCCGGATGGGGAACGTGAACGGGGCCACGACGTCGCGCCCCTGCCAGGCGTCGCCGACGTTGACCGTGGCGCTGAATGAGGCAGTCCGCGGGTGCGCTACCACAGCGAGCGCCACGAGCCCGACAAACAGCCCGACTCGGATCCACAGGCCCCCATTTCTCATGAGTGGGGTAGCGCCCGCCGAGCGGGGGCGGGAGGGTTCGAGTTTGGCCCCCGCCCGCCGCATGCGGCTCGCGGCCGGCCGTGACGCGAGTCCGATGCGTTCGAGTATGCTCATGCGGGGTACGAGGTCGGTGCTGCGCGGTCAGGAGGTGAGGCGGGTGCTACTCACCAGCCCAAAGGTAGGTTTGCGGGTCATCACGCGGACGCGACGTGCCGGTGGCGTCGTCCCAGCAGCGAGCCGAGCGTGACGCACAAGGTCGCACCGATCACCGTGTAGAGCGGCCACGCGATGCCAACCAGGCCCAGTTCGGTGCGCCGCTCCGCCGTGGGCCGCACGTCGACGAGCCAGCCCGCTTCGGGGCTGTACCACACCGCGAAGATGATCCAGGTCATCACCGCCACCGTCACCACAAACGCGACGAGGGCATCGCGTTGCCGCGCGCGCTTGCTCACGAGCCCCAGCAGAAACGCCCCGAGGAGACCGCCATAGGTGTAGGAGGCGATGCCCAGCCCGAGTTCGACCACCGGATTGTCGCGGCTCTCGAAGAGCGTGGCGAAGCCGATGAAGACGAGGCCCCATCCGAGCGTCGCGAAGCGACTCAGGCCGACCGCCTTGGTGTCGGCAGGACTTTTTCTAAGCACGTCGAAGACGGTGGCGGAGGCCAGGGCATTGAGGCTCGACGAGAGCGTGCTCATCGCCGCGGCGACGATACCAGCGAGCAGCAGACCCGCCAATCCAACAGGCATCTCTTCAACGATGAACTTCGGGAAGACCTCGTCGCCTCGGCTGAGGTCGAGGTCGGCGAGCGACGCCCCGCCATAGTGCATCCAGAGCAGCAACCCCACTCCGAGGAAGAGCGCGAACTGCACCACCACCCCAACGCCGCTCCCGATTAGGGCGCGGCGGCCGTCCGCCAGCGTGCGGCACGCGAGCAGGCGCTGTACGATCAGATGGTCAGCCCCGTGCGACGCCATCGTGAACACGGCTCCGCCTAGCACGGCCACCGGGAGCGCATAGGGTGAGGTCAGCAACGCACTCAGCGCGTCGTCTCGCCCGGCGAAGCTCCAGTCGATCACCTGCGTCTTCCCCGCCTCGACGGCCGCGGCCCAGGCCCCCTCCGGCAGGCTGTAGAGCAACAGCCCAATGGCTAGCAGCGCCCCGCCGATGTAGAGCAGCATTTGGACCACGTCCACCCAGACCACTGCACGCAGCCCCCCCACAAACGTGTAGGCGATGGTCACCAGCCCGATGGCCACTATGATAGTCCCGTAGCTCAACGAGACGCCCGCTGCGTCGGCCACGACCTTGAGCGGAATGGCGGTCGCAAAGAGCCGCACTCCGTCAGCGAGGAGGCGCGTGCCCATGAAGGTGATGGACGCGGTGCGCTGCATCGCTGGACCGAAACGCTGGCCAAGCAACGCATAGGCGGTGACCAGGCCCCCGTTGAAGTAGCGAGGCAACAGGATCACGCTCACCACGATGCGCCCGATCAGGAAGCCCAGCGTGAGCTGGAGAAACGTCAGCGTGCCCCCGTAGGCGACAGCAGGAATGCCGATCACCGTCAGCGTGCTCGTCTCCGTGGCGATGACCGAGAAGCAGACGGCCCACCATGGCAAGTCTCGCCCGCCGAGGAAGTAGTCGGCGGTAGAATCCTGGCGCCCCCGGACTGCGATACCCAGCGCGGCCACCCCAAGGAGGTAACCCACAAGCACGACGTAGTCGAGCGGGGCAAGCATCAGGCAGGCGGGGCGTCTTGAGGGCGGAGCATCAGGCGTCTCGGAACGACAGGACCGTCGGCGTCACGCTCCGGAGGTAGCGTTCGAGCGCGCCGAGGGCGCTGTCGAGGTTCGAGGTCGGCGCGAGCATGAAGTCGAAGAAGGGCTCGGCGAGGGGGTCGTAGAAGCCGATGCGGAAGCGGGCCGGCGAGGCGCCGACAAGGTAGGCAGCGTTGAGGTCGAACGGGGGCCGCAGGCTCAGCGCCACCTCGGGGGCCTCGCTCCAGATCGTCTCAGCTTGCGCCCCCTTGGGCAACCCGGTCAGACGCCGGTAGTCGGACTTCTGCAGCACGCGCACGCGCCCGATGAAGTCGTCCGGCGCGTAGATGACGTGCCCTCCACGCGACACCGGGATGACGTTCGCCGAGGGCATATCGAGCCGCTTGAGAAAGCGCCACACGCTTCGGACGGCATTGTCCTCGTCGGGCAGCACCACAAGCACCTTCCGGGCCGCCGGATGCCCGCTCCACGTCGCTGCCGCCCGCTGTTTCGTTGCGGAGGTCGCGGTGCGATACGCCCACTTCCCGCGCCAGGTATCCAGGACGGATGGGGCTGCGGAGTCGGACACAGGGGGGTCGGACGCGAGGGGGTCTGACACGTGGACGAGCGATAAACGCCGTTGTGAGGGACGTGGCGGGAGCCGTCCAAGCTCCTACCTAGGAAGCATGGTGTCAACCTTTGTGCGCAGCAACCTCAAATTCCTTGAGGACGGATAGCGACGCAAAGCGAAGAGTATACGGCGATGCCTCGGAGGCTTCGAGGGACGTGAGACGCGGAAGGGTGGCGACGTCGTAGAGGAAGGCTGCCTCAGGCTTGTTCGCACCCCTCGCCGGCCGCCTGGGGCTCGGCCTGGAGCCGGGCGTCTGCCCCGGCGGACCAGACCGTACGTGGAAGACCGGAACCTCGTGAGATCCTGGGTCCTCATGCCCAATCTTCCTGAACACTGAGCCCGCCCCCTCTCGCCTGACTGCGTTCAACCTTCGCCCGGCTGCAGCGTACGCATCCCTCATCCTGCTCCCCCGCCTGCTCATCATGGACGACCTCATCACGACCTCACTCCCCGACATTCAGCAGACGCCCGACCGCCGCGGCGTCGCCATCGAGCGCGTCGGCATCTCGAACCTGCGCTACCCGCTCTCCGTCCTCGACCGCGCCCACGGTGCTCAGCAGACCACGGCCACGCTCGCCTTGTCGGTCGCGCTCCCTGCCGAGATCAAGGGCACGCACATGAGCCGCTTCATCGAGGTGCTTTCGTCCTACCAGGGCGTGCTCTCGACGCAGAGCCTACCCGAATTCCTCGCGCGGCTCCGCGAGCGTCTCAAGGCCCCCGTTGCCCAGATCGACGTATCGTTCCCGCTGTTCCTCGATCGTCCCGCTCCTGCCACGGGCAAGTCTGCCTTGATGGACTACACCTGCGCGCTGTCCGCGGAGGACGACGGCACGCGCGTCGACATCGTCCAGCGTGTGGAGGTGCACGTTGCCAGCCTCTGTCCGTGCTCCAAGGAGATTGCCGACTACGGCGCCCACAACCAGCGCGGTCGCGTCGACATCGAAGTGCGGGCAGCCCGGGGTGCCGAGGGCAAGCCTGCGATGATCTGGTTCGAGGAGTTGATCGAGCATGCCGAGCAGTCGGCGTCGTCGCCGCTCTACCCACTGCTCAAACGCGAAGACGAGCGCTTCGTGACGATGGCTGCCTATGACAATCCCGCGTTCGTCGAGGACATCCTGCGCAACGTGGCGGTCCGCTTGCGAGAGGATGATCGCATCGTATGGTTCGACGTCGGCGTGACCAACTTCGAGTCGATCCACAACCACAACGCCTTCGCGAAGGTGTCGTGGGAGCGGCCAAGGGACTGACGGCAGTTTACTCCCCGATCAGTTCACGCCAGGGATTGCGGTCGAGAACCCAGCGGTAGAAGCAGGCGCCTAGCCAGCCGTGGTAGAGTCCAAGCGGCCACAGATTTCGGTGGCGCAAATAGAGCGGTGAGTAGGCGAGGGCGAGCGTCGCCGGTTGCAACAGACGCTCCTCGTAGGGAAGCGCATGCCGACCAGCATCGGACGTGCAACTCGCTCCCTTATACGCGAAACCCGGGAGCCAGGAGGTCTTCATACTCCTCGCGGTGGCGGCGCACGTAGGCGGCGATGAAGGGGCAGAGCGGCATCACCTTGAGGGCGTTTTCGCGGGCGTAGGCAAGCCCCGTCTTGGCGAGGCGGCTGCCTACACCTTTGCCCTCCCACGCCTTAGGCACCTCCGTGTGGGTGAAGACGATCCGGTCGTCTTTGGTGATCATATACTCCGCCTTCGCCACACGCCCGTCAATCGTGACTTCGAAGCGGTTCTCGTCGACGTTGTTGACAACAGGCAGCGTGCTGGGATCGGTGGACATGGCTGGCGTGAGAAGTGAGAAGTGAGAAAAGGTGCCACGCGATCCTGGCCGCGTCAAGTCATAGCGACGAGGGTCCAGACGCCCCGCCCGACGGCCTGGCCGCCGCGGTCTCAGCGCTTGTTCTCCTGTGCATCGAGGAGTTCGAGGTAGTAGTCGTACGAGATCAGCACCGCGTGGGGGTCGTTGTTCTTCTGGACAAGGATGGCGCTCTTGATCTTCTTTGCGCGGTCCAGCAGCTCGGTCGTGTTGGAGCGCAGTTCCGTGATGGTGGCAACGGCCTCGATACCGCGGGTGCTATACATGCTTCTAGGGCGTGTGGAGGTGTGGACATAAGCGGGAATCTAGGGACAAACATCGCCATAAATTGATCCGGTGATTGCAACGGCGTTCGCTGGCACCCCTCGTGAGATCCTAGTCCTCTACCCCGCCTTCCCGTATTCCTCACGCCTGGTGCGAGGCCGACAATCGCGGTCGTGGTATACTGACCCGACGTATCCACACGGACTCAAACTATTGCACCCCATCATGGCAACCGGCACCTACGACGTCCTCGTCATCGGCTCGGGCCCCGGCGGCTACGAGACCGCCATCCGCGCGTCCCAGCTTGGCTTCAAGACCGCGATCGTCGAGAAGAACAAGCTCGGCGGCGTCTGCCTCAACATCGGCTGCATCCCCACGAAGGCCCTGCTCAAGAGCGCCGAGGTCATGAAGCAGATGACCCACCTCGCCGACTATGGGCTGACGTTTGGCGGCGACGGCGCCAGCCCCGCCATCGAGCCCGACTGGGCCGCCGTCGTGAAGCGCTCTCGCGGCGTGGCCGACAAGATGAACAAGGGCGTCCAGTTCCTCATGAAGAAGAACAAGATCGACGTCGTCCTTGGCAAGGCGACGCTCGTAGGCGGGGGCACGGTGACCATCGAGCCGAGCGATACGATGGACGGGGACACCGTCGGCGAGGCGGGCGAGCTCACCGCGACGCACATCATCATCGCCACGGGCGCCCGGGCGCGCGAGCTGCCGTCGCTCCCCATCGACGGGACGAAGATCCTCTCCTACAAAGAGGCGATGCTCCAGACCGAACGCCCTGACTCAATGGTGATCGTTGGCGCGGGCGCCATCGGCGTTGAGTTTGCCTACGTCTACCACAACATGGGCACCGAGGTCACCGTCGTGGAACTGCAGGACCGCCTCGTCCCGATCGAGGATGTAGACGTGTCGAAGGAACTCGCTCGTGCCTACAAGAAGATGGGCGTCAAGCTCATGACGGGCGCCTCTGTGACGAACGTGGACACGACGGGCGACCAGTGCGTGGTCACGATCAAGACGAAGAAGGGCGAGGAGACGATGGTCGTAGACCAGGTGCTCTCCGCCGTCGGCGTCGTCGGCAACGTGGAGGGGTTCGGCCTGGAGGAAGTCGGCGTCAAGGTCGAGCGCGGAGCGATCCAGGTGGACGAGTTCTACCGCACCGGCGTGGACGGCCTCTACGCCATCGGTGACGTGGTTGGCGCGCCTTGGCTGGCACACGTGGCGAGCCACGAGGGCATCGTCTGCATCGAGCGCATCGCCTACGAAGCAGGCAAGCTCGACCACAGCCCGCACGCCGTAGACTACAACAACGTGCCCGGCTGCACCTACTGCCTCCCGCAGATCGCCTCCGTCGGCTACACTGAAGCGGCGGCCAAGGAAGCCGGCTACGAGATCAAGGTCGGCAAATTCCCATTCGCGGCCTCGGGCAAGGCGGCGGCCGTGGGTGACCAGACAGGCTTCGTGAAGGTGATCTACGACGCGAAGTATGGCGAACTGCTCGGTTGCCACATCATCGGCTACAGCGCCACAGAGATGATCGCTGAGGCCGTCACCGCCCGCACGCTGGAGACCACGGCGCACGAGATCATGGACACCATGCACCCGCACCCCACGCTCTCGGAGGCCGTCATGGAAGCCACCCGCGACGCCTACG
>JBCCLD010000105.1:0-12237 GCA_039027055.1 Bacteroidota bacterium
AAGGCTGCAGACCCATTTCAGTCCCTATTCGGCAGCAACGCGCTCCACGCCATTGCCGGACCACCCCCATCCCCTCCTGTCCAGGAGGGGAGCTATCAAAGCCTCTGCGTTTCGCTATAAAGCGTCTCGCTGCATTGATGAGCTGCTGAATCAAGTTCAGCGTGACATGATCGAGGGTGTACTCCAGAAGCTGGTTCGATCAGAAGAGCAAAACCGACATTAGTTTATGCCTACCGAAACCCCAAAGCCTCCTGCTTCCGCGAACGGTGTGATCCCTACGAATCGCCGCCGTGTGGCGCTCGTGATCGGCTCGGGGGCGGTCAAGTGCGCTGCCGCCATCGGCCTCAAACGCGTACTCGACCGCGAGGCCATCCCCGTCGATTTCGCAGTCGGGTGCAGCGGCGGGAGCCTCTACGCGTCGCTCTTTGCGCTGGGCGTCGCGACCGACGACATGGAGCGGATGACGCGGGCGCTCTGGACGCGCGAAGTGATGACCAAGCGCGACACCCGCGCTATCCTGAGCGCGTTGTTCCCGACCTGGATGAGGTTCGACGGCGCGTTTGGGATGGTGGACGACCGCCCCGCGATGAAGGCCTTGCAGGAGCCGTTCGGAGGACGCACCTACGCCGACACCGAGATCCCGCTCCGCATCGTGGCCACGGACTTCGCCAACGGCGAGCGCGTCGTGCTGTCCGAGGGCGCGCTGCTGGACGGCATCCGCGCGAGCATCGCCGTGCCCTTCGTCTGGAAGCCGTGGACGGTCGACGGCCGGATGCTCTGCGACGGCTGTCTCAGCGACCCGATGCCCGTGGATGTGGCGATGCAGGAGGGGGCCGACGTGATCCTGACGATGGGCTTCGAGGCGGAGTACCCACGCCGGGTGTCGTCCGCGCTGCGCTTCGCCTTCCAGGTGACGAGCATCTACACGAACAACCTCTACCGCGCCAACTACGCTTTCCACAACCTCGCGCACCACGCCGAAATCCTGCCCGTGATGCCTGAGTTCACCGAGCGCGTCGGGCTCTTCGACACGGGCAAGATCCCGTACGTCATCGAAGAGGGCGAGCGCGCGGCGGAGCAGGCCGTACCCTATCTCAAACGCCTCCTGGCAGCCCCGGCATGACCCCGAGGATTCCACACAACGCTGGAGTGAGCCCCACGAAGCCCAAGGCCGCGCTGGTCATCGGGTCGGGCGGCATCCGGTGCGTGGCGGCGCTGGGGCTGTGGCGCGTGCTCGAACGCGCCGGCATCGAGGTGGACCTCGTCGTCGGGTGCAGCGGCGGCAGCGTGTTCGGCTCGACGCTCGCGCTCGGAAAGACGGTGGACGAAGCCGAAGAGCTGACCCTCAGGCTGTGGAGCCAGGTGTTCACGAGCGTCCGCTACCGCTCGGTGCTGCGCCTGGCGCTGCCACGGGTGTTCGGCTTTCACGAGCGCGTGGGGCTCCTCGACGATCGGGCGCTCAGCCGGGCGCTCGTAGAGATCTTCGGCGACGCCACCTTCGATCACGCGACGGTGCCGCTTCATGTCGTGGCGTCGGACCTCCACACGTCGGAGACTGTCGTGCTCGACCAGGGGCGCGTGGCCGACGCGGTGCGCGCGAGCATCGCCTTGCCTCTGCTGCTGCGGCCGTGGGAGGTGCAGGGCCGCGTGCTGATCGACGGCGGCACCTCGAACCCGCTCCCCGTCGACGTGGCGATCCGCGAGGGCTGCGAGGTCATCATCGCGATGGGCTTCGAGAACCACCAGAGCGCCGCCATCGCGTCGTTCTCCGGACTCGTAGGGCGGACAACCTCCATTATGATCAACCACCTCATCCGCTCGACCTACGCCTTCTACAGCGCCGTCCACCACGCCGAGATCGTCCCCGTCATGCCCGACCTCGGCGAATCGATCCGGCTGACCGACGCGCACCGTATCCCGGACCTCATCCGCAAGGGCGAAGAGGCCGCCGAGGCCCAAATCCCGTACCTCGAACGACTGCTCGCCCCATGCTAGACCTGGCTCCCTCCGCAGATGTGACGACCCACGCGGCCCAGACGGCGCGGCTGCTCGTCGTGGACGACAACGAGCTGAACCGCGACATGCTCTCGCGGCGACTGCGAAAACGAGGCTATGCGGTGGACGTGGCGCACGACGGCCGCGAGGCGCTCGCGATGGTGGAACATGGGGACTTCGACCTCGTGCTGCTCGACGTGATGATGCCCGAGATGAACGGCTACGAGGTGCTCCAACGCTTGAAGGACGACCCCGAGCGGCGGCACATCCCCGTGATCATGATCTCGGCGCTCGACGAGATGGACAGCATCATCCGCTGCATCAAGCTGGGGGCAGCCGACTACCTCCCCAAGCCCTTCAACGCGACGCTACTGCGCGCGCGCGTCGAGGCGAGCCTGGCGGTCAAGCGCCTCCACGACCGGCAGCGCGCCCACACGGAGAGCCTGTCGCGCGAGCTCGAGATTGGACGGCAGATCCAACGCGGCTTCTTGCCCAGCGAACTGCCGTCGGCACCGGGGTGGGACCTCGCGGCGCGCTTCCGCCCGGCGCGCGAGGTGGCGGGCGATTTCTACGACGCCTTCTGGGTGGACGACGGCACGGGTGCCCGGCGCATCGCTCTCGTCATCGCCGACGTGTGCGATAAAGGCGTCGGGGCCGCGCTCTTCATGACGCTCTTCCGCAGCCTCCTCCGGTCCACGGCCCAGGCGCGGCCTGCGGGGCGGACCGACGCCGAGCACGTCTACACGACCGTCCACATCGTCAACGACTACATCGCCACCACCCACGGGGACGCCAACATGTTCGCGACGGTCGTCCTCGCGCTCCTCGATCCCGAGACGGGGCGGCTCGTCTACGTCAACGCCGGGCACGATGCCCCAGCTCTTGTGCAGGACGGCGCGGCTCGCGCCCGCCTGGAGCCGACGGGGTCAGCGCTGGGGCTCCTCCCACACCTCCCGTTCGACACCGCGGAGGCTACGGTGGCAGTCGGGGAGACCATCGTCGCGTTCACCGACGGTGCGGCCGATGCGCAGGACGCCGCCGGGGCCTTTTTCTCAGAAGCAAGGCTACTCACGCAACTCGCTACGCCCGCAGCCTCCGCTGATGCCGTACTCGACCGCACGCTGAGCGTGCTCGACGCCCACACCGTAGGCGTGACCGCGTTCGACGACATCACGTTGCTGGCTGTGCGGCGAGGACCGCTGGGGCATCCGCGTTCGGCTCGGACCCACGCGTAGGCGTCTCTCGGAGTGCGATCATCGTCAGCGCGGGGACGAGCAGCATCAGGATGACCGTGGCGAAGAGGATGCCGAAGCCGAGCGACGCCGCCATCGGAATGAGGAACTGCGCCTGGAGGCTCGTCTCGAACACCAGCGGTGCCACACCGAGGAACGTGGTCACAGACGTGAGCAGGATTGGGCGGAAGCGCTGCTGCGCCCCCTCGATGATGGCCTGCCGTGCGCCTAAGCCTTGCCCGCGTTTCTCGTTGATGAGGTCGATCATCACGAGCGCGTTGTTCACCACGACGCCGGAGAGGCCGATGATGCCGAAGATGCTGAAGAGGCCGACGGAGAGGTCGAGCAGGAGGTGGCCAAGCAAGGCACCGACGATGCCGAACGGGATCGCCGCCATGATGAGAAGCGGTTGGACGTACGATTTCAGCGGGATGGCAAGGAGTGCATACACGGCCAGCATCGCCAGAAGGAAGCCTGCGCCGAGCGCCGCGAAGGTGTCTGCCTGCTCCTGCTGCTCGCCGCCAAACGAGGTGGTGAGGCCTGGATACCGAGCGCGAATCTCGGGCAGGATCTCCGAGCTCAGCCGCTGCGAGACCTCTTGCCCCGTCACCATAGCCGGGTCCACGTTGGCGGTGACCGTCACGAGGCGGCGGGCGTCTTGGCGCTGGATGCTCGAGGGCGAGGTGCCGAGCGTCACGTCGGCGACGCGGCGCAGCGGCACGAAGCCGCCCGTTGGCGTGGTGATGCGGTAGTCGAGCACATCGGCGAGGGCGTCGCGCTCATTCTCGGGGAGGCGGACGTAGACGCGCACGTCCTCGCGGCCCCGCTGGACTCGGAGCGCCTGATCGCCGAAGAACGCCGCGCGCACCTGTGCTGCTACGTCTTGGAGGGTGAGTCCGAGCGTCCGAGCCTCGTCGTTCAGGTCGAGTTGAATTTCGGTCGTGCCCGCCGAGAGGTCGCTCTGGATATCGAAGACGCCCTCGAAACGCTGGAGCGCTGCCACCACCTCGTCGTCAGCTGCGTCGAGGAGGTCCGCGTCGGGGTGGGACAGCTCGACCGAGACGGGCAGACCGATGGAGAGAAGGTCCGACGTGAACGAGAGCGAGCGCGCTTCGGGGACGGGGCCGAGCCGGTCGCGCCAGCGTGCTGCGAAGGCCTTCGTTTCGAACCGCCGCTCGTCGGCGGGGAGGAGCTTGAACTGGACGCTGCCCAGGTTGCTGCGTCCGTTGCCCGCGTCGGCGATGTCACCGGGTCCTCCCGTCGAGGCCTGCCGTCCGATCACGGCATACACCGACGTGAGTAGCGATGACTGTGCATCCCGCCCCTGCACCGCGTCGAGGGAGTCCGCGACGGCACGCCCGGCGGCTTCGATGCGCTCGACGACTACGCTCGTGCGTTCGGCGGGGGTGCCGGGTTCCATCTCCAAGCTCACCGTCACGGTGTCGTCCTGGATCGACGGAAAGAACTCGATCTTGAGCCAGCCCGCAGGCACGAGCGAGATCATGACGATGAGCAGCCCCACGCACGCGGCGATGACGACCGACGGAGCCGACAGCGCGGCGCCGAGCGCACGCTTCAGCGGCCCGTGGACAAAGCGCTGCAGGTGGCGGTCCACGGCGTTCCGAATGCGACCAATCTGGCGGGATAGGCCGTTCCCACCCCTCGTGCCAGGCGTGGGTAGGTGCGAGAGGTGGTTCGGGAGCACAAGCAAGCTCTCGGCGAGCGACAGCGTCAACACCGAGATCACGACGACCGGGATGCCTTGCATGACCTTGCCGAGGACGCCCGGCACCGAGAGCAGCGGCGAAAACGTCGCCACGGTCGTGAGCACGGCGAAGATGACCGGGGTGGCGATCCGCTGTGCCCCGCGCACGGCGGCGTCGAGCGGCCCGCGTCCGTCCTCGCGTTCTTTGTAGATGTTCTCGCCCACCACGATGGCGTCGTCCACGACGATGCCGAGCGCGAGGATGAAGCCAAAGAGCGAGATCTGGTTGATCGAGTAGCCCAGCGCAAACATCACCGCGATGGCCCCGATGAACGTGACCGCGATGCCGACCGCCGTCCAGAACGCGAGGCGGAGGTCGAGGAAGAGCGTGAGCGCGAGCAGCACGAGCGTCAGCCCGATGGCGGCGTTCTTCAGCAGCAGCGAGAGCCGGTCGGCGAGCACCTGCGCGTCGTTTTCCCAGACCTCGACGGCCACCCCACGCGGCAGCGAGGGGCGCAAGTCATGGTCGAGGTACGCGAAGAGCGCGTCGGTGACGTCCAGGACGCTCTCGTCAGAGGTGCGGTAGACGTCGACGAAGGCGGCGGGCTGGCCGTTGAACCGCGTGCGCAGATCCGAGTCCTCGAAGCCGTCGCGCACCGCGGCGATGTCGCCCAGGCGAACGCGCGCGCCGTTGCGGGTGCCCACGACAACGAGGTCCTCAAAGTCGGCCTCGGTGTAGTTGCGCCCGCGCGTGCGGATGCGTAGCTCCTCGGCGTCCGTCTCAATGGCCCCAGCCGACAGCTCCAGGCTCCCGGCTGCCACCGCCCGCGAGACATCGAGCAGCGAGAGCCCGTAGCGCCTCAAGTCGTCCTGGGTCACTTCGATGGAGATCTCGTCGAGGCGAATGTCGGAAGCCTCGACGTAGCTCACGTCGTCCAGCGCTGCGATTTCGTCTTCGACGCGGTAGGCGATCTCCTTGAGCGCGCGTTCGTCCGCGCCGCGTTCGCCCTCGCCCGGGTCGGCGTAGAGAGCGAGGCGCACCACCGACTGGCGGCTCGTGATCTCGCGAACGGACGGCTCCTCCGCTTGGGCGGGGAAGGTCGTGATCTGATCGATCTCGCCCTTTATGTCGTCCAGCACGCGTGGTAAATCGGCACCGAGTTGCAGCTCAACCGTCACCGCCGCGCGCCCCTCAGACGCGGTCGCGTTGATTCGCTTGAGGCCCTCAACGGACGCGATCTGCTCCTCGATCTTCAGAACGATCGACTCCTCGACTTCGCTGGGCGTCGCGCCGGGGTAGACGACGTCGACCTGGATGCGGTCGAGGCTAAACTCGGGGAAGACCTCAACGACGATCCGCGAGAGGCCGTAGAGGCCCGTCGCGAACATCGCGAGCATGAGCAGGTTGGCGGCGACGCCGTTGCGCGTCATCCAAGCGATGGGGCCGTTCACGAGTCCAGACGGGAAGCTGTGGAGGAGACGGGAGCAGCGGGCACTGCGACGGACGGAAGTGGCGTGGCGAGGCGCACTGACATCCCGTCCACGACACCCGTCAGGTTGTTGGTGACGAGCGGCGTCCCGTCGTCCAACGCGCCCTCCACGAGGACCGTCGCGCCGAGGTCCTGGAGCACGGCCACGGGCACGACGCGCAGCACGGAGTCGCGCTCGACCGTCCAGACGGTGTCGTCGCGGCGCAGCGCCACGCGCGGTACGGCGAGGTAGCGCTCCAGCCTCGCTCCATCGATCTTCGCCTCAACGTAGGTACCAACGAGAAGGGGGGGAGCCGTCGTGGGCACGACCGAGCGGACGGGCACGTCAGCGCTCGCTGGGTCCGGCTGCACCAGCGCGCCGCTCGTGAACGGGCGTGGGATGCGCAGCACGACGTTGATGGTGCGCGCAGTCTCGTCGAGCGTCGCATCCACGCGGTCCACGGCGGCGTTCCAACGGTAGTACAGGTCGCCGTAGTTGGCGATGACCTGCGCGGGCACGGCCCGCCCGCTGAACAGGTCCGGGACCAGCGCCGCCTCGTCGTTCGAGAGCGGGATGACGGCCTCGACGGCATCGAGCGCGATGAGCTGCGCAAATGGTTGCCCGGCCTGCACCACATCGCCGGGGGCCACGTTTTCGGCTCGGACGACGCCGTCGAACGGGGCCCGTACGATGGTGCGGCTGAGCGCGAGTTCGGCGTCGCTCAGCGCGGCCGCTGCACGTTGGCGGGCGGCAAGGGCCGCTTGTCGCTGCGGTTCGCGGAGGGTAAGCGGCGAGGGCTCCGCGATGCCTGTGGCCGTGTTCTCTGTCGCCGAGCCCTCGCCACCAGGCGCAGCGGACAGCGTCGCGGGCGGGCGTACTCGGGCAGCACCCTCAGCGCCCGAATCCTGCTCACGCGACGCTGCCCGGGCTGCAAATCGCTCGTACTCCTCCAGCGCTAGCCGCGCCTCCTCCTCGGCCTGGAGCACAGTGACGTCCTGCGACGCCACATCGGCTAGCGCCTGCTCGACGCGGTTCTCAAAGTCGGCCGGGTCGATGCGGAGGAGCACCTGGCCCGAGCGGATACGGCCGCCACTGACTAGCTCGGGCGCCACGAATCGCACGCGACCGGACACCTGCGTGGCGAGAGCCGCCTCCTCGTGGGCGCGCACGGTGCCTGCACCTGCGACCACGAGCGTGCCCGAGCGTAGCTCCGCCGGGGCCGTCTGCACGAGCGGGGTGGTGGAGGGTAGCGGCGTCGTCGGTGGATCGGGGCGGTTCGCTATCAGGACGATGGCGAGCGCCACGCATCCCGCAAGGATGCCAAGGACAAGAAGCCGTCGTTTGTTCATCGGGAACGACAGGGTGTGTGGAAGGGAATGGGGGACCGCGTGTCAGGCGTCGGTAGCCGTCGCAGCGGCCGATGTCACGTCCGGGACCGAAGGCACGGCGGGGATCGTGACGACGGGAATAGCGGGGCGGTCGGCCAGCGGCTCGGGCAGCGCCACCTCTGCCTCAACGAGGCGGATCTCGGGCAGCGCGCCGCTCTCGGTCCAACCACCGCCAAGGGCGCGGTGCACGTCCAGGCGCGCCAGCGCCACCGACCGAGCCGTCTGGGCGAGCGTAGTCCGCACGCCGAGTTCGTTTCGGACCGCGTCGAGGTAGTCCACCACGTCGCCAACGCCCCGCTCAACGCGGTCGCGTTGGAGCTGAGTGGACGACACGGCTTCGCCGAGCTGCGCCACGAGGAGTTGGTAGCGCTCGCGCTCAGCCTGATGCGCCACCAGCGCGGCATCGACTTCCTGGTAGGCCGTCAGGACGCTGCGGGCGTAGGTGGCGCCCAACCGCTCATAGCTCGCGCGCGTGGCCTCGACGTTGGCGCGCAGCCGCCCGCCCTGAAACAGAGGCGCGGTGAGCCCGGCGGTGAACGAGCTGATCCACTGGTCGAGGTCGAGCAAGCCTGCGGGCTCGTCCGCCGAGAGGCCGATGGAGCCCGAGAGCGAAACCGTGGGGAAAAGCTGCGCACGGGCAGCGCCGACTCGGTAGCGCGCGGCTTCGAAGCGGTACGCCGCCGCGCGTACATCGGGGCGCTGGATGAGCAGATCCGAGGGCAGCCCCGGAGGCACCGCGTCGAGGGCAAGTTGCGGCTGGAGCGTGTCTGGCAGTAGCGCGTCGAGGTCGCCCGGAAAGCGTCCGGCAACGACGGCCAAGCGCCCCTCGGCGGAAGCAAGCTGGCGTTCGAGCGCGGGCATGTTGGCCTGCGTCGCCTGGAAGTCCTGGCGCACGGTGTAGAGTTCGAACGAGCCGGTGAGGCCGCGCTCGTAGCGCGCCTCGGTCACGGCGATGCGGTCTTCGAGGACGCCGAGCGTCTCCTCCGTCAGCCCGATGCGGTGCCGCAGGTCCACGACCTCGAAATAGGTGCTGATCGCCTCGGCGAGGACACTGAGCCGCGCCGTCTGCAGGTCGGCGGCGGAAGCGTAGAGGTCGCCGACTGCGGCGTTGGTTTCGCTGCGTGCGCGTCCCCAGAAATCGAGGTCGTACGACACGGCGAGCGTGGCCGAGTAGGTCGTGAACGCGATGCGGTCGGATGCGCCTCCACCGAGCGAGTCGGCCCCCGGCTCGCCGCCTGCGCCGAAGGAGGCGAACTGGCCTGTGTTGCCGGGCTGGTCCTGCTGGTTGCCGTTCGCCGAGCCGGTGACGCTCGGAAGCAAATCGGCTCGGGTGACGCGTGCGCGTGCCTCTGCCTCCTGCACGCGTGCAACCGCCTCAGCGAGACCGAGGTTCGCCACCAGCGCCTCGTCGATGAGCCGGTTCAGTGCGGGGTCGTCGAAGGCCGTCCACCAGCGGAGGGGATCGTAGACCGCGAAGGAGTCAGCGCGCGCGAAGCTCGGCGGAAGCTCCGTGACCGCCTCGGGGACCGTTTCCTCCGGCACCGTGAGCGACGCGCAGCCGAGGAAGGCGAGCGTGCAGCCGAGAGCCAGAAGAACGGCGCGAATGACTTGAACAGCAGGGGAACGCATCTTGTACGTGGGGAAATGAAAAGTCGACGCCGTCGAGCACCGCTAGCGGCCTAGCCGCCCGCGCACGGCCTTGCGCTGCTCGTCCCAATAGCCTTCGAGCTGCTCGACCTGCACGTCCGTGAGCAGCGGGACGAGGCGCTCGTTGGTGGCATCCGTCAGGTCGTTCATCTCACCGCGAATCCGCATCATCGATAGCATGCTGGGCTTCTCCGGCAAGAGTTGCAGCATCTGCGTGGCGTGGTCCTGGAGGATGGGGCGTACCTCGGTGGTCTGCTGCGGCGTCAAGTCGACATGGTTGACCAAGCCAATGGTGAGGTCCGTGGCGAATTCGTCCGCCGTTGGGCGTTCGCCGTCTTGGGCAGAGGCTGTGGAGGCCAGTAGCAGCACGGCAAAGACGAACGAGAGCGAGAGAAGGCGGAGGACGACAGGGCGCATGGTGCTAGCAACGGTGTGGTGAAGCAGAAGACGGAAGGGGACGAAATCGCGGAACGCGGTGGGGACCCAGCCCCAGGCCGACCCCGAGGTTAGCGCGTCCCGCAAGCGGCGAGTGGCGGTCAACACAGCCAGCGACATGGGGCAGCCAGCGGAGCGAGGTAGCCAGCGACGTGAGGGAAGAATGGCGAAAGCGATGGGCGTCGGCAGTAGTGAGGAGAGGTGCAGCGTGGGAGAAGACCTAGGAGCACGGCCGTGGTGAGTGGCTGTGCAGGTTGGACCCAGGCCACGGTCTGCTCATTCCATCGCGCGTCGATTTGTGCACCAGAACGCTTTTTCTCCTGTGCAGACAGGATTATTGGCAGTGGCCCGTTGGTGGGTGGAATGAACGAGGCTCAGGGTGGATCTAACTCGCGAACCAACGGCTTCTGCTCGTGCCTAGCCTCCTCCGTGCGTCTAGCCCGGCGCGCGTGCGCCGACGCCCGTCCCCACCTATGGCTCATCGCTCCGCCCCGCCCCCCTCGGACGAGGTGCTGATCCGCCAGGTCCGCCACGGCGAGACCTGGGCGTACCGCGTGCTCGTCGAGCGCTACGAGGGGCAGGTGGCGGCCACCGTCATCGGCATGCTCGGGCGCGGGCCGGAGGCCGACGACGTGGGCCAGGAGACGTTCATCCGCTTCTATGAATCGCTCGACCGCTTCCGGGGCGAGGCGAGCGTGGGGACCTACCTCACGCGCATCGCCATCAACCAATCGCTCAAAGCGCTACGGAAGCAGCGCTCGTGGACGCGCCGGTTCATTCCCCGCAGCCATCTCGCCACCCCACCCCCTGATCCTGCCGATACGGTCACAGCGCTCGACCACCTCGATCGTCGCGAGCGCGAGGCCCTGGTGACGCAGGCCGTGCAGGCGCTGTCGCCCAAGCACCGTGCCGTCGTCGTGCTGCGCATGCTGCAGGGGCTCTCCACCAACGAAACCGCTGAAGCGCTCGGCGTACCACCTGGCACCGTGATGTCACGCCTGTCGCGGGCGCTGGCCTCGCTCAAGGGGTCGCTTGCCGCCCTCGACATCCGCCCGGGCGACGCCGATCTTTCCTCTTGACCACCCCTGCGTCTGACTGCCCCATCCGTCCCGCCGACCAACCTCGTCCCGCTTCTGACCTCATCGCTACACATCCGTACCCCCCTGTCATGAACATCACTCTCGAACGTCTCTACCAACTACATCGCGGCGAATTGCCCGAGACCGAGGCGGCAGCACTGCGCACCCGACTCGCCGGCGACGCCGACCTCCGTGCCGAGTACGCGCGCATCACCTCAATCAGCACGGCGCTCGAAGCGAGCGTGGCCCCGTCGTTCGGGCCCTACTTCTCCGACCGCGTTCTGCGCCGCATCCACGATGCAGACGCGCCGATGCAGGCAGCCTCGCCGGTGATGCTGCCCTATGAAGCGCTACGCTGGGTGTTCGTCCGCGTTGCCTTTGGGGTACTGCTCGCCGTCGTTGGGTTCAGCGTTGTGGCGGGTGTGCAGGCCAAGCCGGGCGAGTCCTTCGTGGCGTCCGTGTTCGGCCTGCCCTCGGCAACCGAGCGGGACGAGACGGCGCTGCCGCTGCTCGACGCCACCGTGCTCATGCCCTTCGTCAACGTGGAGGCGTCCGCCGCTCGCCCCTGATCTCGCGCTCCCATGAACCCATTCGACTCCCCTTCAGCGTCGCACCCGGACTCGGCGAACGTCGGTCCGAAGACGTACGCCATCATCCTCGGCACCCTCGCGCTCGGCATGCTGCTCGGTGCCGTTATTACCGGCTTCGTGGTGCGCCAGTCCGAACGGGACATGGTGCCAAGGATGATGGTTGGTCACGAGAGCATCGAGTCAGCGTTTGCCGACATGATCCAGCCCACGGAGGAACAGCGAGAGGCCATCCAGCCGATCCTCCAAGAGGCCCAGGAAGGTATGATTGGCAACATCCTCTTCATGCGGTGCCGGATGCGCACCCACATCGATTCGGTGGTAGTGGCTTTGGAGTCAGAACTCACGCCGGAACAGGTGAATAGGGTCCGATATGTTATGCAAGAACAACCGGATGAGGTGTTTAGTAAGCGTATGCCTGCCGACATGATGCGACTGATCCAGTCGTTCGAGTCGATGGGGCGCCCTGCAGACCAAGAGTGCGTCTACCAAGCACCACGGATCCCCCTCAGGCTGCAGGGGCGCCCCTAGTGCATGAACAACCGGCCTTTTGCGATATCGCTGCTCGGGCATGGAAGCCGCAAACGCAGTTCCCCTCCTGGATAGGAGGGGACAGGGGTGGTTGACCAGCCTGGCAACCCCGTCACGTCCAGAGGTGATCGCGCAGTAGACCCCTTGCGCTCACACTAATGCATGGAC
>JBCCLD010000106.1:0-12232 GCA_039027055.1 Bacteroidota bacterium
GCCCGGCATGCCTGCGCCTCGGCCCCAGCCGATGCGCCGACCTGCGCCGCCCTGGTAGCCGTAGCCGCGCACGAAGTCGCGCCGCGAGGACGGGTCCCACGGGAGGTTGGTGAAGCGCGGGATGTACATCCCGTTGGGGCGGTTGCCGTAGGTGTAGCGGTCCTCGAAGCCCTCGATGTCGCCGACGGCGCCGCACTTGAAGTGGTGGTCCATGATGCCCTTGCCGAGCAGCCCCGACTGGTTGCCGAGCCCATCGGGGAAGCGCGGCGTCTTGGTGTTCATCAGGATCGACGTGGAGCCGAACGCGCTCGCGTTGAGGAAGACGAGGTTCGCGCGGAACTCGATGGCCTCCTTCGTCACCCGGTCGATGACGCGCACGCCGGTGACGCGGTCACGCTCTTCGTCATAGATGAGGCTGTGGACGATGGAGTCGGAGCGGACGGTGAGGTTGCCGGTCGCCTGGGCGGCGGGGAGCGTGGACGAGAGGCTGGAGAAGTAGGCCCCGGCGGTACAGCCGCGGTCGCACGGGCCGCAGTAGTGGCACGGGCCGCGCCCCAGGTGCGGCTGCGTCAGGATGGCCGTGCGGCCGATGGTGAGCGTGCGGCCGAAGCGCTCGGCGATGACATCGCGGCAGTGCTCCTCGGGTCCGGTGAGCGCCATCGGCGGGAGGAACTCGCTGTCGGGGAACTGCCGCAGCCCGAGGGCCTCGCCCGAGATGCCGACGAAGCGCTCGACGTAGGAGTACCACGGCGCGATGTCGTCGTAGGTGATGGGCCACGGTGTGCCCCGTCCTTCACGCGCATTCGCCTCGAAGTCGAGCGGCGCGAGGCGGTAGGACTGGCGGCCCCACATGATTGAGCGCCCGCCGAGGTGGTAGCCGCGCACCCAGAGCACCTCGTTGGGGTCGTCGTCGGGGGCCGTCTCGTAGGGGTTGTCCACGTCGTCGACGTACCAGTGCGCCGTGTAGGCGTTGAACGGCCCGGCTTTCCGCTGGCGGAACTTGCGCGCCTCCGCCTCCTGGCGGTCGCCGCGTCCGCGGAAGGGCATCTCCCACGGCGGCTTGTGCTCGGTGATGTAGTCGGTGCCGTGCTCGACGCTGCGGCCGCGCTCCAGCACGAGCGTCTTGAGGCCCTTCTCGCACAGCTCTTTGGCGGCCCACCCGCCCGACATGCCCGAGCCCACCACGATGGCGTCGAAGGGCTCGGAAGTCTGGACGTTGACCGTGCAGATCTTGTCGATCAGCGAGGCACTGTGGGCGTCACGGGGATGGGGCATGGGGAGTGTCGCGGTGGAGCGGTGTTGCGGTGGGAGCGAGCACGATGTGGGGCAGGCCAGCTACGGCAGTACCGCCGCACGGCTGCACTGCCACACGGCTGCACTGCCACACGTCTACGCCCAGGCGCGGGTGTCTTCGGTGAGGGGCTCGTCGGGCAGCCAGAGGCCGGGCGCGGGGTTCCAGCGCAGCTCTTGCGTGGCACCGACCTCGGAGGTGTAGTAGCCGACGACGGTGAGTTCCTTCATGACGCGGAAGAACGGCGGCGCGTCGGGGTTGACCTGGATGGCACCCGGAGCCTGGACGTTGGAGTCGCCGCCCCCGCCCCCGCCCATCTCGGCGACATCGTTTTCGGCATCGCTGTCGGCCGCGTCGGTGTCGGCGTCGGACGCAGGGTCGCTTGCCTCGGCACCCGGGACCGCGCTGGGCGGGAGGAACGTGGCCGCGTCGAGCGTCTCCACCATCGCCAGCTGCGTGGCGGCGTCGAGGTCGGCGAAGGCCGCGCTGTGCTGCGTCACCGCGCGCGCCTCGAACTCGGCGAGCCCGGCGAGGAAGTCGGCCTTCTCGTCCGGGTCGAACCACCCAGCGAGGACCGTGTCCACGAACTGCGGGACGCCCGCCTCGGCAGCTCCGGGCGTGTCGGTGGCGGGGATGATTTGGTCCACGAGCGCCGCGAGGGTGCGCTGCTGGTTCGCGTCGAGCGCGGCGTAGGCGTAGCGCGCGGCCTCGTCGCCCGAGGGCGCGGTGCAGCCGGCGAGCACGCTGGAGACCAGCGGGGCCGTCGCGATGCCGCCGAGGAGGCCCGAGAGCCGCCGGAGCGCCGCACGGCGGCCGATCGTGGGATTCACGAGGTCGTGCATGATGGGGTCGGGTTGGGGTCAGGAGGCGTTCTCAATCAAGAAACGACGGGCACCCCGGCCTCGGGCGCGGGGGTAGACGCGGTGTCGGCTGGTTCCGGTTCCTCGTCCACCTTGTCGTTGAAGAGCGCGATGAAGAGGACGAGGATCACCGCGGCGAGACCCGCCGGGAGCCACCAGAAGTCGGGCCACTCGGCGAGCGGCAGCGCCTCGCGGCCGTCGAGGAAGCGGTTGTAGAGCTGCCCCGCCACCTGCGCGCCGATGAGCATGCCGACGCCGTAGGTCACGAGCACGAGCAGCCCCTGCGCCTGGCCGCGCACCTTCGGCGTGGACTTCTTCTCGACGTAGATCTGGCCCGTCACGAAGAAGAAGTCGTAGCAGATGCCGTGCAGGAACACGCCCGCGACGATCATCCACATCACGGCGTCCGGCGCGGCGAGGGCGAAGAGGGCGTAGCGCAGCACCCACGCGGCCATGCCCGCCGCGAGCATCCACTTGACGCCCCAGCGCACGAAGAGCATCGGCATGAGCAGCATGAACAGGATCTCCGACACCTGCCCGAGCGACTGCGTCGCGGCGATGTTCTCGAAGCCCGTCGCGGCGAGGAAGAGCTGCGTGAAGTTGTAGTAGGCCGCCAGCGGAATGCACAGCAGGAAGCTCGCGCCGAGGAAGATGTAGAACGGGCGGCTGCCGAGTTGCTTGAAGGCGTCGACGCCCGCGATGCTAGCCACCGAGACGGGGTCGCCGGCGGCGGCCGGCGGCGTGTTGGGCAGCGTGAAGGCGAAGAGGCCGAGCACGATCGAGAAGATGCCCGTGAGGTAGAGCGGCCACGCCGTCGCCTCGGCGGTCACCCCGAGGATCGGGCTCATCACGAACGAGATCGCCAGGCCGGCCACGATCCAGCCGATCGTCCCGAAGACGCGGATGATGGGAAACTGCCGCTCCTGGTCGTCGAGGTGCTCAAAGGCGATCGTGTTCGAGAGCCCGAGCGTGGGCATGTAGCACAGGTTGTAGGCGAGCAGCAATAGGATGAAGAGCGTCGGGTTCTGGATGGTGCTCGGCGCGGCGAGGATGAACACCCCGCCGAGGATGTGGAGCACCCCGAAGACGTTCTGCGCGGCGAAGTAGCGGTCGGCGATCAGCCCGAGGAAGAACGGCGCGACGATGGCCGCGACCGGGTTGACGGTGTAGGGCCAGTGCGTGAGGTCGCCTAGGCCCTCGGCGGCCATGTAGACCGCGACGGTGGTGTACCACGCGCCCCAGACGAAGAACTCCAGGAACATCATCGCGCTCAGGCGCGCGCTCAAGCCTCGCTGCATCGGAGGAAATAGTTGGTGGGAGGTTGGAACGAGGGAGTGGGGTGTCGGGGGTGGGGCGTTTCAGAGCGAGTTCGCCCTCCACCCTATCCTCCACACATCAGAGGGAGCGGATGCGGATGTCGCGGAACCAGACGGGGTCGCCGTGATCCTGCAGGCCGATCGCACCGCGCATGAGGGTGCCGTAGGCGGGCATCTGGCGGAACTTGCTCGCGGCGACGCGGGCGGCCCAGGCTTCGCTGCCCTGCTCGTAGGCCACGACCTGCTCGCCGTTGAGCCAGTGCTCCACCGCCCCGCCGCGCGCGACGATGCGGACGGCGTTCCACTCGCCTGCGGGCTTGACCACGCCGGGCGTCGCCATGTACAGATCGTAGTTCGCGCCAGCCCGGTGCGAAGGGTACTTGCCGTCGGGATGGCAGGCGTCGTCGAGGACCTGCATCTCGGGGGCGGTCTGCCAGATGTAGTCGTAGTCGCCGCCGAGCGCGCCGCGGTAGAAGAGGCCGCTGTTGCCGCAGGCGGAGATCTTCCAGGCGACTTCGAGCTCGAAGTCGCCGTAGGCTTCGCGCGTGACGAGGTCGCCGCCGCCCTCGGGCGCGGGGTCGAAGTAGAGGAGGCTGTCGCCCTCGATCTGCCAGCCGGGCGGGATGGCCTCGTCCGAGAAGCCGCGCCACGCGTCGAGGCTCGTGCCGTCGAAGAGCGTGACCCAGGTCCCGGCGTCGGCGTCGGCCGCGGCGGTGACGATGGGGTCGAGATCGGGCGTGGGGGCATCGCCGCAGGCGCTAGCCGCGAGGCTGACAGCCAGGGCGAGCGCCCAGTGGAGCGTGGGGGTCGAGCGCACGGGGGGAAACGAGCGGTTTACGGGGCCTTCACAACCGCGCGCAATATATCGAGGCAGGCGTGTTTATGAAAGCGGTTTCAGTGCCGTCTAACCTTCCCAGCCTACCCGTTGCGTGCGCTGCGTGCACCCGGTATACTCTGGTCCTGTCTCCCCCTGCCTCTCATGACTCGCACCTATGTCCTCACGGCCGGCACCGTCGGCTGCCTCGTCCTCGCCGTCGCGCTCGTCGTGGGCTGCGGTGGGTCGGTGGACGACCGCGACGAGGACGTCGTGCACCCGTTCCTGGCTGTCGCTGACGGGGTCGAGTACGTCGGCGATGCCGCCTGCGCGACGTGCCACGAGGACCTCTACGCGAGCTACCAGAGCCACGGCATGGCAAACTCGTTCTACGCATGGTCGCCCGACGTGCAGGTGGAGCGGGCCTTGACGACGCCGGTCCGCGACCCGAACGCTGGCTACGAATACGTCGTCCTGGAAGCCGACGGACAGCTCGTCCAGGAGGAGCGGCTGCGCGACGCCTCGGGGGCCGTCGTCCACACGCTGCGCCGCCCGATGGACTTCGTGATGGGCAGCGGCTCCGCGGCGCGGACGTATTTCTTCGAGGAGAACGACCGCCTCTACCAGCTCCCGCTGACGTGGTACACCCAGGCCGACGACGGCGCGGGCCGCTGGGACTTCTCGCCGGGCTACGAGGTCACCAACGGGCGCTTCGACCGGCTCATCCCCGACCGCTGCACGGCCTGCCACAACGGCCAGCCCGAGACGGTGCCGTTCGTCGAGGGGAAGTATCCGGCGATGCCGATGGGCATCGGCTGCGAGTCGTGCCACGGCCCCGGCGCGACGCACGTCGCGGCCCGCCTCGAAGACCCGGAGCCCTCCGGCGGCGACCCTGCCTGGGTGGACCCGACGATCGTCAACACGGGGCACCTCGACCTGGAGCGGCGGCTCGACACGTGCCAGCAGTGCCACCTCCACGCCACGACGGCGGTGCTGCGCGAGGACGAGGACGCATTCAGCTATGTCCCCGGCCGCCTCGTCGCGGCGCACCGCTCGTTCTTCGCGCTGCCGGAGGAGCTATCCGGCGACCAGATCCCGGTCGTCTCGCACGCCGACCGGATGCGGCAGAGCGCGTGCTTCACTGTCTCACTAGAACAGGCGACGCTCAACACGGCATCGCCGATGGAGTGCACGACGTGCCACAACCCGCACGCGGGCTTCCGCGAGGCTGGGCCGGGCTACTTTAACCAGACGTGCCAGTCGTGCCACGCGGCCACCCCTGACCAACAGCGCGCGCTGCAAGCGTCGATGCCGACGCCCGCGCTGCAGGCGCAGCACGCCGACGGGGCGAACTGCTTCAGCTGCCACATGCCGAAGGTCGAGGCCGACGACGCGCCGCACTCGTCGTTCACGGACCACCTCATCCGCGTCGTGGACGCCGGCCAGCCGGTCACCTCCGAGCCGCTCGCGCTGGGCGAGGCGGGCGTGCTCGCGCCCTACTACGAGCGCGACGCGGGCACCGAGTCGGGCGCGGTCTACGAGGGCATGGCGACGTCCATCTTCGGCACGCAGAACGGCGACCCGCGCACGATGGCTGAGGGCGCGGCGCTGCTGACGAATGCCCTCGACGCCGTGAACGACGGCGGGAAGCGCGGCGAGGCGCAGTTCCTCCTCGGCGTGGTGGCGCATCAACTCGGCAGGCTGGAGTTCGCCCTCCCCGCCTACGAGGCCGCCGTCGAGGTCGAGGCTATCCCGCAGCGCCTCGAAGCACTGGCCCGCGCCCGCCACGACGCGCTCCTCGCCGAGGGTACCGGCGACGGGGACCAGATCGACGCGCTCTTTGTGCGGGCGCTTGCCCTCCAGCCGGCACTCGCGACGGTGCGAACGAGCCGGGCCGCGTTCCTCCACAGCCAGGGCCGCCGCGCCGAGGCCCTAGACGAGTTGCGTGCCGCCCGCGCCGAACGTCCCTCGTGGCACCCCGCGGCGTTCCTCGAAGGCCTCGTTTACCTAGAGCAGGGCAACGCCGACGCGGCCCGCGCGGCCTTTCGTGACGCCGTCCGCCTCGACCCGGCCAACACAGCGCTCCTCGCCGACCTGGTAGTGCGCGCCCCCAACGGGACGCTACGCGGTGGCTGGACCGACGCCACGGTGTTCGGGCTGCCCGCCCGGCGCAGCGTCGCGCCGCAGGGCACCCGGCTCGGCATCGCGGGGACCACGCCCGGCTCGACGCTCTCGGTCTTCACCACGGGCGGCGTGCCGCTCCGCACCGTGCGCGGCTCTGGCCTCGGCCTACCGACGTGGGACCTCCGCACGGAGCGGGGCGCGACGGTGACGCCGGGTACCTACCTCGTCCACATACGCACCCCCAACCAACCCGTACGTGTCGTGCGCGTGACGCTCGCGGCAGACGCGTAGGCACGGCGCTCAGCTGCCCCCATCGGGAGGCGGGGGCCCTCGGAAGACGGGACCGTCGAAGAGGCGGTCGGGGACCTGAAAGCATCGCGTGAGGCGGAGCAGCTCCTCGACCTCGTCGTCGCTGCGGTCGAGGCGACGGCCGCTGAAGGTGAGGCACAGCTCGCTACCGCCCTCGTCCTCGACCGTGACGAGGCCGAACTGCCCGTCAAACGTGTTCGTCATCGAGAAGATGGGGGGGGCAAACGGACCGTGCGTGTACGGTCCACCCTTGATCGAGCCGCGCCGGTCGAGCGGGGCGGCCTGCAAGACCGGGATGCCGCCCGGGCTGTGCGTCCCGTCGTCGGCGGCAATCATGTGGGCATCGCCCGAGAGGATGACCATGCGGCGGGCGATGTCGATCTCCTCGAAGAACGCCACCAGTTCGGCGCGCTCGGCGGCATAGCCGCTCCAGTTGTCGCCGTCCTCGTCGGCCTCGGCGATCCACGGGACGCCGCTCACCCAAATGACGAGCGGCTCGGTGGCGTCGCGGAGCGTCTGCTCGAACCACGCCCTCTGCTGCGCCCCCAGCATCGAGCGCTCGGCGAGCGGGATGTCGTGCGGGTCGCGCTCCGAGCGCAGGTCGGTGACGACGAAGCGGACGCGGCCACGCACGAACGTCTGGTAGATCGCGCGGTCTTCGGGCGCGGCGTCGCGATCCTGAAGCGGGTAGTGCGGGACGAAGCGCTGGTAGGCGATGCGCGACGCGGCCCGGCTCGGCGAGGTGGCGTCGGAGTCGTTGGGGCCGAAGTCGTGGTCGTCCCACGTGTAGGCGATGGGCGTGCTCTGGTAGAGGAGCGACTGCGTGGGCGAGGTGAGCATGGCGTCGAGGGCCTCGCCAAAGACGCCGACGTCGTTCTCCTCGATGTTCTCGTAGTGCGCGTCACCGAGGTGGAAGAAGAAGTCGGGCCCGAGCGCGCGGATCGAGTCGAAGACGCTGCTGCGCGAGCCAGTCTCGGCGCACGCGCCCGCGGCAAACATGAACGAGTGCGGGCCGTTGGGCGGCGTGCTCATGCGCCCAAACGCCATGTCGCGCAGGCTCGGCGTCTCGACAGCGTAAAAGTAGTCCGTCCCTGGTATGAGGCCCCGCACCGGCAGCCGCACGGTCGCGTCGGCGCTGAGCGGCCCGCGCGGGGCGGGCGTCCACACGGAGGCCACGGCCACGTCGAAGCGCGGCGTCTGGCTGAACACCACGCGGACGGAGTCTTGCGGCTGCCGTAGCTGCGCCACGACGGTTGCGGTCGTCGGTGTCACCGCGCCGGACCACATCCAGCGCACCAGCGGCCCCTGGTAGGCGGTAGGCCGGACCGTCCGGGTGCAGCCGACACACGCGAGGGACAGCAACACTGCGCCGAGCAACGTGTGGACGTATGCAGGTGTGAACGTGCGGGAGGAGGGTTGCTCAGTGGCCTGCCGGTCTTTCATGGTCACACCCTGCGATCAATCATCCAGTTCAAGCCACTATAAATCGAGGCACTATAACTCTCCCGTGGTCAGCTCACTCACGAGGCGGTCGAGTTGGTAGACAGACCGCAGCGATTCTAGGATGCCGCGCGCGTCCACGGACACGTTGCGCCCGATCTCGGCGAAGTAGAGGTAGTTGCGCGCCAGCCCCTCGATGGTCCGGTCGAAGTTGATGCCGACGAGTTCGAGGTCGCGGTTGACGACGGGCGACCCCGAGTTGCCGCCGATGGTGTCGGCCGTGGACGAGAAGTTGACCGGCGTGCCAAGCGCGAGCGCATCGGGCGCGGGGAGCCAGCGCTCCGGCAGCGCCCACATGCACGCCCCCGCACCGGCCCCGGCATCGTCGGAGGGGTCGTCTTGGTCGCAGTAGGAGTTGTAGTGGTCGTAGAGGCCAAAGAATGTGGTGAAGGGCGCCGCGATGGTGCCGTTGTACTCATAGCCCCGCACGACGCCATCGGTGATGCGCGGGGAGAACGTTGCGTCGGGCGGGACGGCGGTGCCGTAGGCTGCAAAGCGCTTCTGCCCGATGGCGCGGGCGACGGCCTGCTCGCGCTCCATGAGCACCCCGTTGGCCTGGTAAAAGCGTCGCAGTTCGCTGAGCACCTCACTACCGAGCTCGACGAGCACGTCGCCGGTGGGGAGGCCGCCGTTGTCGAGCGCGTTCTGGGTGCTCGCCGCATCCGTGAGGGCCGTGTTGCTGCGCAGCCGCGCCGCGACGGCCACTTCGGAGTCGCCGCGGAGCACCTGCGGCATGGGCAGGCCGGCCTTGGCGTAGTAGCGCCGCAGCGTGGCGATGTCGGCCTCAAAGTAGAGCCGTTCGAGCGGGTTGGGGCGGTTCTCGATGGTGGCGAGCCGCTCCGCGTCGCCCTGCGCCCCGATGAGTGCGCGGAGCATCAGGCCAGACGAGAAGCGCTGGCTGCCGAAGCGGGAGAACGCCTGGTAGGCATCGCCGAGGCCGCGGCGGTCGGACTGTACCTGCGCCATCTGGTCGATGAGGTCGCCGGCACCCGCATCGCGGAACTGCCGCTCGGAGTCCGCACGGCGGGCCATGACGACCTCGTTGCGGAGCGCGTCCTGCTGGCCGAGCAGCGACTTCTGGAAGTTGAGCAGGCTCGAGAGGGTGACGCGCTGCGTGTCGTCGTTCGGGTTCTGGGCGAGGTAGGCGCGGAGCGCGTCGGTGCGGCTCGTCACCCACGCGAGGTCGGTCGGGACGGCGAGGTCGCGGCGGAATTGGAGCTGGGCGACGGTGGCCTGGCGGGAGGTCGAGCCGGGGTTGCCGATCACGAAGATGAGGTCGCCCGCGCTGGCGCCGTCCTGGGCGAGGGGGAAGTAGTGCTCGACGGTGACGGGCTGGCCGTCGGCATCGGTGGCGCGGAGGAAGGCGAAGTCGAGGCTGTAGCGCGGGAACGTGAAGTTGTCGGCGTCGCCGCCGAAGCTGCCGAGCGCGTACTCGGGGGCCATGACGAGTTGGAAGTGCGCGTAGCGCTGGAACGTGTACGCCGAGAAGCGTCCGCCTTCGTAGAGCGCCACCACCTCCACGCGGATGCCAGCGTCCTCGCCACCGCGCGCGTCGGCGAGGTCCTCGGCGAGGGCGTCGGTGGCGGCCTCGATCTGCTCGGGCGTCACCGCCTCGGCCCCGTCGCCCAGCTCGGCCTCGATCTCGGCCGTCACGTCCGCGATGGCGATGAGTTGGTCGGCATAGAAGCCGGGCACCGGGCGCTCCTCGTCGAGCGTCATCGCCATGAACCCATCGTCCAGCAGCGACTCGCCCTCCTCGGCAACCTCCACGATGCGGCTGCGCACGCAGTGGTGGTTGGTCGCCACGAGGCCGTTCGGCGAGACGAAGGCGGCTGAGCACCCCGAGATGCGTAGCGCGCCGAGGCGCGCGCGCTCGAACCAGCCGGCGTCCGGGCGGAAGTCGTAGGTCGAGTCCAGGTAGGCGAGCGGCGGCTGTTCGAAGAGCCACATCTTGCCGTTGTCGAGCGGCCCCGCGCGGTGCGTGTCGGGGACGTCGGCGGGCTGCGCGGACAGGGTCGGCGCGACCGTGAGCGCTGCGACCGTGAGCGCTGTCAGGAGGGTGGCACGTACAGCGAAGAGCGGGCGGCGCATGAAGGCGTCAGGCGGGTGATGGAAGGGCTGGGCAAGATACGCCAGGCCGGCTTCCTCACCCCAGTGAGGCCAGACCCCTAGCGGGTGCGCTCGGTCTGCCACGCCGGGCCTACGATCCGCTCGGCTTCGACGGCCGCACGGTCCGGGGCCGGGGCTAGCGTGGCCGGCAGCACGTGGTCCAGGAACGCCGCCACGACGCCCGCTTCCTCGGCCCGGGAGGCGGTGTAGTAGGCGGCGCGGAAGGCCTTGGGCCACTGGCTCGGGTAGAAGAGCAGGCGCTGCTCGGCCTCGGTCGCGTCGAGGGCGATGCGGGCCTGGCGGCCCAGGAAACCACAGTCGCGCTCGACGGAGAGGCGCAGCATCGTCGGCTCGTCGTAGACACCATCCAGGAGTAGCACGTGGCCCGCGAGGCAGCAGCGGAAGCCCTCGGGCGCGGCCCCCTCGTCGAGGACGGCGCGCAGGTTGCAGCACCACGCCCACTGCGCAGTGTCGAGCCGGTCGGGACGGGCGAGGAGATGGGCTTTGACGCGGCGCAGCAGGGCAGTACGCATGGACAGCAAGGCGATGGAACCGTGGGGGCCGAAGGATCGGAAGAGACGGCGGGGAATGCAAGCCGCCCGCGCCCGGATGAAGATCAAACATCGAGCCAGGCGTTGAAGAGCGAGCGAAGCGCTCCGCGCTCGGAACCGGCTGGGACCAGGGCGTTTAATCCGGTGCCCCTATAGCTCAGCTGGTCAGAGCACCTGACTCTTAATCAGGGTGTCCTAGGTTCGAGTCCTAGTGGGGGCACCCCAACCTCGCGGGCGATACCGAAACGTGTCGCCCGCGCTTCGTTTCGGCCCGGCTGAGCGTGGTTCCGTGAGCTACTCGGCAGCGCACAGCTAGCGCCGCAGCAGCGTCAACCACTCGGCCAACGTGACGCCGTGGGCGCGTTCCAGGTGCGCCTCGACTGTGGCCCGCATCGGCGCGGGGAACACCTCGGGGCCATGGAGCGCACCGACGAAGGCCCCGACCACCTGCAGGTAGGAGTCGGTGTCGTAGCCGAACTCGAGCACGAGCTGCATCGCGGCGAGCGGGTCGTGCTGGGCCAGCTCGACGCACGCGAATACGACGACCATCGGCACCCAGGCGTCCCACCACGTCTCCGCTTGGAGGTCGCGCTCGAGCGCCGCGTAGAGGCGAGCCGGTCGGCCCTCGGCCTCGGCGACGGCGGCGTGCGCCACGTCGAGCCAGCCGTCGAGTCGGCGCGGGACCCACGGCACCTCACCGAAGCCGAACGGGTCGGTCGCCCGCATGGCGGCTTCGATGCGGGCCCACGTCGCCCCGTCGTCCAGGGCGGCGGCGAGGCCGGCCACGAGCGCGGCATTGAGGTCCCGCGCGATGCCGTTGTCGAGGAAGTCGAGCGCCCACACAGCGCGGTAGGCTGCCTCTGGGTCGCCGGGGTGCAGCGCGGCGATGGGCAGGAACGGCATCTGGCCGGCCATCGTGGGGATGCCGCCCCAGGCGCGCGCGGGCGGACGAGCCCCCTCATCGCGCTCGCCGAGCACCCACCGCGCTGCGTAGGCGAACTCGTCCAGCCACGCCCGACGTAGCGCCGCGTGCGGCCCCGTGGTGTCCGCGTGGGCGTCGAGGACCACCTGGGCGAAGGTGGCGCGGTCGGGCAGCGTGCCCTCGGCGCGGGCGAGCGCCTCGAAGAAGAGCACCTTGAAGCGCGAGTCGTCGGTGACCGTGCCGGGCGGGGCCTGGTCTTCCCACTGGGCGTAGGGAGCCGCATCGGTGGTGTAGGGGCGGAGACGGAACGCGGCGGCGAGCGCCGCGCGGCCCTCAGCGCTGAGCACCGCGTCGGTTGCCGTCCAGGGGCCACGCTGGGCGGGCTGAAACTCGACGGGCCCACCTGCCGCGTCGCCGATGAGCGCCCCGATGAGCA
>JBCCLD010000107.1:0-12190 GCA_039027055.1 Bacteroidota bacterium
ACCTCGACTCCGCTCGGCGACATTGCGGAGACGAACGCCATCAAGAAGGTCTTCGGCGAACATGCCTACAGCATGAACCTCTCGTCGACGAAGAGCATGACGGGCCACCTGCTCGGGGCCGCTGGGGCCATCGAGGCCGTCGCGTCGGTTCTGGCGCTCCAGCACGGCCGCATCCCGCCGACGATCAACTTCGAGCACGCCGACCCAGAGTGCGACCTGAACTACACGTTCAACACGCCGCAAGACCGCGCGGTGCACATCGCGCTCTCGAACGCCTTCGGCTTCGGCGGACACAACACGTCGGTCGTGTTCGGGACGCCGCGCTAGCCGTCAACGCTCTGCTCCGCTTTCTCCCGGAACGCATCGAGGAAGCGGTGGGCCAGCCCTGGCCGTGCCACGCCGCGCAAGGTACCGTCCTGGAGGAACGTGCTCACGTACCGCTGCTGCTCCTCGGTCAGCTCGGCGACGTTGCGGAAGCCCATCGCCCAGCGCGGGAACGAGCGGTAGGCGACCTGACGCCGGACGAGCAGGCTCACGTCGCGGTGGCGCGGGTCGTTGAGCACCCGGCGGTAGACCGCGTTGACATCGCCCGAGAGGCCCTCGAAGACCTGGATGAAGCTGCCCTCGTGGTAGAGGAGCAAGCCGGTGACCTGGTCGCGGGCGTTGTTGCGGCGGCTCACGCGGAGAATGTCGGAGAGCGTGGGCAAGCCGACAAGGCGAGTCGCTTTGCTCGTGTAGATGAGCTGGATGAGTGGCTGCGGCATGGCGGTGGGGGTTTGAGCCTGCGGCCAGGGCCAACTGCTCTTTTTTCTCCCATGTTCCCCATTCCTTAACAAACTGATCCTTGCGCTCATGACGCTCGGCCTCGTCTCGGACACCCACGGCTGGCTCCACCCCGCCCTCTGCGACGCGCTCGCGGGCGTCGACTTGATCCTCCACGCAGGGGACGTGGGCACGCCCGACATCCTCGACGCACTCGGGCGCGTCGCACCGACCAAGGCCGTCTGGGGCAACATCGACGGGCGGCCCATCCGGCAGCGCTCTACGGAGCACCTCCGCCTCAAGGTAGCGGGCGTCAACCTCTGGATGACGCACATCGGCGGCCATCCGAAGCGCTGGGCCAAGGGCATCGGACCGAAGCTGCGCGCGGAGTGGCCCGACGTGTTCGTGTGTGGCCACAGCCACATCCTGCGCATCGAGCGGGTGCCGCACCTCGGCGGGATGCTCTACGTGAACCCGGGCGCGGCGGGCCGCCAGGGCTTCCACCAGGTCAAGACCTGCGTCCGGCTCACCGTCGAGGGCGGCACAGCGACGCAGGCCGACGTGGTCCACCTGGATGGGTAACGACTGACGCCTATAGTCCTCGGCAGGCTCGCCAGCGGCTCGCTCGCAGGACGGCGGCTTCGCTGCCTGTGGGGCGGCTCGCCTTGCTCGCTGTAGCTCGCGGTAGGGGACCGGTCGTGGCCCCACGCTTCGTATCGAAGCCACGCCCAGATCCCCTATTCCCCTACCCCGTGTCCTCTTCGTCGTATCGTGCAAGCGCTGGCGGCCCTGACGCGGCGCCTCGTTCTGCTTTCTGCCCTCGCCCTTCTGCCTTCCCCAGCCATGCCGATGCCCGACCTCCGCGACAGCTCGCGGACCGACCGCCTCGACCTTCGCGCCGTCTATGAGACGAGTGGCTTTCTCACGTCGCTCGACCTCGACTTTGTCCTGAACAACCTACTGCTCGTGGCGATGAGCAAGCTGCTCACCACGCGCGGCGCGCTGCTGCTCGACGAGCACCGCACGGCGCACACCGACCGCGACTACCGCGTGGCCGCCGCCAAGGGTATGGCGCGCGACGTCAACGGGCTGATCGCCGGGCAGACGGTTCACCTCGACGCGCCGGACGGGGCCGCGTGGGTCGGCGATGCCGTGCCGCTGCCGCTCCGCGAGGCCGGGCTACACCTCGCGCTGCCGCTGCGCTACAAGGACGATGTGATCGGGCTGCTCGGCCTCGGCAAGCGCGCACGCGGCGGCGACTACGAGGCCGGCGAGGTGGCGTTCGTGCGGTCGCTGGTCAACATGGCCGCGCCAGCGGTGCACAACGCGCGAGTGGCGGAGGAGCTAGAGACGGCCAACCACAACCTGGCCGCGCGGGTGCAGGAGCTGAACACGCTCTTCGAGCTGTCGCAAACCTTTGGGCGCACGCTCGACCGCGACGAGGCCGTCAAGCTGCTCTCGTTTACGCTTCTCGGGCAGCTCCTCGCCAAGCGCCACCTCATCCTCGTGCGCAACGAGACGGGCCAGCTCATCTGCGCCATCGAGCGCGGCGGCACCACGGACCTGCCCGCCGACCTGCTCGCGCGGCTCTCGACGCTGCACGCACCCGTCTTCCTGGACGAGCACTGCGCGAAAGACTGGGTCGCGCTGCGCGAGGCGGGCTTCCGCGTGCTCGTGCCCATCGGCGGGCGCGACGTCACGCGCGGCGTCTTCGCGCTCACGCACGCCACCAACCGGCCCTACACCGACCGCGAGGTCGAGTTCGTGACGTCGCTTGGCACGCTGGCCTTCACGTCGCTAGAGAACGCCGAACTCGTCGAGGCGCGCGTGGAGAAGGAGCGGCTGGAGGAAGAGATGCGCCTCGCGCGGACGATCCAGGAGCGGCTGCTCCCGACGGCCCCGCCGACCTCCGACGAGCTCGACATCGCCACGCTGGCCCTCCCGAGCCGCCACGTCGCAGGTGACTACTTCGACCTGATCCCGCTCGACGACGGGACGCTCCTCGTCGCCATCGCGGACGTGTCCGGCAAGGGCATGCCCGCCTCGCTCTTGATGGCCAACCTGCAGGCGTGCCTGCAGGTGCTGCGCGGCTCCGGCCTCGACCTCGCCTCGGCGACCGCGCGCATCAACCGCGTCGTCCACGGCAACACGGGCGCGGCGTCGTTCATCACGTTCTTCTGGGGCATCTACGACCCGGCCACCGGGCGCTTCGACTACGTCAACGCGGGCCACAACCCGCCGATGCTGCTCCGCACCGACGGCACGCTCGACCTGCTGGAAGACGGCGGCCTCATCCTGGGCGTCCTCGCCGACTTCACCTACGACGAGGGTACGACGACGCTCGCGCCGGGCGACGTGCTCGCGCTCTTCACCGACGGCGTCACCGAGGCGCACGGCCTCACCCTCGATGGCGAGCACACCGAGGCCGAGGACTACGGCGAGGACCGCCTCGAAGCCGTCCTCCGCACCCACCAAACGGCGTCGGCCACCACCATCCTCGACGCGCTCCACGCCGACGTGCGCACCTACACCGACGACGCCCCCCTCTCCGACGACCTCACGGCGCTCGTGCTCAAGCGCGGCTAGGGGGTGTTCGCGTTCGCGGGCGTTCCGCAGGCACCGAGCGTCGCGCCTTGGTTGAGATAGGTCTGCACGACGCTGCGGACGACCTCGCGGGTGATGCCGTTGACGCAGATCGTGCGCGTCTCCGAGGTGGGGTCGTCGATCTCGGCGCTGCGCAGTTCGGTCGGCGTCTGGTGCTGGACGTTCGTGCCGAGGTGCTGCACGTCGGGGATCGCGAAGCCGAGGCGGCGCCCGAGGCTGATGATCGGGCCCAGGTCGAAGGTGAGCGCGTCGTTGGCGTCCATCTCCAGGCGGGTGCCGAGGTCCTGTCCGCTCTGGATGCGCTGGCGGAGCTGGGCTTCCTGCTGGGCGTCGCTCTGGCGCTCGGCCCCGCGGCGGTGCCAGTAGATGGCGGCCTCATAGATCATGTCGTCGTCGCTGGCGCGGCGGAGGCGAACGGAGAGCGCTCCACCGCGGCTGCGCTGGGTGCCGACGCACCGCGGCCACTCGGCGCAGCCGTCGTCGTCGGCGAGTTCGCGGAGGAGACGCATGCTGCGCACGTCGAGGATGAAGTCGTCGAGGCGGTCGGCGCGGAAGGCCGGGCTCCGCCGCGCGCCGTCGAAGCCGAGCTTGATCTGGCCAGACCGCGGCGGCTCGCCCTGGATATTGAGCGTGTAGGCGGCGAGCCCGTTCGCGTCGTTCGCGTTGGCGACCTCGATGTAGACCTCTTGGCTTCCGAGCGCGTCCAGCTCCGCGCGGAACGTAGTCTGCGTCTCGTGGCGGTCGCGCCCGCGCTCGGCGAAGTAGATCGTGTTTTCCTCCGGCACGGTCTCGTTGAACTTGTGGGTGTGCATGTGCCAGGGATAGACCCCGAAGTTGGCCCAGAACTGCCGCCACGGGCTCTGGGAGAGGTCGCCCTGCGGCTGTGACCAGTTGCCTAGGGGGTCGCGGAAGACCGTCAGGTCGATGTGGCCGCCGGGCGGAGCGCCATACTGGTCCACGAGCAGCGCGCCGTTGATGGTGGCGCGGCCGGGGAAGCGGATCGGGAGGAAGCTCTCGAAGCTGCGCACGAGCACCAGGCCGTCCCACTCCAGCGTGCCGGTGACCTCCAGCGTGCCGTCGACGATCAGCAGCCCGTGCCCCCGCAGGGTGCCCGAGAGTGCCATGCTGTTCTCCTTGTAGACGACCACGGGATCGGTTGCGGTGCCGTAGGTCGCCGAGCCCGTGACCGCTGGCGAGGTCGCGTCCAGCACCACGTCACCGCCGCCGATGGCGCCGAGCGCGGTGATGTAGAGGCTGTCGAGCGAGAGGGCGTCGTAGTACTCCGCGATGTCACTCATCGTCCTCTCGACGCGGAGGCTCGCGCCGGAGCTCCGCACGGCGTCCAGCTGAGCCGAGAAGCCGTTGGTCATGCCCGAGAAGGAGACGAGCGGACTTAGCCGCGCCTGCTCGAAACGGTTGAAGGCGTAGTAGACGTTGTTCTGGCCGGGCCCTCCCGTGATCCGGCTCCCGGTGAGGTCGGCCGAGACGTAGGGCGCGTCGATCCAGAGCGGGCCCGGGAAGTCGGCAGGAATCCAGTTGTAGCGGCTGCTGACGCGGTGCGTGGCCCCGCCGTAGACGCCCGTGACATCGAAGGTGAGCGACTGGCGGTCGGAGGAGGGCCGGTAGTCCACCTCGAAGGCACCGCCCTGGAAGGCCTGCTGCCCAAAGTCGAGCTGGCTCTTGAAGCCATAGTCGTCCAGCATCGCCCCGATGACGAGGTTGTGCCCGGCCAGGGCGGCCTGCCGCGCGATCAGGTCGGCCTGGGCGTCGGCGCGGTCCGAGGCGGCCTCGAAGGCGTTGGTGCGCGCGTTGTAGACCACCAGCGAGCTGCCGAGCACCGTGGCGAAGGCGATGAGAAGAGTGAGCTTGCCCATGGAAATTCAGGGACGGACCGAGGCGATACGAGGACTACAGCTGAGCTAGATCACCGGGGGTGGGGGCGGCGGAGGCGGGGGTGGAGGCGAGGGGTTGTTATTTCCCCCGCTGTTACCGCCGCCGTTGTTGCCGCTATTATTTCCTCCGTTGTTGCCGCCATTATTCCCCCCGTTGTTCCCCCCCGGGTTGGCCGGCGGGGGTGGGGGTGGCGGAGGTGGGGGCTCCGGGGGGAAGTTGGTCTCAGGCATCGGCATCGGACCGCGGCCCTCCTCCGAGACGGAGAGGTTGCGCGGGCGGAAGACGTAGCCGTGCCGCACCGCGTTGGTCTGCGAGGTGGCAGCCTGGTCGCCCGCGCGCTGCTCGATGGCACTGAGGGCCGTCGTCACCTCCGCGCGCACGCGGTCGAGGTCGCTCAGTACGCCCGCCGTCCGGCGTCCGGTGGTGCTGCCCCGCTCGAACACCTCGATCGCGAAGCCAATGATCGACTCGGAGCTGCCGCCGCGGGCCACGCCGTTCTCGAAGCGCTGCACGCGGAGCAGGGGATACGTCGTCTCACCCACGCGCACGCTGTCGGGCAGCTGCGTCACCTCGTAGCTCACCTGGGCCGTCGGGGACGCCGCGCCGAGGGTGGGGTTGGCGAGCGTGGGGAAGCTGTAGCGGGTCGTTCGTCCGGAAGTCGCTTCGAGGCGGTTGGTGTAGCTCCCGAGCGCCGCCACGGCCTGCCGCTCGGTGCGCATGTTCTCGATGTCCCGCTCCAGCACGTCCATAAACGCGAGCGTGCGCTGCTGCGTGAGCTGGTTCACGGCCATGTCGGTGGTCCGCTGGCTCGAGCGCTGCTGCACGAACACGAACGCCACGATCAGCGCCGCGCCGACGAGGATCGAGGTGAGGTTGTCGAGGAGAAATGCCATCGGGCAAAAAGGAAGAGACCGGGCCTACGAGATCGGGCGGAATGGCTAGCCGTGGATCGTCTTCCACGAGGGCGTCACGAAGGTGTTGAGCGTGACGCCCACGGGCGTGCGGCCGTCTTGAGCCGTCAGGGCATCGGTGACGGTGACCATGACCTCCTTGGCCAGCGTTGGGGTGGCAGAAACCGTACCGGGCGCGTCGGGCTGGATGTAGCGCACAGTCACATCGACCTGCACGTCAAGCTGCAGGCCGTTGCGCTGGCGCGAGACGACGGCGCTGTAGCCGTCGAAGTCGTCCACGTCGTCGAAGTCGACCATCGCGCTCTCGCCCACGTCGGGGCCGAGCACGGTCGAGAGGCCGCGCGTGTCGAAGCGGAGGTCCTCGCGGGCGAGGTCCGCCTCGTCGAAGGCGCGCTGCGAGGCCTCGGTGAGGATCTCCCGCGCCACCTCAGCAACCGTCAGTTCCATCTCGCCGCTGATGGCGCCTCGCTCCAGCGCGGCCTCGGAGCGGTGCTGCCCCAGCGCGTAGAGGGAGAGCACGAGGATGGCGATCAGGGCGGCTAAGGTCTGCGGCATGGTTGGGCGAGCGCGGGTGAGCGAGAGGTGATGGCCTCCTCTACAAGCGCCCCGCCATCGGCCTGGGACTCCGCTTCGCCCCGACGATTTGTAACCTGATTGCCTAGTGCTATGACACAGAAATGCTGGTGGGTTCGGCGTCACAGCAAATGGTGCGTATCGCGTGTTGCGTATCAGATCGAGGTCAACACGCACTGCGCAACACGCAACACATCCGAACCAACTTGTCAAACATCTTGAGCGCCACCACTAGCCCGGCGCAGTTGTTTTGGCAGCGTCTTGGGCGGCCTTTCGTTTCGATACCGACGTAGTCGGTGTTATTTCCTTTCGTACGCCCGGGTGGGTGGGTGTGAAACCAAGTCCGCGAGCACTCTTCCGGATCGGTGGTCTTCCACTCGACCACCCCCAGCTCCTCCTGTCCAGGAGGGGAGCTTTCGCCGACGGCAGTCCCGTCACAAAGAAACTGGATTGGGGATGAAGCCCCACGGCGCACGCCTACATGCAGCGCGGGATCGCCCGTCAGGACGACCCCGCGTAGTCGAGGTCTGTGTGTTCGAAGCGCAGGCTGGAAAGCACCGCTCAGTCGTCGTCATCGCCACCGTTGTTGTCGGCGGGTGTTGTATTTCCAGTCGTAGGCATGTCGGCATCGCCCTCGGCCCAATGCCGGACCACCGTCCCCTTGTGATCAACGTCGGGCAGGGCGAAGCCAAGGCGGCTGCCGATGCCCTCAATGTCGTCAATGCTGAAGCCGATGTCGGTCTGGTCGTTCATATCGATGCTGGTGCCGAAGGCGGCCCCGCTGAGGATGAGGTCGCGGAGCGCCTGCTCCTCGGCCTGGTATTCGGCCTCCTCGTCCTGGCGCTTGTGCCAGTAGAACGTCGCCTCGTAGAGGAGCGCGCCGTCGGAGTCGCGGCGGAGTTGGACGCGGAAGGCCCCGCCGCGGTCGCGGTCCTGGCCGATGCAGCGTGGCCACTCGGCACAGCCCTCCGTGTCGAAGCGCGGGCGCAGCAGGCGCAGGCTCCGCACCTTGACGATGAAGTCCTGCAGTTGGTTGGCCTGGAACGTCTTCGACTGCATGCGCTCGGTGCCATCGCCCCGTCGGTAGGGACCGAAGCCGTTGTAGACGTTGCGCCGGTAGGTCGGCTGGCCTGCCACGCTCAGCTCGAAGTCGGCGTAGCCACTGTACGTGTGATCCGCGAACTCGAGGTAGACGTCCTCCGAGCCGAGGTCGTCAAGCGTCTCGCGGAAGCGGGTGCGGTGCTCGTGCCGGTCCGAGCCGCTCTCGGCGAAGTAGACCTGGGTGCCCTCCGGTTCCTCGTCGTTGAAGCGGTGGGTGTGCTCGTACCACGGGTAGCCGTTGCCGAACGAGAGCCAGGACGATCCGCTCTTGTCGCCCGCGCTGTCGTTCCAGTTGCCCGAGAGGTCGCGGTTGACGGTGAGGTCGAGGTGCCCGCCGGGCGGGAGGGCCTCCTGGTCCACGAGCAGCGCGCCGTTGATGGTCGTCTCCCCGCCGAGCTGGATCGAGATAAACTCCTGCTGGCTGCTCACGAGGACGAGCCCACCCCAATCCAGGATGCCGCCGGGGTCCACGAGTAGGGAGCCTTCCACAATGAGGATACCGTGGCCCTTGACGGTGCCGCCTGGGAGGATGCGCAGGTCACCGGCGACGCGCACGATGCGGGGCTGCGCGACGGTCCCGTAGGCCCGATAGAGCGACACCTGCGTGTTTCCGTTGAGGGTGCGGTCGCCCGCGTCCATGTTGGAGAGGGATCGCGTGTAGAGATCGTCGAGCGTGGGCGCGCGGAAGGTGGGAAGCATCTGGGCCATGTCGTACTCCACCTGGAGCTCTCCCCCGGCCCCTGCATCGCCCGAGAGGGCCTGCCGTACGGAATCCTCCATCGCCGGGTAGGAGAGCAGGTCACCAAGACGTAGGTCGTTGAACTTGCGCCGGTCGTAGTAGCTCGGGCGGGTGTCGGCGTCCATGGTGCCTCGCACCTCGGCGAGGGGGTCAACGTCGAGGCTGAGGTAGGGCACGTCGAGCCACATGGGACCGGGGAAGTCGGGCCCCAGCCAGCTATACTGGCTCTTGATGCGGTGGGCGCTCCCGCCGTAGAACGCTGTCAGTTCCAGCTCCGCCTCCGAGCGGTCCGACGACGCCACGTAGTTCACGTTGATGCGCCCCCCCTGGTAGTCGAGGTAGGCGTAGCCCAGCGTGTTCTTGAAGCCGTCGTCCTGCAGCACCTGGGTGAGGACGAGGTTGTGGCCGCTCGTAGCGATCTCGCGCACGAGTTCGCTGGACTGCGCCTCGAAGCGGTTTTCCGCCATGCTCACCTGGGTCTCCATCGCGTTGAAGGAGAGCGTCGTGCTGAAGATGATGGTACCCGCGACGGCGAGCAGGAGAGCGCGTCCCATGAGGACTGGGGCAATGCGTCGATGGAGAGGGGTAGTATGGCGCGTGCGCGTGCCTGGCAGGCAAGCCTGCAGCCATCGTGCCAAGCTAGATCTTGGGCGGGGCCGGCGGCGGAGTCGGGGGCGGTCCACTTGGGGGCGGGAAGCCCGGGGACGGCGCACCCGGCGCTGGCGTACCCGACCCTGGGGTTCCCGGATTGGGGGTTCCAGGGTTCGGAGTGGGAGGCGGCGAACTGGGGGGCGGTGCGCCCGGATTGGGGGTGCTCGGGGTACCCCCGTTGCCCGGGCCCGGCGTGCCCGGCGGTGGCGTGCCCGGCGGCGCTCCTGGATTCGGGGTGCCTGGTGCCGGGCTTCCCGGGTTCGGCGTCCCCGGGCCGGGCGACTCGGACCCCGGCGTCCCCGGGCCGGGCGACTCGGAACCAGGCCCGTCAGAGCCTGGCGTCCCAGAGCCTGGTAGGCTCGCTGGCGGCGGCGGCGGCGGCGGCGTGGGCACCGGCGGCTCAGGCGGCAGCGGCGGCGGCGCGCCCGTGGTGGGCGGCGGCGTCTCGTCCGAGGCGTTGAACGCGATGTTGAGCGGGCGGATGGTGTAGGACTGCCGCTGGAAGTCGGTCTGCGAAATCACCTCCTGGTCGGTGGTAATCTTGTCGGGCGGCAGCGTGCTGGCCGTCTCCAGATCGACTTTGATGCGGACCGGGTCGGGCACGTCATCGGCATGGGTCGACTGGGTCCCGTCGCGCCGCCACAGGTCCACCCGGAGGTCCCAGATGTTCCCGGCGCTGCCGCCTGTGCGGACGAAGCCCGAGCCGGTGTCCACGTAGCGGACCATCTGGTAGAGCCAGCGGCCGGTGTCGTGCGGCCCGAGCCAGATGCCGGTGTGCTCCAGGCGGTAGTGGACCTGCATCACGGGGGAGGTCTCGCCCAGGGCCGGATCGGCAAGGGTGGGGAACGTGAAGGTCCGGGTCACCCCGTCCATCGGCGTCCCCCGGCGGAGTTGCAGTTCGTAGTAGCCCAGCGAGTCGATGGCCTGCGTGCGCGTGCGCATGTTCTCAAAGTCGCGGCGCAGCGTCTCGATGAAGTCCTGGTTTTGCTGCTCCATCGCGTAGCGCGAGGTGGCGTCGGCTGCGTCGAAGCGGGCACGCTGCTGCACGGTGACGAGGGCCACCAGGAGCGTGGTGCCCACGAGGATCGAAGCAAGGTGGTCAAGGAGGAACGTCATGAGGACGAGGTGGGCTAGGCGGGATAAGCCGCAGGGCTAGTTGTGGATCTGGTGCCAGGTCGGGGTCACGACCTGCGAGAGCCGCACGTCGGGCTCCAGGCCCGTTGCAGGCGCGGTGCCCCCATAAAAGCCTTCGACGACGATCTCCTTGGCAAGGCTCTTGCCCGACGCGGCCTGGTCGGGACTTTCGGGACGGACGTACCGCACAGCGACGCGCAGATAGATCTGGTGCGACTGGTTGCCGCCTTCTGCGCTGTCGTGGTTGACCGTCGCCACGGTTGTGTAGCCGTTGAAGTCGTCCACGTCGTCATAGTAGGAGCGGTTGGGCTCGTCGCTTCCAGGACCGAGGTTGGAGGCCAGGCCGGCCGTGTTCGTGCGGATACTGGGGCTACCGATGTCGGCCTCGTCGAACGGCAGCGCTTGGATCTCGTAGAGGAGTTCGCGCACCTTCTCCGCAGCGCGGTCCTGCATCTCGCGCTCATAGACGGCGCGCTCCGAACTCGCGACGTCCTGCTGCTGCCCAAGCGCAAACAGGCCTACCACCACGATGGCGAGCACGGCGAGGAGTGTTTGTTGCATGGCGGGGTGCGGATGAAGCGAAAGGCAGACGTGCGCCCTAGGGCAAACGGAAGACCAGTCTCACGCTGTCCGCTTCTGAGTCCCGATTCGGTACGTCGTCGTGTCGGTGGGCCTGGATAGACGGACATCGTCTCAGGATGCAGTCCGGTCCGCCTCCTCCCCGGTGACGGATTCTTGCCTATCCAGACACGGGGCGAAACCGAAGGGCACCGCCACGTTCTCGCTCCGCACATACCGCTCGTCGGTTTCCCCGCGAGCGATCGTACCCGCTCAGGCGTCGCTGCCGGCGTTTTTGGTGCTCAGGCCCGGCAGGTCCACCCGCGCGCCGGGCTTGCCCTCGGTCGCGTTGAAGTAGGTGCGGTAGGTCGGGTAGGCGAGGTCGATGTCGTCGCGCTCGGCGAGGGCATCGAGGAGGGCTTCCCAGATGGCCTGCTCGCTGCCGCGCACCCGGCGCGGGGCCTCGATGTAGCGCAGTGTGAGTTGCACGCCGAAGTCGGTCACCGTCATGTAGACGGTCGGCGTGAGCTTGGCGTAGAAGATGAGGTACTCCCGCGCCGCGGCCTTGACCTTACGCTCCGCGTCCGCGGTGAGGTGCGTCGCGTGCGCCTCGGCGATCTCGACGAGGATCTCCTTCGCCGCGCGCCAGTCGCTCTCGAACGTCACCACGACGGGGACCTCGTTCCAGATGTAGGGAAAGCCCGCGGTGAAGTTGACGATGGGCTGCCGGAAGACGCTGCTGTTGGGCACGTGGATGAGGCGCCCGGTCGACTGCCCCGAGCCGCCCTTCGTGCCCGTTTCGAGCAGCGTAAACTGAAACATCCGCACGTCGATGACATCGCCCATGTGGTCGCCGACGTGGATGCGGTCGCCGGTGTGGAACGGGTGCCGCCAGAGGATGAACACCCACCCCGCGAAGCCGATGAGCAAGTCCTGGAGTGCGATGGCGATGCCTGCCGAGAGCAGCCCCAGGAACGTCCCGAGGTTGTCGAACAGCCCGAACCAGACGTAGGCGAGCAGCAGCGCGCCGAGGACGGTCGTGGCATAGCCGATGCTCTTGCGCCACGTGTAGCGCACGCGCACGTCCTCGGTCTGCCGGAAGACGACCCGCAGCGCCACCCACCGCGCCACGTTGACCCCGATCAGGATGGCGACCGTGGAGAGCACCTTGGTGAGCGTCTCCACCTCCATCTGGTCGAGGTTGAGCCGCTCGATCAGCCACCAGGCGATGCTATCCATGGTCGCATACGGTGTGAACGTGAAG
>JBCCLD010000108.1:0-12177 GCA_039027055.1 Bacteroidota bacterium
ACCCTCGACTACATGTCGCGCCGCGGGAGCGCCCGGCCGTTGTTCGCTACCACATCGACGGTGTGGCCCTCCACGAGGTTGATCGCAAGCGCTCGGTTCTCAGTCGCGTAGGTAACCTGCGTCTCGATGGTGAGCCGGTGGATGTCGTAGAACGACTCGGGGCGATCCAACAGCACCTCCTCCTGCCAGCTGTCCCCGCTACGGAGCACGCGCGGCGTTGCGACGAGGTGCTCCCGCACCCACGCGGCCCGGCGCTCAAACCGGAGGTTCTCCCACGCGCGCTCCAAGTTGATGGGCCGCATCTTGCCTTCGAGGTCACGCCGGACGTAGTCGTAGATCTTGAACGTGAAGATGTACGGCGTCGCGCTGATTTCGAGGACGAGGTTACCGCGCCCGCTGCAGTGGATGGTGCCGTTGGGGATCAGAAACAGGTCGTGCGGCTTGGCGGGGATGCCGTGGACGTACTGCTCGAAGTCCATGGCTTCGCCCGTCGCCGCTGACGCCTCCAGTGCCTCGCGAAATGCGTCCGGGTCGGCGTCCTCTTCCAGGCCGAGGTAGACGACCGCGTCCTCCTGGGCGGCCGAGATGTAGTAGGTCTCGTCCTGCGTGAACGTCTCGCCGAACTGGCGGCGGATGAAGTCTGGGCGCGGGTGGCATTGCACCGAGAGGTTGCCGCCGCTGATGGTGTCAAGGTAGTCGATGCGGAGCGGCCACTCGTACTTGAACGGGTGGGCTGCGTCGCCCATGAGCCGCTTGTTCTCCTGAAACAGCAGGAAGTCAAACGAGCACTCCAGCCGCCGCCCGTCGGCTTCGAGGACGATGCCGTTTTCTGGTGTGATCAGCTCGAACGACCACGCGAAGTTCGGTTGCTCCGGGTCGAGGCCCATGTGGTCTTGCATGAACTGCCCGCCCCAGGGGCCTGGGTAGAACCAGGGGCGCGGGCGAAACGGCGTCTCGGCGAGGTCGCGGAGGGCGGCCCGGAACGCGTCGCCATCGAGGGCGGTCGGGGCGGCGGCGTCCTGAAGGTCAAGAACGAGGTCAATCTCGGGCAGGAGGCGGCGCTTGTGGCGGTTGAGCGCGGGCCACTCCACGAAGTAGGCCCGCTTGTAGAACGCGCCGAACGGCACCGCCTCGTCCGCGCCGAGATTCAGCAGCGTCCCAGCGCGGGCGTGGGCTTGCAGCGCGTCCTTCGGGATGTCGGCATACCATACCGCGTCATAGAGCTCGACCAGGCCCGCCCCGCAGCCGTAGACAATCGTGAGCGCCCCTGCGGCTCGCCCCCGCGCGATCGCCGCGTCGATGCGGAGGGCTGCGAGTTTCCCGGCGTCGAAGAACACGTCGGGGCCGAGGGGGAAGTGGGTGCCGAAGATGGGGTCATCGCCGCCGAGGAACGGTGCGAGGCGCTCGGCGAGCACGTCGGCGTCGGCGAGCGCCTCGCCCATCGAGCGCCACGTGGCCGCGACGCCACGAGCCGACAGCGCCGCGTCCAGCCCCTCGCGCAGCGCGCTCCAGTCGACGCCGTGGAAGCCGTCGAGGGCGAGCACGCGCAGGCCCGTCGGTACGGCAGTCACAATCCGCTCGGCGAGGGCCTCATACCCTTGCTCGATACGCCCGCTCGAGAGTGGGAACGCTGGAAACGGGTCGAAGAGCCCACGAGGGAAGGTGGTCGCGTCGGGCGGGAGCAGCGTGCGAGCGGGGGCGTCGACGGGGCTGTCGGGCGGGAGAGCAGACATGGCAAGGTCAGTCGAGGGAAGTGCGGTGTGTCAGTCGAGGGAAGGGTGGAAGGCGGCTCCGAGGGCGGCCGCGCGGTCGGGGTAGGCGGCCGCTGCCAACGCGATGCGTCGGCGGGGTACGGTCCAGGCGCGGTCGTGGACGCGTGCGGTCAGTCCCGGCAACAGGAGGTCGGCGCTGTGCATCACGCCGCCGCCGAGGACCACGCGATCCGGACCATAGGCATGCACCACGTTGACGACGCCGATGGCGAGGTCGTCGAGATAGGCGTCGAGCGTGGCCTGGTACGGCTCTCCCTGCGCGCGCACGGCGTTGAAAAAGGCGGGGAGCGTCGCGCTCCCATCGACGAGGGCATCGGTGAGGTCTGGGTGGGCCGCGCGGACGCGTGCGGAGAAGGCTGGGGCGGAGCAGTAGAGTTCGAGGCAGCCGCGCTGGCCACAGGGGCACTCGGGGCCAGTGCGGTCGATAGACATATGGCCGCCGAGGATGCCGCCGAGGGCATCGGCCCCGACGTAGGGCGCGCCGTGCGCCACGAGCGCGCAGCCAACGCCGGTGCCGAGCGTGAGGCAGGCCATCACGGTCGAGCCGCGCCCGGCGCCGAACAGCCACTCGCCCCAGGCATACGCCCGCGCATCGTTTTCCACGGCAAACGGGATCGCGAGGGCGTTCCCAAAGGCGTGGCGCAAGTCGATCCCCGCGAGCAAGGCCCCATCGCCGACGTCGTCCACGACGCACCCGGCGTCGGTATCGACCAGGCCTTTGATGGCGATCCCCCCCGCCGTGACGGCGTGCCCGTCCGCCACACGCACCGCGAGCGCGACGAGATTGGCGAGCAAGTCGCCCTCCTTCAGCGCACGCAGCGGCACGTGCTCGGAAACCACCGCCTCGCCGTCGTCCGTGAACACCCCGGCCTTGATGTTCGTCCCGCCATAGTCCATCCCAAAGCGCATCGCGGCTACCGGTGCTTGGCAGGGAAGAAGTGGCGCAAGCCCTCGATTAGGTGGGCCCGCCAGTTGCCCCACGTGTGGCCCTCAGGATACTCAGCATAGACGAAGTCGTAGCCACGCTCGGCGAGGACGGCGCGGAGGCGACGGTTGACCGCGAGGAAGTCGGTCTCAGCCGCCGGCAGCATCCCCGGCCCGACGGTCGTCTCGTAGGTGCCGATGTCGACGTAGAGACGGATCGGCCGCACGGGCTCCTTAGCGATCAGCCGAATCATGCGGGCGTCCTGGAACGAGTGGTAGCCGGACTGGCTGTAGCCGAGCCCGAACACGTCGGGGCGCGAGAAGGGCACGTAGGTCGCGATCAGGCCGCCATACGAGTCGCCCACGATGAGGCGGGCATCGGGTGCGGTGCGAGTCCGGTATCGAGCGTCCACGAACGGCACGAGCTCGTCGGCTAGGTACGCCACGAAGTCGTCGTTCAGGCCGTACTCCGTCGTCCGGTTCGGGGACGCGGGGCCGTGGCGGTTCGGCGGGTTCGCGAACACAGCGATGACGGGCTCGATCTCGCCGCGCCCGATGAGGTCGTCCAGCACCGCCGGGGCGTGCGCGAACTCGATGTAGTCGCGGCCGTCCACGAAGTAGACCGTCGGGTGCGAGGTCGCGGCGTCGTAGCCGGGGGGCGTGTAGACGAGGGCCTCGGAGGCGTAGGGAAGCGCCCCAGCCGGAAGGGTGTGCACGGCGAGGCCGTCGAACGTGCCCGGCGTGCCGTCGCGCACGGCGGCGAAGACCTCGGGGTAGGCGTAGCCCGGCATCGCCACCTCGGAGAAGGGGCCGAAGCCGCTTAGCACGCGGTCTGGGTTGCGCGGGTCGGGCGTCCCCAGCAGTTCGGCACCGAAGCCCTCGCGGTCTTTGTCGACCATGAAGAGGTACTCCAGCCGCGCCTCGGGCTCCGCGTGGACGCGCCGGTACCACAGGTCGGTGCCGGGCAGACGCGCGAGCGGCAGCGTCTCGGCCCAGGCGCTCATGTCGCCGAGCACGCCCACCGACTGCGCCTCGCCCCGCCACAGCAGCATGGCCGTCGTGTCGCTCTCGATGAGCGGTGTGCGCGGCAGTCGATCCCAGAACGCCTCAACGAGAGCCGCCCGCTCGGCGTCGCTCGCGGCCTCGCCGTCCGCCAGGAACGCGGCGAAGTCGGCAGGCTGAGCAGAGAGCGGCGTGGCCATCAGAGGTGCGAGCAGCAGAGTGAGCAGGAGGAAAAAAGGAGTCGGCGTCACGATATCCGCATAGCTACATGTTGCGTGTTGCGCATTGGATCGAGGTCAACACGCAATACGCAACACGTAACACGGCTTCCGCTATCAAGTCGACGAAGCAAAAGCATGCAGCATCATGCGACCCGGGCGCCGTCGCGGGTGACGTGGTAGCGGGTGCCCTGGTGCGTCACGTTGTGCAACTCCGCGCTGGGGTCGAACGGGCCGAACTGCGGCTGCGCGGTGAGTGGGCCGTCCAGCCCCGGCCGGACGCCGAAGACGGACTCGATGACCACGTTGACGTAGCTGCCGTTCGAGGAGCACGTCCAGTCGTTGATGTAGGGCTCGTCGGGCGGGACCTTGGTGGCGGCGCCGTCGGTGGTGGGCCAGACGGCCTCCACGAAGTGGGCTTGGCCATAGGGGCCCTGGTTCGCAGTCCGAGCCAGTCCTTGAAGCCACCGGAAGGCGAGGTCGGCCTCGCCGATGCGGTAGAGCCCGCGCGCCGTCTCGGGCGGCCACGCCGGGTAGGCGCCGTTCCACTGGTGGTCGGGGCGCACGTCGCGGAAGGCATCCTCATCGCCGGGCGAGAGGGCGTGCATCCACGTCGGAGTCTGCAGCTCGCGCTGGAAGAAGGCGACCATCTCGGCTTTCTGCGCGGCCGTGAGGTCGTCGGGGATCGTGTTGAGGACGGTGAGTAGGTCGTAGCAGTGGCGCACGTCGCGCAGCGAGCCGTCGGGGAAGCGAGCTTGCCAGTAGCCACGGCCGGGGACGTAGAGCTGCTGCACGTCGCGAAGGATGTGCGCGGCCTCGCGGGCGAGCGCGCCGTCGTCGGGCTCGCCGAGGTGGGCCAGCAGGCGCGTGACCTCGCGGAGGTTGAATACGTTGGCGGCGTTGAGGCTGGCGACCTCGTGGAGATAGGTGTGGACGCACTCCAGGAGGTTGTTGAGGCCGCCATAGTCGGCCAGGCCGCTGTCCGTCTTGAAGCGCCGCCAGTTGGTCGCGTAGCGCCGGAGCGCGTCGATCACCCGCTCGTCGGAGCCTTCGACGCGGCTCGTGAGCCAGGCGTGGTCCCCCGTCCAGCGGACGTAGGTGCTCGCCATCGACACCATCGCGAAGTCGTTGACGGCGTACCAGTTGCCCACGCCCTGGCCGGTGAGGTACTCCGTCCCGAAGTGGCTGTGCACGTCGAGGTGCATCCACCGGTCGAGGTAGCCGCGCATCACGGTCGGGTCGAGTTGGGCGTGGATGGGGGACGACAGGAAGTAGTCCCAGAGGAACGTCACCGACTGCCAGTAGCGCGGGAGGAGCGTGTCGTAGGCGCGGCCGTGGACGGAGTACGGCGAGTCGCGTTTGAAATAGACGACCCCGAGCGCGCCCGTGTGGTAGAGCTTGGCGATGGCGTCGTCGGTCGTGTGCAGCTCGGGGAGATGGCCCGAGTAGCGGTCGTTGTCCGGCGTGAAGACGGCCTGCAGCTCGGCGTTCCAGTCCGCGCGGACGCGCGCCAGCTCGGCCGGTACGTCGTGGATGAGCGCGTCGTAGGTCGCCTCGGCATCGGCATCGGTAGCCCCGACAGCGTGCACGTAGTCGATGCGGCCCGTCTCGCCCGGCGCGAGGCGAAGCGTGTGCCCGAGCGCGACCGTGCGAAGCACGTCCGGCGCAGGAGCGGTGCCCTGGATCTGGACGGCCTCGCTCTGCGTCGCGCGGAAGCGAACAGCGCCGCGTCCCACATCGACCGTCGCTTCGTGGCCGGTTTCGTGGGGCGGGAGCGGGGCGTTCCAGCGCCGCCGTGCCTGCGTCACGCTGCCCTGCACGCCGAGGCGGAGCGTCACCTCGAGCTCGGAGCCGCTCCGGTTCTCGACCTCCAGCGTCATGACGGCCGCCATCCGCCCGAGCGCCAGCGCCGTCGTCGAGCGGAGGTGGAGCCCGCCCGTATCGGCCTCGCGGACGACGCGGTCGGGCCACCACCGAAACGTGATCGGGGCGCCGTGGGCGTGGAAGAGCCGGCCGTCGAGATAGAGGCTCGCGGTGGGCACGTCGGCCGTGCCGAAGGGCGGGAAGTTGAGGCTGTGCAGCCCCGTCAGGTCGAGGCCGACCTGCACGCAGCCGAGGAAGTTGGTGAGCCCGGGCGCGGCGAAGAGGTCGCCGTACCGCTTCGTCATCGGGGCGCTCTGGAGATCGTCGACGGTGGGGATCATGCGAGCGTGACTTCGAGGAGGTGGGGGAAGTACTCTTCGGCTTCGATGTAGGTGACGTAGATCACCCGGCCGCCGTCCTCCGAGAGCGAGGGGTGCTCCTTCCCGGCGTAGGCCGCGACGGGGTATTTCTTGTCCGGCCCACCCTCGACGGTCCACAGCGTCACGGGCTCGCTCCACGGCCCCCAGGGGTGCGGCGCGGTGCGCGCGACCTGCTTCCCGTCGGTGTTGTAGGAGTGCACGGCGAGGTAGCGGCCGAGGTAGGCGTTCCACGTGATCGACAGCTCGTTGGGCGGCCCGTCGAAGAGCGGGAAGGCGTCGGCGATGTCGGTGCTCCAGGTGGGGTCGGGACTACTGAGGTAGGTGTAGCGATCGAGGTGCTCGATGTCGTCGGGGCGGACGCGGGCGAGGTAGGCCTGCTGCACGCCCGCCTCGTAGCCGGTGACGCCGTAGAAGTAGAGCCACGCGCCATCGTCGCCCTCCACCTGCATCACCGCCGAGGCGAACTGCGGCTGCGGGTAGGGCCACCACATCGCCTCGTCCGCGTGGTACAGCCGCTCGAACTGCCAGGTGTCCACGGTGCCCCTCGCCAGCCCGCACCCGATGATCTCGAACCCGAGGTCGAACGGCCCGCCCTTGTCCTCCAGCATGCGGATGTGCATGTAGAGCAGGTAGACCGTGTCGCCGAGCGCGATGCCGTGCATGCACCACATCCGGTCCCAGCCGTCGCGGTCGCGCGGCCCCGGCGGGACGAGCTGCCGGATCTCGCCGTGCGCGTCCGTGAGGTGGACGAAGCCGGTGAGGCCGTCACGCCCTGACTGCGCCGGGAGGACGAGGCCCGTGTTCGTCGGCATCCGCTCGAACGGGCGGTGCCCCTCCGGCTCGCCGATCTCCGCGAGGTGCGTGAACACGTCGCGCAGGCTCCCCGGCGGGCGCTCGCCGATGAGCGTGTCGCCGAAGTACCAGAACACGCGGTCGGCCTCCTGCGGCCCCGCGCCGCCGAGCGGGATCGAGTAGGCCCCGTCCTGGCCGACCATCCGGTTGGGATTGACGGTGAACTGGGGGCCAAGGTCGCGCACCGAGGCAACGCGGAGCGGGCGAGGAGGCATGAGTCGAAGGGATGTGAGTGGGGGAGGAGCAGTCGTCGGGCTACCGCACCACGGTCATCTGGCGGGTCTCGATCGTCTCTCCGTCGGCGTCCAGGCGATAGAGATAAGTGCCGCTCGGGAGGTCGGCGCTGTCGAAGGCAGCGGTGTGGTCGCCGGCAGCCTGACGCCCCTGAGCGAGAACCGCGACCTCACGCCCACTCGCGTCGAAGACGGTGAGCCGCACCTCCGCGCCGCGGTCGAGCCGGTAGCGGATCGACGTGGCGTCGGCGAACGGGTTGGGGAAGTTCTGGTCGAGCGCGAAGGCGTCTGGCTGCGTCTCGTCTTCGTTCGCCACGGCCATGTTGACGGTGATCGGCTGGTCGAGCAGGATGTCAGCCGTGTTGTCATCGGGCGGCCCGAAGTCGATGTCGTCCGTGGTAAAGGCCGTGATCGTGGTGAAGTAGGCCAGGTTGAAGGTGCCGGTTTCTTGCCCGACCTGAAGCTGGAGCGTCACGTCGTAGATGTCATTGGCGGACGCCGTCGAGGCGTTCTCCGAGATCGTGGCAATCCACTTCATCCCGTCGGGGGCGGGGGCCACGGTGTTGGTGGAGTCCGCCCAGTCAGCACTCTCCAGCATGGTGCCTGCACCGGCGTCACCGTCGTAGGCACCGGAGACGAGCGACCAGTCTTCCGGTACGAGGACCGACACGATGCCCTGCCAGGCGTTGGTGTCCTCGAAGGTTTTCTGGATCGTGACGATCACCTCGATGATCTCGCCCTGTTCGGCTTCGGCGGGTTGGATCACTTCGAGGATCTCGCACGCGGCGAGGATGAGCGGAAGCATCGCACACACACCGAATAGGAGCAGCATGTCGCGGCGCGAGGAGGTAGTAGCGAGAGAAGGCATGGAATCACCTCGTGGGTTGGTTGGGAGAAGGAGCGAGGTCGGCACGTTCGGTGCCGAGTTGGAGCCGGAGGGTGGCCATTTCGTTGGGGCCGAGGCGGACAGAGGCGGCACCTCCGTCGAGCTGTAGCGTCGCGGGGGCGTCGCCGAGGAACGTGACACGCTGGACTTCGGCGAGCGTGTGGCCAGGCAATCTCACACGCACCGCTGCGTCCCCATCGGGGTGCGGATTTTTGAGACGAACAAGCACGCCGTCTCCATCGGGCTGGAAGGCGAGCAGGTGGACGGGGTCGCCGTCGAGCGTGAGGAAAGAGCGCGCCGGGTCGGCGGCGGTCAGCCACGTGGGGTAGACGGCGGCCGGCTGCGCGAAGGCGCGGCCGAAGCGGTCGGTGAACGGGGCGTCGAACGCCCCCGCGCGGTGGGTGAAGGCGAAGCGGAGCGGCCACACGCCCTCGTTCTCCTCGTTGCGGTTCCACGCGGGCGGGAAGTGGTTGGCGAGCACCGCCACCACCGTCGGCGCGGCCTCGCCCTCGATCTCGCGAAGCTTGACGACGCGGCTGTCGGCCGCCGCCCAGCTGATGCTGCGCGCGGCGTCGGTGCCCACGCCCTCCGTGCCCACGCCTTCGGTCAGGGCGAGGCTCTGGCGGAGCGAGAAGGCGTCGTGGTCGAAGGCGGCGAACCGGTCCACCGTCGGGTCGGCGAAGCCGCCGAGGAGGCCGAGGTGCGCCGTCGGCGCGTCGAGCGCGAAGGGGAAGGGGAGGCCGTATTCCTCCGTCACCTCGATCGGGGCTAGCGCCTCCAGGTCGACCTCAGCTTCGACCTCCACGCGGTCGAGGTCTTCCCAGAGCGTGTACGTCACCCGTGGCACGACGGCCTGGCCAGACTCGGGCGCGCCGAAATCGACGGTCAGCCGCAGCCGAGCGGGCCGCTCGTCGTGCACCGTCACGCGGACGTCCCCGGTCGGGAGCGGAGCGAAGCCGGACGGGTCGCCGAACTCCGCACGGATGGGCACGCCGAAGGGCAGCGCGGCGTCGGTGCGGACCAACTCGATGTTGCTCAGCTTTTCGAGGACGCTCGCGAGTTGTCCCGTGGTCGGGTCGACGGCGAGGCGATAGTGGCCGTTCTCGATCGTGGTCGCCTCCATGCGAAGGTCGGTCGTTGGGACCTCGCCGCGCGGTTCGAGGCGCAGCTTTTTGTAGCCCACCGCTGGCAAGTCGCGCGCGACGAAGTGAAGGTGGTAGCCGTCGGCGAAGCTCGGTAGCTCCTCGGCGGTCGCGCCGTCGACGATCCGGTAGCGCGCCGCGTCGTGCGCGAACTCGACCGCAAGCGGCACGTCGCGGGCCACGCCCATCGCGTTGAAGGCGAAGACGGCCTCCGTCTCGAACGACTCCATCGGCTGGACGAGGCGGCGCGTGGCGCGTTGCAGCACGGCCTCCGTGGCGAGCAGCCCGTTCTGCACGTAGCCCTCGCGGTAGGCCATCGTGATCGCGTTCTCGTCGGGCCCGCCGTAGCCGTGCTCCAGGCCGCTCCCGTGGGCGCTGTACTGCAGCAGGTGGTGGTAGGCGCCGTCCACGCGCGGCTGGAGCGAGGCGTGGCCGTCGGAGAGCCACGCCGCCGTCGACATCGCCCCGGCGAGCGGCAGTCGGTGCTGCGCCCAGCGCTGCCGCACGACGCGCGCCAGCTCGCCCTGGTAGAGCACGTCCCAGTTCGAAATCCAGTCGCCGCGCACCGTGGTCAGATCCGCAGCGCAGCAGGCGGTGAAGGCCTCGGTGAAGCGGTCGAGCGTGCTGATGACGAGGCGCGGGTAGGCGTAGGCCTCGTTCCACGCGCGCGCCGTGGCCAACTCAGCGTTCGGGATGCCCCCGTTGTCGGCAAAGGTGGTGTTGAGCAGGACGACCTCGTGCTCGTTGCCCTGCGCGCGGAGGCGCAGCAGCCGCTCGCGCAGCCGGTCCAGCACGGCCTCGGGCCCCTTGACGAGCCCGACGCTCTGCCCCTCGTTGTAGGCCTCCGTCCGGTAGGTGAGCACCGTCGCGCCGTCGGCCCCTGCCCACCGGAACGCCTTCGGGAGCGACTGCTGGAAGGCGTAGCCGCCGTACACCTCGTTGAGGCCCGTCACGAAAAAGTCGAGGTCTGCGTCGCGCAGCGCCGAGGGGAGCATCCACGCGAACCCCGGCACGTCGTTCGAGAGGGCAGCGGCGTAGTCGAAGCCGAAGCGCTCGGCGTAGGCGTCCCCGAGCGTGAACGAGTGGAGCAACTCCTCCTCGCTGATCCAGCCGGTGAACGGGTTGGCGTACACCGGCGCGACCGCGACGCGCCCGGCCCGGATGAGCGCCATCAGCCGCTCGACCTGCTCCGGCGCGCGCGCCTCGACGAACTGCTCCAGCTGCCAGATCGTCTCGATGGTCCACGCGAAGTCCGGCTCGGCCTCGGCGCGGGCGACGACCTCGTCCAGCAGGAGCGCGTGCTTCTCGGCGACGGTCGGCTGCGGATGCGTGTAGCCGACGTCGGTGTGCGAGTTGAGCATGAGGTGCAGCTCGTAGCGCGGCTGCGGTGCCAGCGTCACCGTCTGCACGATGGGTGGCCCGCCGTCGAGCGCCGCTTCCAGCACGGCCTGCGTCGGCGCGTCGAGGGGCGGACCCCAGATTTCGTGGCGACTGAGGCCGAACGGCACCGCGTCCAGGGGCAGCGCGAGCGTCTCGTCGCCGATGGTCAGCCGAACGTCCCCCTCGCCGATGCCGGGCGTGCGGCGGGTCACGGCGAGGTCGAAGCGCTGGCGCAGCCCGGCGTCGGTCTGGCGGAAGAACATCGACGACGCGACGGCAGCGTCGGGTGCGTCGCCGCGCAGCAAAACCGCCGCGTCCGCCTCAATCGGGGCTCCGTCCGGCGTGACGAGGCGCGCGTAGAAGCCCCACTGCCACGCTATCGGCACGAAGAACTGCACGCCCTCGTTGCGGTGCGTCTGCCCCACCTTGACGAGCAGCCGGTTGGTCCCGGCCCGGAGCCGCACGCGCACGGTGTCCTCGTCGGCGACGGCGTTGCGCTCAAGAGCAGCGGTGTGGACGGCTTCGCCGTTGAGCACCACCTTGAGGTGGCTGTTGCTGCCGAGCAGCAGGAGCGCGTCGCGCTCGGCGGCGCTCTCGACGGTCGTGTAGGCATAGCCGGCCTTCGACCACCAGATTTTCTCGGGGCCGTCGCCGGGCGGCACGTCGGCGAAGGCCGCATGGAAGTCCACGAAGCCCGCGTCATCCGGGGCTGCTGGCCGCCACGCCACCATTCCACTAGCGGCCCACGGGCTCGTCTCAGGGTTGCCCTCCGCCGGGTCGGCGTCCGCCTCGCCGATGAGATCGGTGTCGTCCGGGAAGCCGAATCCGACGGTTGGCTGCTCGAACGGGCCGGCGGTGAGCCAGACCGGTACGCTGCCATCGTCACTGAGTGGTGCGCTGGTAGTCTGGGCCGTGACCGGCTGCGCGGCCAGGGGTGCACAGAGCGAAAGAGCCAGTAGGCAGACGACATAGAGCGCAGGTCTACTCATGACCCCACGGTGGTACGATGTCTCAGCGGCTCCCTGCATCCAATACGAGTCATCCCCGCGAAGGCGCTGACAGGGGTAGGTATTCACAGAATGCGGTCTTCTTGTTATCCCGAGCGGAATGCGCGTAGCGGATGGAGTCGAGGGATCTTGGTCGTATCTCTCCGTCAAGGAGAGGCTTGGGTGCTGGCCCGGAGATGCTTCGACTCGCTGCGCTCGCTCAGAATGACATCGTTTTTGTGAAAGCCTACCCTTACCAGCGCGAAGGCGGGGATCCATGCGACCCACCGTATAGATTCCCGCGTTCGCGGGAATGACACGAAGGTAGGGTTGGATGAGAAAACCCATCCATTTTGAGAGGTGCCGCGTCATCCCTTCAACCCGCTCATGGTGAACCCCTTGATGAAGTAGCGCTGGAAGAAGAAGAACAGCGCGATGACGGGGACCATCATCAGGATCGACGCGGCCATCAGCACGCCCCAGTCGGTCTGGTGCTGCCCGGTGAAGAGCGCGAGGCCGAGCGCGAGCGTGTTCTTGGC
>JBCCLD010000109.1:0-12128 GCA_039027055.1 Bacteroidota bacterium
CGCCAACGAGATCAACCGCGAGAAGGAGAAGACGCTCAAGAAGCAGGACGTGGAGGCCCGCGAGGCCATCCTCGAACTGGAGCGCCAGCTTGCCGAGAAGGAGGCGAGCCAGCGCCGGGAGGTCGAGACCGTGCAGGCGCGCGAGACCGCCGAAACGGAGAAGGTGCGCCAGGAGGAGCGCCTCAAGGCCGAGCGCGCCCGCATCCAGACCGACGAGGAAGTGGAAGTCGCCGAGCAGAACAAGCAGCGGCAGGTCCTCGTCGCGGAGAAGAACCGCCTGCGCACCGACGCCGTCGAGACGGAGCGCGTGGAGAAGGACCGCCAGCTCGAAGCCACCGAGCGCGAGCGCGTGGTCGAGCTCGCCCGCATCGAGAAGGAGAAGGCGCTCGAAGAGGAGCGCAAGACGATCCAGACGGTGATCCGCGAGCGCGTAATGGTCGAGAAGTCAGTCGTCGAGGAGGAGGAGAAGATCAAGGACACCCGCGCCACCGCTGAAGCCGAGCGCACGAAGTCGGTCGCGCTGACATACGCCGAGCAGCTGGCCGAAGAGGCGAAGGTGCAGGAGACGAAGGCCGCCGAGGCGAAGCGCCTCGCCGCCGTCGAGGCCGCGCAGCAGCGCGTCGTCGAGGCCGAGGCCGAGCAGGAGGCCGCCGAGAAGGAGGCCGCCGCGATGAAGACGCTCGCCGCCGCGCGTGCCGAGGAGGAAGCCACCGTGGGGCTCTCCGAAGTGCGCGTGATGGAGGCCCGCGCCGCCGCCGTCCGCGAGGAAGGCACGGCCGAGGCCGACGTGCTCAAGCTGAAGGCCAACGCCGAAGCCGACGGCATCCAGGCGAAGGCACTCGCGCAGGCCGAGGGCCGCAAGGCGCTCGCCGACGCCACCGAGGCGCAGGGCACCGCCGAAGCCGAAGTCATGAGCCGGAAGTACGCCGCCGAGGCCGACGGCATCCGCCAGAAGGCCGAGTCCATGAAGGTGCTCGACGGCGTCGGCAAGGAGCACGAGGAGTTCAAGCTCCGCCTGGAGAAGGACAAGGAGGTCGAGCTCGCGCAGATCGCGGTCCAGAAGGACATCGCGCTGGCGCAGGCCGAGGTGCTCCGCGCCGGCCTCGAAGCGGCCAACATCGACATCGTCGGTGGCGAATCGATGTTCTTCGAGAAGATCGTCGGGGCGATCACGCAGGGCCGGTCGGTGGACCGCCTCGTGGACGGCTCGGACGTGCTGAGCGAGGTCAAGGAGGCGTTCCTCTACGGCGAGGGCGCGCTCGGCGGCGGTGTCCTGGGAGATGGGGCCGACGGCGGCGTCCCGATGCTGGGCGACGGGCTCATCGCCCGCGTGCGCGGCCTCGTGGCGCAGACGGGCCTCGGCACGGACGACGTGAAGAACCTCACGCTCTCGGCGCTCCTGCTGAAGCTGATGGCGCAGACCGAGGACGCCGCCGACGCGACGGCGCTGGAGCAGATGCTCCGCACCGTGCGTCAACTCGGCCTCGGCGACCAGAAGGCCAGCACGCTCGGGCTGAAGTAGCCGTCGGAGCGCGCCCGGACGGCTCCCCCCGCTTGACGCGCCTGGACGGCGGTCAAGCTGTCCCCCTCACGCGTGAGGGGGACAGTTCGAAGAGCGAAGCGTCGTCAGACGCGGAGGCGATGAGAACGGGGGGAGCCATTCAGGCTAGCGCTATCGCCCTAGCACCCACACCTCCACACGTCCCATCCGCATGGAACCGGCCCGCCCCTCCGCTCCTGACCTCGCGCCCGTAGCTGGCAACGATGTGCCTCGCACTGGCGCGTCCGGCGACGGTGCCCCGGCAGGCACTGCCCCGAACGCGACACCGGCGCTCGAAGGCGGCACCTACGAGTTGCTCCGCGACCGCCTCGCGCAGCACGCGCGCACGCTCCAGACGCGCCTCCAGACGCTCGACGAGGCCCGCCGCGCCGTCTTTGGCAGCACCGACCTCGCGCTCCTCGGCACGGCGGCCATCGCCACGCACCACAACGCGGTCCTGCGCGACCTCGTGGAGGTGCCCAGCCCCGACGGCCCGCGCTTGCTCGTCGGCTGCCACGTGCACCTCGGCCTCAAGACCGAGACGACGCTGGACGACGTGTTCGCGGCGTATGCCCCCGTCAGCGGCATGGGCGACGACGCTGCTGCGATGGCTGCCACGGCGACCTACCGCGAGGCGCCCCTCGACGTGCTCGCCGACGCGCGCTTCGCGGAGGACTTCGCCAACCTCCACCGCTACTACAAGCAGGCGCGCTTCGCCCGCTTCGCCGAGCGCGGGCCGCACCTCTTCATGGTCTTCCAGGTCGGCCAGCGCGCCGACGACATCAAGGTCTTCAAATGGCTGCGCAGCGACGACGGGCTGCAGTACGTCGACAACCGCTCCGAGCACAGCTTCGCCTACCCGACGCAGCAGGCGTTCCGCTGGCAACGCACCACGCGCGACATGCACCGAGACGGCGCGCACCCGCACGTCTCCATCGAGGACCGCGTCTTCGTGGAGGCCGTCGGCGGCGACCTCACGGTGAAGGTCGAGGACAACACGGCCAGCGGCTTGGGCGTCTACGCGGAGCCCGTCGACCACGCCGACCAAACGCTCGACGACGCGGAGGTGCACTACGCCACCGCGGGGCCGCTCATCCTGATGCGGATTCGCCCCTACCAGGAGGAGACGACGCGGCAACTGCTCTTCAACGAGAAGACGCAGGCCGTCCATCGCCTCGACGCGCTCGCGCACGCGGCGGTGGCGCTGCCCGAGGACCACGGCATCGTCTTCCCGGACGGCTTCGCGCTCGCGGCGGGCGGCGTCAAGCGCTTCGACGGTGTCCCGGCGGCCACCCGCTTCGAGCGGCAGATCGCCGCGCCCAACGGCGAGGACTTCCTCTTCGTCTTCCACGACGTCGAGACGGGCGAGTACGTCCTGCTGTCGTACAACCTCATCACGCAGGAGGTCGCCACGCCGGTCCGCTGCGGCGGCTACGCGCTGCGCCCCGACGGCGACCTTGTCTACGTACGTCCCGAGCCCGAGCCGAGCAAGCACCACACGCTCCAGCGCTGGCGCTCGCCCTATCGCAGTCGCAACGCGGCACCACCAGCCGACACCGCACAAACAGACGCCTACCTCTTCAAGGTGGGCAACAAGGACGTCGTCCGCGCGCTCAGCGAGGGCTACGCGATCCTGAACCTCCTCGGCCGCGACGACGGCTACGTCGGCCTCTACGCCGACCTCGTTAAGGAGACGACGGGCCTGCTCGACGCGACGTTCTGGCTCGACCACGAGGAGGCGGGCAACGTGGCTGAGGTGCTGCGCGGCATCCGCGAGACGGCACAACGGGCGCTCGCCGAGTTCGACAAGGTGCGCCGCCTCCGCCAAACAGCGCGGGAGCGCACGCAGGCTGCTGCGTCCGAGACGCAGGCGTTGCTCCAAACCGTCGAGCGGAGGACATTCGAGTCGGTCGAGCAATTTGTTGACGCGCTCGCCGAACTGCGGGCCGTGCGTGGGCGGCTCATCGCGCTGCGCGAGGTGCGCTATGCCGACGTGGCGTTCGCCGAGTCGCTCGAAGCTGAGGCCGCCGAGGCGTCAGAGCGGCTGGCGCGCCGGATGGTCGAGTTCCTCCTCCGCGACGACGCCCTCGCGCCGTACGAGGCGCAGGTCGCCGAGGCCGCTGCCGCCATCGACGCGCTCGACACCGTCGCCGAGGCGCGCGGCGTGGCCGAGCGGTTCGACACCGCCGCCAGCGCGCTCGACCTGCTCATCGAAACCGTCTCGAACCTCCAGATCGACGACGCGACGCAGACGACGCGCATCATCGACGCCGTCTCGGGGCTCTACGCGACGCTCAACGCCGAGCGGGCCCGCCTGAAGCGCCGCCGCGATCAACTTGCTGAGACCGAAGGTGCCGCCGAATTCGCGGCGCAACTCAAGCTTCTCGAACAGGCCGTCACGAGCTACCTCGACGTGGCCGAGACGCCCGAGGCGTGCGAGCAGTACCTCACCCGCGCGATGGTGCAGGTGTCGGAGCTGGAGAGCCGCTTTGCCGAGGCCGACCGCTTCATCGAGGTGCTGTCCGAGCGCCGCGAGGAGGTCTACGCCGCGTTCGAGCAAAAGCGGCTTGCCCTCGTGGAAGCGCGCAGCCAGCGCACCGCCGCGCTCGAACGCGCCGCCGAGCGCGTCCTCGACGGCGTCCGCAGCCGCCTCGACCGCTTCGACACCGTCGAGGAGATCAACGGCTACCTCGCCGCCGACCTCATGGTGGCGAAGGTGCGCGACACCGTCGCGCAACTCCGCGACCTCGGCGACGCGACCAAGGCCGACGGCCTCCAGACGGCGCTCAAGGCCGCACGCGAGCAGGCGATCCGGCAACTCAAGGACCGGAAAGAGCTGTTCGTCGACGGCCAGCCGATCTTGCGCCTCGGCACGCACCGCTTCGCCGTCAACACGCAGCCGCTCGACCTCACGACCGTCCTCCGCGACGAGCGCCTGCACCTGCACTTGACTGGCACCGGCTTCTTCGAGCCGCTCGACGACCCCGCCATCGAGGCCGCGCGTCCCCTCTGGACGCAGGAAGTGGTGTCCGAGACCACGGACGTCTACCGCGCGGAGTACCTCGCCTACCTCGTCTACCAAGCATCGCTCGTCGGCCAGTCGGAGGTCCCGTCGCCCACGGCGCTACTCGCTGAGTCTGAGGAGGACGATACGGACCCGGTGCTCGCTGCCGTGCAACGGTTCATGGCCCCGCGCTACGGCGAGGGCTACGTCAAGGGCGTGCACGACCACGACGCCGCGACGATCCTCCGCGCGCTGCTGCGCCTCCACGCCGACGCCGGGCTGCTGCGCTACGGCCCCGCCGCCCGCGCCTACGCGCTCGTCTGGTGGCACCGCTTCGCCGACGACGCGACGCGGACCCGCTTCGAGGCCCGGCTGCGTGGCCTCGGCACCGTCCAGCGACTGTTTTCCGATGGCGAACACGGCGGTGACGAGCAGGATCTGGACGCCGCCACGGCTGCGCTGACCGCCCCGCTCGCAGCTTTCGCCGACGACACCGGGCTGTTCGAGGTCAGCAGCGCGGAGCAGGCCGCGGCCTACCTCGCCCGCGAACTCGCGCAGGACGACCCGAGCCGCTTCGTCGCCAGTCCCGAGGCCGTGGCCTTGCTCGACGGCTTCACGAAGGCCCTCGCCAAGCAAAAAGCGACGAAGTCGTTTAACGACGCCCTCAACCGCCTCGCCGACGACCCCGCTGGCCAAGTCGCGCTCCTCCGCGACGCACTGAACACCTTTGCGAGCCAGCAAGACTTGGCCTCGACGTTGAAAAGGAGTTCCCCTCCTGGACAGGAGGGGACAGGGGTGGTGGATCGAGCCGGGCAGAAACCCAGCAGAACTGGCTTCGACCTCGTCGACGAAGCCGCTGCGATTCGCCTGGCCGACCTTCGCACGAGCGTGGACGTAGGCGCGACCAAAACGCGCGTCGACCTCACCGACTTGCGCGGAAGCCACGCGCACGTGGACGATGGCACCTACCACCTCGACTTCGCCGCCTTCCTGGACCGGCTCGGCGCGTTCGCTACGGAGCGCGTGCCTGCGTTCGCTGCGTTTGCTGCACGCAAGCACGAGCGCATCCAGGCGCGGAAGGCCGAGCTGCGCCTCGACGAACTCAAGCCGCGTGTCTTCTCCGGCTTCGTCCGCAACCGCCTCATCGACCGCGTCTTCCTCCCGCTCATCGGCGACAACCTCGCCAAGCAGCTCGGCACCGCGGGCGACACGACGCGCACGGACCGGCAAGGCCTGCTGCTGCTGATCTCGCCGCCCGGCTACGGCAAGACGACGCTCATGGAGTACCTCGCCGACCGGCTGGGGCTCACCTTCGTCAAGATCAACGGTCCGGCCATCGGGCACGACGTGACGGCGCTTGACCCGGAGTCCGCGCCCAACGCCGCCGCGCGCGAGGAACTCGTCAAGCTGAACCTCGCCTTCGAGATCGGCGACAACCTGATGCTGTACGTTGACGACATCCAGCACTGCCACCCGGAGTTCTTGCAGAAGTTCATCGCGCTCTGCGACGCCCAGCGGCGCGTCGAGGGCGTATGGCGCGGGCAGCCGCGCACCTACGACCTGCGCGGCAAGAAGGTAGCCGTCGTGATGGCGGGCAACCCCTACACCGAGAGCGGCGCCCGCTTCCGTGTGCCGGACATGCTCGCCAACCGCGCCGACACCTACAACCTCGGCGACGTGATCGGCGAGACGGCGGACGCCTTCGCGAGCTCCTACCTCGAAAACGCGATGGGCGCCAACCCCGTCCTCGATGCCGTGGCGAGCCGCGCGCCCGACGACCTCCACGCGCTCGTGCAGGCCGCCGAGACCGACCGCCGCGACGGCCTCGACCTCCAGGGCAACTACGCGCCCGACGAACTCGATGAGATCCTCGCCGTGCTGCGCCACCTGATCGCGCTGCGCGACGTGGTGCTGCGCGTCAACCAGGAGTACATCGCCAGCGCCGCGCAGAACGATGCCTACCGTACGCGCCCGCCGTTCCTGCTGCAGGGCTCCTACCGCAACATGAACCGGCTCGCCGAGAAGGTACTGCCCGCCATGACCGACGCCGAGCGCGACACGCTCGTGCGCAGCCACTACGAGCAGGAGGCGCAGCTCCTCACGAGCGGGGCCGAGGCCAACCTGCTGCGGCTCAAGGAACTGATGGGCTGGCTCACCCCCGACGAGGCCGCGCGCTGGACCGAGATGCAGGCAACGTTCCAGAAGAACCAGGCGTTCGCGGGCCTCGCCGACGGCGACCAGGTGGCGCAGGTGCTCGCGCAACTCGCCGCCCTCACCGACGGCCTCGCCGCCATCCGCGATGTGCTAGCGCGCGGTGACGAGTAGCGCGCTCATGGCGAATACGCTTAACCAGATCGAAGGACGCGTGCCTCAGCCTATGCCACCTGGGGTGCAGGGTTTGATGGCCAACGTTGAGCGGCTGATGGACATACCGATCGATCAGTTCAGCGTGGGTGATCTGCGGCTCATGATCGGGCAGAACATGGGCACGGAACACCTGATGCCCCGAGCGCTCGGTGTGCTCGAATCGAATCCATTCGTGTGCGGGACGTTCTTCCCCGGCGATCTCCTGAAGGCGACGTTCCGGCTTCCCGCCGCCTACTGGACGCAGCACCCCATGCACTTCGAGCGAGCGCTAGCCATCGCCCACCAGGCACTTGATATCCTCGAAGCTCGCTGCGCCCGCTCGAACGCGCGCTTCTACAAGCGGTACGGGGTACGACTCGACGATGAGGCGTGCTTGGAGCGTGAGGAGCGTGACGTCCAGCAGTGGTGCCTCGATTTTCTCGACCAGTAGCGTGGCGTAGGTAGGACGGCCTGCTGATTCCCTTTAGACTCTGTCTCAACTCAAAATCACCAGCATGGGCGTCCGTGTTAGCTACCATCGCGTGTCGCTCGCGTGTGTGATGTCGCTGCGTGAGAGCGTTGAGGCGATGCGACGCTTTGTGTACTTCGATGTCGAAGAAAGCCTGACGCAAGGGGTCGACATCGACAAGGCTTGGGACGGCTTGCATTATCTCCTCGACCCCGCCCGCCGAGCGACGTGTTGCGACCACCCGCAGACAACTCGTGGCCGCATGGTTCTGGGTGGCGAGGTCGTGAACGCGACGTTTTCGAAGTCCGACGACTTCATGGCGCGGGTGCTGAGTCCCCCGGAGATCCAACACGCCGTCCTTGACCTGGCTCTGCTGACAGAGAGCGACCTATACAGCACTATGGACTGGCAAGCGATGATGAACCACCCGGACCCAAACATGCGGGTCTATGGCCCTCATGCCAGCCAGGTCTTCGATCCAGACCGAGGCGAGTCTATCGTCGTGGGGAAAGACGGTTAGTTTGCCTGGTACTGGGACCACTTCGTAGCACTCCGAGACTTTTACCGCGATGTGGCTGACTCCGACGACTGCGTGGTCGTGCTCAAGGACTGAGCAGAATGATGCGGCAACTGACAGACCGCTCTTGCGTTTAGGCAAGCACATTCTAGCCCTACGACTGCATGTCCAGACTCATCAAGATCATCGTCGAGAAGCACTCAGATGGGTACGTGGCCTACCCGGTTGGGCTGAAGGGCGTCGTCGTGGGGCAGGGTGACAGCTACGAGGAGGCACTCGCGGATGCGCGGAGCGCCGTGGCGTTCCACATCGAGACGTTCGGGCCGGAGGTGTTGGACAGTGACGAAGGCCCCGCCTTGGAGGTATTCGTAGCCGAGGCGACCGTAGCGGCCTGATGTCGGAGCGCTTTCCCCGGGATGCTCCGCTGCATCGCGTACTGGCGTCGCTCGAAGCGCTCGGCTTTCGGATCGTGCGTGAAGGCAACCACATCGCGATGCTTCCCACGATGTCATCCTGAGCGCAGCCCGAAGGGCGAAGTCGAAGGATCTCTGTCTACCTCGGTGCTTCTGCCGAAGCTTGGACGCTGACCCGTAGATCCCTCGGCTCGCTGCGCTCGCTCGGGATGACAGACGTGAGAGCCGGAGTGTTGAGCTTGGCAACCGACGGGCGGCTCTTGCGTTTAGGCGAGCCCGCTTACTCGGTCCCGCTCTGATCCAGGCCGTCCTATGATCCAGGCCTCTGCCCACCTCGACGCGCAGCTTCGCGAACTCAAAGTCGACGCGAAGTACCGGCGCGGGCTGCGGGTGCTGATCGAGCACGCCAAGCGGCGGCTGCCGAGCGTGGACGAGCACTTGCTCCGCCGCGCGTTCCACGTCGCCTACTGGGCGCACCGCAACGACCGCCGCGCCGACGGCTCGCTCTACATCGCGCACCCGCTCGAAGTGGCCACCATCGCCGCGCGCGACATCGCCTTCGACGACCTCACCGTGGCCGCCGCGCTGCTCCATGACACGGTCGAGGACACCGACATCTCGCTCGACTTCCTCGAAGCCGAGTTCGGGGCCGAGCTCGCGCAGGTCGTGGACGGCGTCACGAAGATCGACCACGTCTTCGAGAGCAAGAAGCTGGGCCGCGACGAGAACGTGCGCAAGCTCATGCTCTCGATGGCGAGCGACATCCGGGTCATCCTGGTGAAGTTCGCCGACCGGCTGCACAACATGCGCACGCTCGACAGCCTCCCGCAGGCGAAGCAGCTGCGCATCGCCTCGGACACGCTCGCGCTCTTCGCGCCGCTCTCGCACCGCTTCGGCCTCAACGCCATCAAGACGGAGTTGGAGGACCTCTGCCTGAAGTACATCGACCCGGAGCGCCACCGGCACATCACCAAGGGCCTCAAGGCCAACCGGCGGCAGCGCGAGACCTACCTCCGCCGCTTCATCGAGCCGGTCCAGAAGGAGCTAGAGAGCGCCGGCCTCACTTTCGAGATCACCGGGCGCCCGAAGTCGATCTACTCGATCTACCGGAAGATGAAGGCGCAGGAGAAGGACCTCGACGAGATCTACGACCTGCTCGCTATCCGCATTATCCTGGAGAGCGAGGGCCGCCAGGGCCGCGAGGACTGCTGGCGCGTCTACTCGATCCTCACGGACCTCTACCCGCCCATCCCCGAGCGCTTCCGCGACTTCATCTCGCTGCCGAAGTCGAACGGCTACCAGAGCCTCCACACGACGGTCATCGGGCCGAAGGGGCGGCGCATCGAGATTCAGGTGCGCACGCAGGAGATGCACGAGATCGCCGAGCGCGGCGTGGCAGCGCACTGGAAGTACAAGGAGAAGAACGCCGACGGCTCCCGGAACAGCCCGCGCGCCGACGAGCGGCTCGACTCGCTCTACTCGTGGGTGCGCGACATGCTCGAGAACCCGCAGCCCGACGCCGCGAGCGACTTCGTGCAGGAGTTCGCGCTCAACCTCTACGCCGAGGAGATCTACGTCTTCACGCCCGCCGGCGACCTGCTCACGCTCCCGCGCCGCGCCACGCCCGTCGACTTCGCCTACCAGGTGCACACGGAGGTCGGCAACCGCTGCATCGGCGCGAAGGTCAACGGCAAGATGGTGCCGCTCTCGCACAAGCTCGCCTCCGGCGACCAGGTCGAGATCCTCACCTCGAAGAAGCAGTCGCCCAACCCCGACTGGGCCAACTTCGTGGTCACGTCGAAGGCGAAGGCGCGCATCCGGCAGCACATCAACGAGAAGCGCCGCAAGGCCGTCGACCAGGGCCGCGCCGTGTTTGCCAAGCGCTTGGCGAAGGCCGGGCTGGAGATCGACCAGCAGTCCATTGCGCGCACGGCGGCGAAGCTGAAGTTTCCCGACTCGCAGCAGGTTTTCTACGAGATCGGCACCGGCACCTACGACGCCGACACGTTCATCACGGCGTTGCGGCGGGGCGTGGACGCCGCGCGCGCCGAGACCGAGCAGGCCAACGCCCAGAGCGCCGAGGCGCAGGCGCGCTTCCTCGAACGGGAGGCCACGCGCGTGACGCGCCAGGCCCGCGAGGCCAACCTGCCCGCGCTTCTCGTCGACGGCGAGCCCATGTCGGACCTCGCCACGCGCTACGCCAACTGCTGCAACCCCATCCCCGGCGACGAGGTGGTCGGCTTCGCGAGCAAGACGGGCGCGATCACCATCCACCGGGGCACGTGCCGCAACGCGCTGCACCTGATGGCCGAGCAGCCCGAGCGCATCCTGCCCGTGGACTGGAGCCGCCAGAAGGACGCGCAGTTTATCGTCGGCCTGCGCATCATCGGCGAGGACCGCGTCGGCATCGTGAGCGACCTCACGACGATGATCTCAAAGAACCAGCGCACCAACATCCGCTCGATCACGGTCGAGAGCGAGGACGGCATGTTCGAGGGCAACCTCGTGCTCTTCGTGAGCGACCTCAAGCACCTGCAGCGGCTGATGGATCGCATGCGCCATATCGACGGCATCTTTGGCGTCTACCGATTCGAGGAATAGGGCGATCCGAGGAATAGGGCGATCCGAGCAAGAGCGCACGCGGTAGCAAGGTGGAGGGACCGACCCCCTGGATTCGAACAGGCCACGGTGTTGCGTACCGGGTCGAGGTCGACACGCAATACGTACTACTTCCTCTGCGATCCTGACCTTGGCGAGTTGAGTACGTGTGCGTTTTTCGCTAGTCGACGGCTGAGCGCGATAGTCCACACACATCGTGAAGCTTCGCAGAACGGTGTTCACCTCGCGGGGCGCACCGGAACCAACCGGAGGGGCATAGGTTGGGTCGGGGCTTCGGGGTTTATCAGCAATCTCAATTGCTTAGGACCATGACCGGAGTGTTACCTTAGCCCCGCCTCTGACGGCTGAGCAGGCGAACCGCGTCCCCACGCGAGCTTGCTGAGCCGCCCTCGGCGTGCCGACGCGTCGGCCCCGCTGGCGCCCCCTTCCACCACCACACTGAGATCCCCCATGGAAACCAAGCGTGTCGAGACGCTCACCAAGAAAGACGTCTCCCGCCGGGTCGCCCAGCTGATGGACGAGCCGATCTACAAGAGCGAGCCCTGGGTCAACGCCGTCATCGAAGCGCTCGGCGCGCTGATGCTGGAGGCCGACCCGGAGGTCCGCATCGAGCTGCGCGACTTCGGCGTCTTCGAGGTCAAGAAGACCAAGGCCAAGCCCAAGGCTCGCAACCCGAAGACCAACGAGACGGTCTTCATCCCGAGCCGCCGCAAGACTCACTTCAAGCCGAGCAAGCGCCTCAAGGAGGAGCTCCAGCGCCCGCTCGCCGACCTGGGCTACGCCATCCCCGAAGGCAGCGCCGACGCGCCCAGCCTCAACGGCAAGCACTAGGCGACACGACTCGCACCACTGCGGAGAGGCCGGGGGCAACCCCGGCCTTTTTTCTTCGCTCCCGGTCCATCGTCCTTTATTCTCGAGATGCGTCGTTGTCCTGACGCCTTGCATCGACGCGGACGTCACCGTGCACCGTCCCAAGGACCACCGCGAGCAGGTCGATTATCCTTACTGTTGCTGCTGCGATTGCTGCGGTGCTGGTTCAGGCTCACGCGTGTCGGCGTGGGTGACGAGGGCGAGTTCGGGGCGCACGTCAGTGGCACCGGCGAAGGTAGCCTCAGCGACGTGGACGCCGACCCGGAGTGTGCTGCCGCTGCTGCCCTTGTAGACGCCGCGCGTCGGCGGCACGTCGGCGTAGTCGCGGCCGAGCGCCACGCGGATGTGCC
>JBCCLD010000110.1:0-12086 GCA_039027055.1 Bacteroidota bacterium
GCCGCAGAACTTATGAACACCTGCTTACCACGCACCGACGGGATGGACCGCACGCATTGCGGTTTGACGTACGAGGGCTACCTTCCGGCGTCTACGCGATCCGAGCAATGGGCCAGGGCTTCGTACAGACGCAGCGAGTCTCCCTAGTGCACACTCAAGGCGTCTTCTGCGCGTTCGGCTTTGGACGTGCCAGGGTAGCTGATTCGGTCAACCACCCCTGTCCCGAAAAGACAGGCAACCCCGCAGCGCACTGCGCTGCCCTGTCCAGAGCCTGCCCTCGCGAAAGCGTGGGAGGGGACCTCCGAACGCGGCTTCGAGGCCAACACGAGCCGACCGTCTCGACGGGTCACAGTACTAGCTCCGCATCGCAACAGGCGGGACCAACCAGACTCTAACGTGTCTGGGTACCGAGAGTCCGCGCGCAAGACGTGTTCGGTGATGAGGCGCAAGGCCATGTCGTGCCGCCCCCACAAACCACAGCGAGCAAAGCGAGCGTCCCACGAGCGAGCCAACGGCGAGCGCACCAAGGACTAAGGACCAAGCGTCGCCGGCCGTCCTAGAAATCGAGGTGCTGGCGGAAGAACGCGTAGGCCTCGTTGATGCGCTTCGTCTCGTCCTCGGCGAGGTCCTGGAGCTTGCACCCGAGGTTGGCGACCAGGTCGGGGTGGTACTCCCGCACGCGCTGCTTGTAGGCCGCCTTGATGCTCGTCTCGGTGAGTTCGCCGTCGAGTTGGAGCGTGGCGCGGTGGAGCGCGAACGTCTCCAGGTGGCGAATCTCGGGCGGGAGGGCAGCCTCCTCCTCGGCCTCGCGCTCCTGGAACATCGTTCTGTAGGCCTCGGCCTCGCGCTGGCGGGCGCGGATCTCGCGGGCGAGCCGCTCCTTGGCGCGGTACTTCTCCCACATCTGCTGGCGCTTGTTCGTGAAGCGCAGCTTCTCACCGTTGGCGACGCCGAGCACGCCGAGGTCGCCCCGCAGGAGCGCACGCAGCCCGAGCAGCCCGAACCCGACGGCCAGGATGACCACGAACTGGAGAAGGATCTGCGAGAGCGGCATCGACACCATGGCGTGTTGGAAAGACTAAACGGGCTCGCGAGGTTCCGGCGAGACGTGCGCTACGAGGTGCGCCCCCGCAGCGCCGGGTGGCCGTCCCGAAGCTGAAGCAGGTCCCACAGGTTGCCGTAGAGGTCCTCGAACACGGCAACCACCCCGTAGGGCTGCTCCTTGGGCTCGCGGACGAAGCGGACGCCGTCGGCCACCATCCGCCGGTAGTCGCGCCAGAAGTCGTCCGTGTTCAGGAAGAACGTCACGCGGCCGCCCGTCTGGTTGCCGATGTAGGCTTCTTGCTCGGCGTTGGAGGGCCGGGCCAGCAGGATGCTCGCGCCGGTGGAGCCGGGCGGGGCGACGACGACCCACCGCTTGTTCTGCTCCGGGACGGGCACGTCCTCCACCACCTCGAAGCGGAGCGTGTCGCAGAAGAAGGCGAGCGCCTCGTCGTAGTCGCGGACGACGAGGGCGACGTGGACGAGCGATTGGGTCACAGGAGGCGCGCGATGAGAACGAGAGAGCGGCGTGCGCGGAGTTACTGGCGCACGGACTCCCGGACGTATTCGTCGAGGCGAAGTTGCTGCGCGTCGGGGCCGCCGGGGACGAAGTGGCGGCGGCAGCGGGGCTCGTAGGCCTCCTTCTCGCCGAGGAGCACGCGGCTGCCCTCGGGGACGAGGCGCTGCGAGTGGTTGGCCGGCGCGCCGCAGACGGCGCAGATGGCGTGGAGCTTCGTGACGTGCTCGGCCACGGCGAGGAGCTGCGGGATCGGCTCGAAGGGGCGGCCGAGGTAGTCCTGGTCGAGCCCGGCCACGAGGACGCGGCGGCCCTGGCGCGCGAGGTGCTGCGCGACGGCCACGAGGTCCGGCCCGAAGAACTGCGCCTCGTCGATGCCCACCACGTCGGCGTCGTCGGCGTGCCGGAGGATCTCCTGGGCCTGCTCGACGCGGACCGACGGGATCTGGCGGGCGTCGTGCGAGACGACGTGGTCCTCGGCGTAGCGCGTGTCCACGGCGGGCTTGAACACCTCGACGCGCTGGCGCGCGATGCGGGCGCGGCGCAGCCGCCGGATCAACTCCTCGGTCTTGCCCGAGAACATCGACCCGCAGATGACCTCGATCCAGCCGACGCGCTCGCCGTCGGCGAAGGGATGGTAGACGTGCGGTTCCATGCGGGAAGATAGAGCGTGGCGGCGGGCGGTGCAGCCGTGGCGCGGTGCGGCGGTGGCGCGGTGCGGAGCCTCGTCGGGCACGTCGGCATTGAACGGTCCTCGGCTGGCCTACTCCGGTTGCTCGTCGTCTCATAGCGCTGTGCCGATGCTGCACCCGGCCTCGAACGCGGAGGACGTCTCAAGGGCGGGAGCCACTCTTTTCCTCCTTGTGCCTTCCTCCTTGTGCCTTCCACATTCCTGCCTAGCATCCATGTCTGCCTTCGCTGATGCCTCCGATCCCATTCCGCTCCAGCCGGGCGACGCGCTCGTCGTCGTGGACGTGCAGCGCGACTTCTGCCCCGGCGGGTCGCTTGCTGTGCCCGAGGGCGATGCGGTCGTGCCGGTGCTGAACCGCTGGGTCGAGCAGGCTGAGGCGCGCGGTGTGCCGGTCTTCTTCACCCGCGACTGGCACCCGGCCGACCACGCCTCGTTCGTCGCGCAGGGCGGGCCGTGGCCGCCGCACTGCGTCCAGGACACCGACGGGGCCACGTTTCACCCCGACCTCCTCGTCCCGGACCACGCGCCCGTCATCAGCAAGGCGACAACCGCCGCTGCCGAGGCCTATTCCGGCTTCGACACGACCGACCTCGCCGCCCAACTCCGTGCCGCCGCCGTCCGCCGGGTGTGGGTGGGCGGCCTCGCCACCGACTACTGCGTCCGCGCCACCGCCCTCGACGCGCTCGCCGAAGGCTTCGCCGTCCACCTCGTCCCCGGCGGCATGCGCGGCATCACGCCCGCCACCAGCGCCACCGCCCTCGCCGAGATGGCCGCCGCCGGTGCCGTCCTCCCCGACGAGGCCAACCCCGCGGACCTCGACGCGCGCGCAACGGGGCTGTGACGCCCAATCCGTGAGCAACCCGCGCCCCCACGCTCCCGCGCCCCCAACCTCCCCGCCCTGATGACGCCCTGGATTGACGACGCGCGGGCCGCGCTCGTGACCGACCTCTACCAACTCACGATGGTGCAGGCCTACTGGCACGAGGGACTCACCGCGCCCGCCACGTTCGACCTCTTCATCCGCCGCCTCCCCCCGACGCGGACCTACTTCCTCGCCTGCGGCCTCGACAGCGTCCTGCGCTATCTCGAAACGGTTTGCTTCACCGACGAGGCACTCGCCTACCTCGCCACGCTGCCCCAATTCCAGGACGACTTCCTCGCGTGGCTGGCCGACTTCCGCTTCACCGGCGCCGTCCGCGCCGTGCCCGAGGGCACGCCCGTGTTCCCCAACGCGCCGCTCCTCGAAGTGACCGCGCCGCTGCCCGAGGCGCAGCTCGTCGAGTCGTACCTCATCAACCAGATCAGCGTCCAGACGATGCTCGCCAGCAAGGCGGCCCGCGTGGTGCGCGCGGCGCAGGGCCGCACCGTCGCCGACTTCGGGATGCGGCGCATGGACGGCACCGACGCGACGATGAAGGGCGCGCGGGCGATGTACATCGCGGGCGTGGACGCGACGAGCAACGTGGAAGCGGGGCGCGTCTACGGCATCCCGGTCACCGGCACGATGGCGCACAGCTACATCGAGGCGCACGAGGACGAGGGCGCGGCCTTCCGGGCGTTCGCGCGCCTCTACCCGGGCACGACGGTGCTCGTGGATACCTACGACACGCTGCGCGGCGTCCGCCGGGTGATCGACCTCGTCCAGCGCGAAGGCCTCCAGATCGGCGCGCTCCGCCTCGACTCGGGCGACCTCAGCGCGCTCGCCAAAGGGGCCCGCGCCTTGCTCGACGACGCGGGGCTGACCGACGTGAAGCTCCTCGCCTCCAGCAGCCTCGACGAGTTCGCGATCACCGATCTCCTCGCCGATGGCGCGCCGCTCGACGGCTTCGGCGTCGGCACGCGGATGGGGCAGTCGCAGGACGCCCCAACGATCGACACGGTCTACAAGCTCGCCGAGTACGCCGGGCGTGGGCGCATGAAGCTCGCCACGAACAAGGGCACGTTCCCCGGTCGCAAGCAGGTCGTCCGCCGCACTGACGGCGATGGCACGCTGGCAGGCGACACCGTCATTCGTGACACCGTCATTCGCGACGGCGAAGACCTCGAATGCGGAGACGTGGACGGCACGCCGCTCCTGCGCGAGGTCATGCGCAACGGCCAGCGCACTGACGCGGGCCGCGAGTCGCTCACCGCGATCCGCGAGCGCACGCAGACGCTGCTCGACCGACTCCCCGCGCGCCTCCACCGGATCGGCGACGAGGCCAGCGTCGAGCCGTATCCCGTCGCCGTGAGCGCGGCGCTCCAGGCCGAGGCCGACCGCGTCCGCGCTGAGATCGAGGCACGAGCGGGGAGCTAGAGATCGCCGAGTTGCGGGCGGAGGATGAGTTCTTCCACGACGGTGCGGTCCGAGAGCCGCCAGGCGTCCACGACGGCGTGGGCGATGTCCTCGGGCGGCATCAGGCGGTCGGGCGGGAGGCCGGAGCCGTCCCAGCTGGGCGTGAACGTCGCGCCGGGGAGGAGCGTGGTGACGCGGAGGCCGAGCGGCTTCGTCTCCTCGCGGACGACGCGAGCGAGGCCGAGCAGCCCGTGCTTCGCCGCGCAGTAGGCCGCCCCGCCCGGGTAGGCCTGCAGCGACGCCACCGACGCCATGAAGAAGACGTGTCCGCGTCCGCGCGCGGCCATCGCCGGGAGAAAGGCGTGCGTGACGAGGAACGCGCTCGTGAGGTTGACCTCGACCTGCTGCCGGAACGCCGCCGCGTCGGTGTCGAGGAGCGCGCCCGGCTGGAACTGCCCCGCGTTGTTCACGAGCACGTCCGGCGCACCAAAACGCTCGCGCACGGCCTCAGCAGTCTGCACGACGGCGGTCTCGTCGGTCACGTCGCAGACGAACGCCTCGGCCTCGGCCCCGCGCGCCCGGCCCCGCGCCGCGACCGCTTCGAGCTGGGCCCGCGAGCGCGCGAGTAGTGCCAGCCGCACGCCGCCCTTCGTCGCGTTGGCTTCCGCCGCAAACGCCTCGGCGATGGTGGCTCCGATGCCCTGGCTCGCGCCCGTGACGACGACAATCATGCGTGCCCCTCCCCGAAATACTCGACGCTGTTATTCTCGGTCTCCCGCAGGCGCACGGCGTGGAGGCGGCCCGACGGGAGCGCGTCCTTGAGCTGGTCCCAGATCGCCACTGCGAGGTTTTCCGTCGAGGGCAGGATGCCGTCGAGGAAGGGCACGTCGGTGTTCAGGTTCGCGTGGTCGAGGACGTCCACGACGCGGTCGTTCATGATGCGCTTCAGCACGGCGAGGTCGATCACGAAGCCCGTCGCCGGGTCCGGCTCGCCCGCGACGACGACTTCGAGCGTGAAGTTGTGGCCGTGGCCGGTGGCGTTGTTGCACTTGCCGAACGTCTCGGCATTCCATTCGTCGGAGCGCGCGGGGTTGTGGAGGCGGTGCGAGGCGCTGAAGACGGCGCGGCGGGTGACGTAGACGGTAGGCACGGAGGAGGAGGAGCGTGGTGAGCGGAAGCAGCCTTAGTCGACACCGTTCCCAGATCGGGTGGGGCGCGTGTCGGGAGGCAGGTAGCAGTCTAGCTCGATTGGGTCGGTGAAGCGCACCGGGCGCGGATCTGCCGGAAGCGCGATCGCGTGCGTCGGAAAGCCCTGCACCTGTCGTGTGTAGCATGCAGCCTCCACCGAGGTGTAGACAAGCAGCTGGTCTGGCTCAGTCAGCACGGAGTCGACTCGGATGCGGGTGTCGTCATTTGCGTTCCCCAGCGTGACAACCAGCACCATCTCTTCGCCGAAGCGGACGCGCTCGAAGCCCGACGGGTGCGGCCAGCGTGAGACGGAGGGCGGCCCGGGTGGCAGCGCCCGAATGTCGGCAGGCGAGCGGAGCACGAGCGTGGCGGGGTCCACGGAGGGCGCAAACGGGTAGGGGGGAATCAGCCCCCGGAACGGCACGTCGGAGGAATCCGACGTGGCATAGGCGTAGGTCGGAGGCGGGAGCGGTAGGGGCTCGTGCTCAGGAAGCACGGTGTAGCAGCCGGGGCCGACGATCAGCAAGCAGAGTCCGTAAGGGAGAAGGGCGAGGCGCATGGCGAGCGGAGAGATGAAGCACGCGAACCCGATTTGGAATCCTGCCGTTCCGATTCGGCGCTCGACGTGAAGCTGAACGGAAGCACAGCGCGGTAGCTTAGGCCCGCCGCTACGCCGGATACGGCGTAGGCCGCGCTTCCGCTGCCGTCCGTCACCCTCACCTTGCCGTGTCGACGATTCGGCGCGCTGCTTGCTTGCTGCTCCCCGTTCCATCTGCCGCTCCGCGGCGTTCGCATGACGCTCTTCGAGAAAATCATCGCCCGCGAGATCCCCGCCGACTTCGTCCACGAGGACGAGCAGTGCGTGGCGTTCCGCGATATCCACCCCGCCGCGCCGACGCACATTCTCGTGGTGCCCCGCACGCCGATCTCCTCGATCATCGACCTGGAGCCGGACGACGCCGCGCTCGTCGGGCACCTGTTTGTGGTCGCGAAGCAGGTCGCCGAGCAGCAAGGCCTCGGCACGGGCTACCGCCTCGTCTTCAACGTCGGCGAGGACGGGCAGCAGACCGTCCCCCACCTCCACCTCCTCGGCGGTCGCACGTTCACCTGGCCCCCGGGGTGAGTGTAGCCGTGTTGCGGTGAGGCCGTGTTGCCGTGGATGCATTGTGATCCGCACAGCAAACAAGACGTGGTATGCATGCTTCTGACGATGAGCAGAGCGCGGCTATAGCTGACTTCGAACGACGCTGCGCCCATGCTCCCGAGTCTGTCTACACCCATCGAGCCAAGCAGTGGCGCTACATCCCGATCCATTCTTTTGCCGATGAGCCGGACGTGCTCCAGTCTCTTGGTATCGATCCCGGTGATTGCCGATGGGCTGACGCCTACTGGCGTGCCGATGACGCGGTCTATTTCCTTCAGGTCTGGACCCAGCGCGTCGATACCACAGACCGAAGAGCAGGCTTGTATGCCCAGTGGTCAGACACGCCGCCCGCCATGTGCTACCTGGTCGCGGTCGTCGCTGATGCTACCGTAACGCGTACCCGCTTCGAACTCATCATGGAGCAGCTTCATCGCCAGATCGAAGCCCATCCTATGTTTTTTACCTCTACCCTTGGTACAGCGCTCGCCCCGGTCGCGACGTTGAACTAGGCTCCACCACGGCCGCACCGCAACACGGCTCCACTGCCACACTCCCCGCATGCTCTCCGTCACTGACGTCTCCGTGGTCCTCGACGAGCGCCCCATCCTGAAGGGCGTGTCGTTCCACGTGGGCGCGGGGCAGATCGCAGGCTACGTCGGGCCGAACGGCGCGGGCAAGACGACCACGATGCGGCTCCTGACGGGCGTCCTCAAGCCGAACGCGGGGCGCGTGCTCGTCGGCGGCATCGACGTGGCGGCGGAGCCGCTCGCGGCGAAGCGGCGCTTCGGCTACGTCCCCGAGCACGGCCACCTCTACGAGAGCTTTACGCCGGCCGAGTACCTCACCTTCGTCGGGCGGATGCACGGGCTCGACGAGACGCTCCTCGCCCGCCGCGCCGAGGCGCTGCTGCGCTTCTGGAAGCTCGACGGGGTCGCGCAGCAGCGCATGAACGGCTTCTCGAAGGGCATGAAGCAGAAGGTGCTCATCTCGTCGGCGCTGCTCCACGACCCGGCGGTGCTCCTCCTCGACGAGCCGCTCACCGGCCTCGACGCGCACGCCGTGCTGCAATTCCGCGCGCTCCTCAAGGCCCGCGCCGCAGCCGGCGTGACGGTATTCTACTCATCGCACCTCCTCGACGCCGTCGAGCGCGTTGTGGACCAGGTGATCGTGATCCGCGCGGGTGAGATCGTGCGCACGGCCTCGCCGCAGGACCTGATGACGGAGACGGCGTCGGGCTCGCTAGAGAGCGCGTTCAGCCAACTCACCGCTGCCGAGGACGCGGAGGCGCAGGCCGACGTGCTGGAGGCCGAGGCGTTCGCTTCGTAGAGGGGAGGCTAAACGCAGGGACTGCAGGGAGACGATCTTCCCGCTCCTCTTTCCCCTCGCCACGCCTGCCATGCCCACCGTCGTCCAGAGCTTCACCGTCGCCGGGCCGTTCGCCGAGAACTGCTTCGTCTGCCACAGCCAGGGCGAGGCCGTCCTCATCGACCCCGGCTGCGCCGACGCCCGTGAGCGGCAGCTCGTGCTCGACTACGTCCAGCGGCATGGCCTCACGATGCGGCACCTGCTGCTCACGCACGCCCACCTTGACCACATCGTCGGGTGCGCGTTCTTCGCCGACCACTATGGCCTTGGCTGGCAGATGCACCCCGACGACGCGCCGCTCCTCCGCCACGCCGAGCAGCAAGCGGCCCTGTTCCAGTTTCCCATCGACCCGCCGCCCGACCCGACGGGCTGGCTGCGCGAGGGCGACAGCGTCACCTTCGGCGACGCAACCTGGCGGGTGCTCCTCGCCCCCGGCCACTCGCCCGGCTCGATCTGCTTCTATCAAGAAGCGACAACCGAGGCGGGTGGCTTCGTCATCGCGGGCGACGTGCTCTTCAACGGCTCCATCGGCCGCACGGACCTCTGGCAGGGCGACCTCCCCACGCTGCTCCGCTCCATCGAGACGAAGCTGATGCCGCTGCCCGACGAGACGGTCGTCTACTGCGGCCACGGCCCCGCAACGACCATCGGGCGCGAGCGACGGACGAACCCATTTCTGACAGGCTGACGCTATGCCCACGACGGGTTCCTCGCTCCCTCCGTTCGGCGCGACCCTCACCGACACCGGCGTAGCCTTCCGCGTCTGGGCGCCGCACGCAGGCATGGTCTCCGTCGTCGGGGGCTTCAATGGCTGGGGCGACCAGGCGCACCCGCTCGACAGGCATGACGATGGGACCTGGTCCGGCACCGTGCGGGGCGCTAAGGTGGGCGACGGCTACCTCTTCGCGCTCCGCAACGAGGCCGTCAGCGACGACGTATTCCGTCGCCCCGACCCCTACGCGCGGCAGATGCTCAACTCGGCGAGCCACAGCATCGTCTACGACCCCGCCGCGTTCGACTGGGAGGGCGACTCGGCCCACTGCCCGCCCTGGAACGACCTCGTGATCTACGAACTCCACGTCGGCACCTTCGCCAGGTTCAAGGACGGGAAGGCCGGCGACCTCCGTGCGGCCACGCGCCGCCTCGGCTACCTGAAAGAGCTAGGCGTCAACGCTGTCGAGGTGAGGCCACTCGCCGAGTTCGCGGGCGACGTGTCGTGGGGCTACAACCCCGCCGCGCCGTTTGCCGTCGAGAGCAGCTACGGCGGCCCGGACGCGTTTAAGGCGTTCGTCAAGGAAGCGCACCGCCACGGCATCGCCGTCATCCTCGACGTGGTCTACAACCACTTCGGCCCATCCGACCTCGGCCTCTGGCAGTTCGATGGCTGGAGCGAACACGGCCAGGGCGGGATCTACTTCTACAACGACCACCGCCGGACCACGCCCTGGGGCGACACGCGGCCCGACTATGGGCGGCCCGAGGTGCAGCAGTACCTCCTCGACAACGTGGCGATGTGGCTGGAGGAGTACCACGTCGACGGCCTGCGCGTGGACATGACGCCCTACATCTATACCGTCGATGGCGGCGGTGAGCGGATCGAGGCCGGGTGGCAGTTCTTGCAGCGGCTCACTACGCTCGTGCGCGAGCGCTTCCCCGGGCGCATCGCGATCGCCGAGGACCTGCACACCAACCACGCGATCACCCAGCCCGTGGAGCAGGGCGGGGCCGGCTTCGGCGCGCAGTGGGACGCCGGGTTCGTGCACCCTGTCCGCGACGTGCTCATCACGCCCGACGACCACGCGCGCGACCTCGGCAGGGTGGCGGCGGCCCTGGAGCATCGCTATGGCATCGACGCGTTTTCGCGGGTCGTCTACACGGAGTCGCACGACGAGGTGGCCAACGGCAAGGCACGCGTGGCGGAGGAGATCTTTCCAGGTCGCGCCGACAGCTGGGCCTCGAAGAAGCGCGCCACGCTCGGGGCGGCGCTCGCCCTCACCGCGCCCGGCATCCCGATGCTCTTCCAAGGCCAGGCCCTCCTGGACGACGGCTACTTCCAGGACACGGTCCCGCTCGACTGGACGAAGGCCGAGCGCCACGACGGCCTCGTGCAGCTCCACCGCGACCTCATCGCCCTCCGCCGCGACTTCGACGGCACCTCGACCGGCCTCAAGAGCCAGCACCTCGACCTGATCCATGTCGATCACACCGCCAAGCTGCTCGCCTACCAGCGACGCGACGCGGGCGGGCCGGACGACAGCGTGTTCGTCGTGGTCAACCTCGGCCACCGCGCGCACTACGCCTACCGCCTCCGGCTGCCCCACGCGGCGCACTGGCACCTCCGCCTCAACAGCGACTGGCGCGGCTACGACCGGGCGTTCGGCGGGCACCCGGCCTACGATCTCCACGGCGACCGCGCCCGCGTGAGCATCGGACCGTACACGGTGCTCGTCTACACCTGCGGCACGGCCCCGCGCCGCGATGCCCCGCGCCGCCGCGTCCTGGGTGTGGTCTGGCACCTGCTCCGGCGGGGCGTTCAGCGGGCGCTCGGAGCGCTGCGCGCGTGAGCGGTCACGCGGCCGCCACCGCGAGTCCGGCGACGACGAAGCAAAAGAGCCACTGGCCCAGCGCGAGGTAGCGGCGGCGCACCCCGCGCCCGGCGACGACGAGCGTCCCGAACCAGGCGACCCCCGCGAGCGCGAAGTAGCCAGCGAGCAGCAGCAACGCCGTCGGCTCGTGCGGGACGAGGTCGGTGAACGCAACGGCAAAGAACACGGCGGTTGCAGCGAGCAGGTCCACCGACACCCAGTGCCAGCCCGCCAGCGCCTGCAACCACTTCGTGCGAGGCAGGCCTGAGGAGGCGGTCGGGGCGAAGTCGCGGAACTCGTTGGCCCCGACGATGGCATGGACGCCGAAGGCAAGGAGGGTGAGACCCCCAGCGAAGGCAGCAAGCAGGTTCACGGGAGGCAAGCGCACGTGGGACAGGGCATGACACGCCCGTACGAACACCGACGGAAAGGTTGCTCTGAGGTCGAGGGGCGGGCACCATATTCGCACGGCGTTCGTGCAGCGGATGTCACGGACGAGGCCGGCGGCGCGTACTCTGTGGTGTTGCCTCTCCTGTCACGCACCCCGTCGCCATGCCGTCGCCCCTCACGTCGAAGCAGCGTGCGCACCTGCGCGGCCTCGCGCACCCGCTCCGGCCGGTCCTGCACGTTGGCAAAGAAGGCGTCTCCGCCGCCACCATCCACGCCTGCGCCGACGCCTTCCGCACGCGTGAGTTGCTCAAGCTGCGCGTCCTCGACGCCGCGCCCGACACGGCGCGCGGCACCGCGCACGCCATCGCCAAGCAGATGGACGACGTGCACGTGGTGCAGGTGGTCGGCCATACGGCCGTCCTCTACCGTGCCGACCCGGACCACCCGACCATCCAGCTTCCGAAGTAGCACGGTGTCCCGCTCCGGTCACGCATCCTTCCTCGGCGTCACGCCCGCCCTCCGGCACTTCCACAACCACCGGCTCGACCCAGCCTACGGCGGGCAGTACTGGTGCCGGCTGCCCAACGGCGTCTGCGTACCCATGGGCAACTACGAGGAGCGCCTCGCGGCCTACTACGCCGAGCGGGAGCAAACCGGCGAGTCCGGCCGCCCCGACACGCGCGAGTACCCGGCGTCGCCGACGGGCAAAGGACACTGGCGCTAACCCACAGACGAGAGCCCACGGCCAATGCGCTAGGGCGTGTGGACAATCGGTCTGATCGGTGCTCACGGCCTCCGTTCGGCCTCCGCTGCGTTCCACTCGTCACTCGATCCTACGGGATCGCGCTCCTCGTGCGCCTTTCGGAGACGCAAACGGCGTCTCGTGAGCA
>JBCCLD010000111.1:0-12069 GCA_039027055.1 Bacteroidota bacterium
CCGTTTGCGTCTCCGAAAGGCGCACGAGGAGCGCGATCCCGTAGGATCGAGTGACGAGTGGACCCCCCATTCTGTAGAGGTGGGCGGAGGCCGAACGGAGGCCGTGAGCACCGATCAGACCGATTGTCCACACGCCCTAGGGGCGCGTGTCGTCCTTCCCGTCCTCGGCCTTGTCGTCTTCCCCATTGCCTTTACTGCTCGCGCCGTCGCCTTTGGCTTCGTCTGGGTCTCCAGCCTCCACGTCATCCTCGACGGCATCCAGCTCCGCAGTGGGTGCCGGAGGTGCGCCTGGGGACGGGGCACTAGTTTCCGGGCGGCCTTCGAGGCGTTGCTCGGCGTAGAGGCGGGCAGCTTCCTCCGCGCCGGGCAGGCCACTCTCGGCGAGGCCATACTCGCGCGGGAGGTCTTCGGCGAAGCGCTCGTAGGCCATGTAGCCCGAAAGCGTGATCGAGCGCGGGTCGAGTTCGCGGCCGAAGCGGTCGAGCATCGCGCGGTCGTTGGGGACGGGGAAGCGGATCTGCGACGTCTGCACGTCGCGCAGCCCTCGCTGCTCGCGCGCCCACTCGCGCTCCAGGAAGCCACGCGCCTCGGGCTCGTCGCGGTAGACGACTTCCATCAGGCCGACGAACGAGAGCTTGTACTCCCCCTCGCGCCGCGTCGCCTCGATGAGGTCGCTCGGGGCCACCTCCATGCGCTCGGCCCCGCCCCGCCCGCGCCGCCCGCCGAAGGGGCTACCGAATGCACCGCCCCCACCCTGGTTGGGGATAATGAACAGGCTGAAGCCCGCCTCGTCGGCCATCTCGGGCTGGTCGTTGGCGATACTCGCCACGAGGCTGCGGAGGAGATGGCGCGGGGAGCCCAGATAGGCCTTGCGCCGATTGGCGGCCCACCGGATCGCCTCGGCGTCATCGGCGGGTTCTAGCTCTTCGAAAAGCGGCTCGCCGGTGAAGAAGTTGCGGTTCGGCTCCGCCTCGAAGGCGGTGAGGCTGTAATAGACCCGGTAGCCGAGCGCCCGGTTCTCGATGACGAGCGGCTCGCGCGCCGTCGCCGTGAGCGTGCCGAGGCGCTGCTCAAAGTCGATGACGAACGGGTTCAAGATTTCGGTCTCGGCCGCGTTGGCCGTCTCGCCGACAAAGCGGCGCGCGAAGCGCTCGTAGCGGCGTTGCCACTCTTCGTCGCGCTCGGCCTCGACAACCACCTCGCCGAGTTCGAGACCGCGCAGCCGGAAGTTGACCGTCTTGGTCTGCCCCTCGCGGCGCAGGATGAGGTCTTCAGTTTCGGTCTCGAACCCCGCACTGGAGGCCACGAGGCGGTGCGCCCCGAGGGGCACGCGCGTGAGGCGGTAGCGGCCGTCGCGGTCGGTGATGGTGCCGCGCTGCGTCTGTGCGAGGAACACGCTCGCACCCGGGATGGGCTGTCGGTCGCGGTCGGTGACGCGGCCTTCGAGCGTGGCAGTGGGGAGGGGCTGCGCCTGAACAGCAGCAGCGAGCGCGAAGGGGAGAAGCAGGGCGAGAAGAGCGAGGCGGCGCATGCGTGCAGCGGATGAGTGGACAGAGCGAAGCAGGAACGCAGGACTGCAGGGACGTCGTGCCCAGGGCAACGGTTCTGCCCTGCGCGTAGCTTCGTCCGCCGGATTCTCCTCTTGCTCGCCACCCGTCTCATGCGTTCGTCCTCCACAGGCACACTCGTCGCCGCCGTCCTGCTCGCGCTCACCACGCCGCTTGCGGCGCAAACCCCGGACAGCACCATGGCACGCTCTGCCACAGACACCACGACCTACCGTGTCTACACCGATGAAGGCGTGCCGTCGGGCCTGGCCGCGCTCGTTGCTGCGTCTGCCGAGGCGGATGTCGTGTTCCTCGGCGAGCAGCACAACGACCCCGTCGCCCACGCGCTGCAACTCGACCTGCTACGCGCTGCGACCGAGGGTGAGCGCCCCGTCGCGCTCTCGCTGGAAATGTTCGAGCAAGACGTGCAACTCGTGCTCGACGAGTACCTCGCCGGGTTGATCCGAGAGCGCGACTTCCTCGCCGCTTCCCGGCCGTGGTCGAACTACGACACGGATTACCGCCCGCTCGTGGAGCACGCGAAAGAGCACGGGCAAGCCGTGATCGCAGCCAACGCGCCGGCTCGCTATGTCCGCCTAGTGAGCCAGCAGGGCATTGAAGGTCTAGTCGCCTTGCCCGCCGGGGCGCAGGCGTTCCTGCCGGACTCCCTCGCGCCCGCCTCCGAAGCGCTAGGAGCCAAATTCATGGACACGATGAGGAGCATGATGGGCCACGGCGGAGAGTCAAGTGAAACAGAGAAGGCCGAGACGGGGGACGGTGAGGCAGACGACCGTGAAAGTGAGCCTGCGACCGGAGCAGCGGAGGAAACCGAGGCAAAGGATGCAGACGAATCGAGCGAGGAGATGGAGGAGGCGGAAGCATCCGCCGACGCAGAAGCGCAGGCCGAAGCGAATCCACACGGCGGGCACGGTGCGGGGATGCCGAGCCTCGACGGGATGCTGGCCGCACAAAACCTCCGCGACGTCGGGATGGCCGATGCGATCGCGCAGCATCTCGAAGCGGCACCCGACGCGCTCGTCCTGCACGTCACAGGCTCGTTCCACAGCGAGAGCGGCCTCGGCATCCCCGAGCACCTCGCGCGCCTGCGCCCCGACGCCCGCATCCTCCTCGTCACGATGGTGCCCGCCGACGACCTCGACGACCTCGACGCCGAGGCACACACCGGCCTCGGCGACTTCGTGATCCTCACCGACGCCAGCCTTCCGCGCACCTACGAAGCGGGGTTCTAGAGCTAGTCATTCAGGGGTCCTGGATCCGTCTAGCACCGTCTACCGACGCACCGCTACGGCCGTCCTAGGCGGCGGAACATCTCCTGCTTGTAGGCCTCGACGCCAGGCTGGTTGAACGGGTTGACGGCTAGCAGGTAGCCGCTGACCGAGACGGCGTGCTCGAAGAAGTAGAGCAGCGCGCCGAGGTGCCGCGCGTCGAGGTGGCTCATCGCGACGGTGCAGTTCGGGACGCCGCCGTCGGTGTGGGCCTTCTGCGTGCCCTCGTAGGCGGCTTGGTTGACGGCGCTGTAGTCCTTCCCGGCGAGGTAGTTGAGCTTGTCGAAGTTGCCTGGAATTTCCGGTACGGTGAGCGTCGGGTCCTGGTGCTGAACGAGCAGAAACGTCTCGACGAGCGTGCGCTGGCCCTCCTGGACGTACTGCCCGAGTGAGTGGAGGTCGGTCGAGTACTGCACGCTGACGGGGAAGAGCCCTTTATGCTCCTTGCCTTCGCTCTCGCCGAAGAGCTGCTGCCACCACGCGCCGATGCCGCGCAGCTTCGGCTCGAAGACCGACAGGATCTCCGTGCGGTAGCCCGCCTCGTGGAGGAGGTACCGGTCGAGCGCATAGGCGATGGCCTCGTTGGCGTCCGCGTCGGCAAGGTCGACAAGCTGCGCCGCAGCTCCGTCCATCAGCGCGGCGATGTCGTGCCCGGCCACGGCGATCGGGAGGAGGCCGACCGGCGTGAGCACCGAGAAGCGCCCGCCTACGTCGTCGGGGATGACGAACGTGCGGTAGCCCTTCTGGTCGGCGAGCATCCGAAGCTGGCCCTTCGAGGCGTCCGTGGTGGCGATGATGCGGCTGGCGTGGTCGCGGAAGGTGTCCTCCATGAACTGCCGCAGGAACCGGAAGGCGAGCATCGGCTCCAGCGTGGTGCCGGACTTCGAGATCACGTTGACGTAGACCGACTTGCCTTCGAGGTAGGCGAGCAACTCCTGGTGGTACGTCGGCGAGATGTGGTGCCCGGCGAAGAGCACCTCGGGGCCGTCCGTCGGGAAGTAGGTGCCGAGCGCCTGGTTCACGGCCTCCGCGCCGAGGTAGGATCCGCCGATGCCGATGCAGACGAGCACGTCGGCCTTCTCTCGGATCTCGACAGCCAGCCGCTGGATGCGCCCGACGAGGTCCCCGTTCGGCGGCCGCAGCATCGAGCGCCAGCCGAGCATGTCGCTGCCCGCGCCGGTCCCGTCGAGCGTGGTCTGGTGCGCCGCGAGGGCCTGGTCGTGCAGGCGGCTCCGCTGCCCGGCGTCGATGAACGAAGAAAAGCCGGAACGGTCGTAGACGAGCATGGGGAGGTTCGAAGTGAGAAGTTCGAAGGGGGAAGTGGTACGCGTGGGTAACGGCAACGGTAGAGGCGAGCTCCACGCTGAAGTTTACGGCGGTGCGGGGTTTGTCAGTGCAGGCGATGCTGGGGTTTTCTGACGAACGCGTTGGCCCATGAAGTAGACGCGGCGGAGGCCCGCGGTCCGCGCATCGCTCAGGACGCTGAAGACCGAGTCCATCGGCGTGTGGCGGTCGGCGATGACGCCCAGGATTGTGCGCGGCTCCTCGCAGAGCACGGCCGCGAACGGACGCTGCGCTGCGTTGAGACGCTCCCATGTCGGAACGAAGTCCGGGCAGTCCTTGGGTAGGGTAGCTGCCTCAGGAAGGTCCCAGACGTGTGCGCCAGACGCGTCGAGCATGACGTACTGTGCGAGGCGCCGCTGCTCCAGCTTCTCGCCGTGCTCAAGCCGGACGGGGCTGATGCGCTGGTACACAAGGCCCAGATCGAAAGCCAAGTATTTGGTAAATATGGGATAGAGGCTGGCAAAGCGGCAGCCAAACAGGAGCATGACCACGAGCAGAACGTGGTACGAGACACGCCCCACCTCGGCGTGGTCGAAGCGGCGGCGGGCGTAGGGCGTCAAGCCGCGACGGATCAGGCGGCGGGGCCACACCGGGCGGCGGCGCAGCAGGCCGTCCTGGCTGCGGGGCTTGGGGAAGTAGAAGAACCAGCGCATCGGCAGAAAGAGAAGGCCACACGATACGCGAACCGCGAGGGTCGATTACGTACCCCTTCTGAACGCCGAAGGCGGGCCGCTTCCTACCGCAGCATGATATTGAGGCCCACCCGCACCTTGTTCGGGCGCGGACCAGAGCGCACCGCCTCGCCTTGCACGTCGCCCCAGACCACGAGCGGGAGGGCCACATGGGGACTGATCTGATAGCTGGGCCGGTCGAAGTCGAGGCTTAGCTGGAGCCAGCCGATGCCACTGCGGACGCGGTTTTCAGGCCCCTCGAAGATGTCGGGCAAGTTTTGCGTGACATTGGTCTCCACGTAGCGATACGTCGCTCCTTCCGCGAGGAGCGCAACGCCTACGTTGCTGCCAGCGAGGTCGTAGTGGAAATTGGCTCCCCAGTACACGTGCATTTCGGTCCCGATCACCCGGACGCGTTCGCCATCGTTAAGCAGGGCGGCGGTGGTGTCGAACGCGCCGGTGTCATCCAGCAGGGCGGCGTTGACCCCGGCGCGGACGCGCCGCAGCCCGATCGCAAAGTCGGTCGAGACGAGCGGTGAGAGGTCGGACGACGACAGGAACGCCACATCGGTCTGGCGGAAGCCAAGTCCGCCCTCCGAGGCAGGGTCCACGGCGATGCGCACGGCGTAGTCGTTGCCCTCGTTCGTCCAAAAGGGCTTGACGATCAGCCAGCGCAGCGCGACAGGGCCTGTGCCGATGCCGCCGCTGAGGTCCACGATGGCGGCGACGTCTACCTGGGGCAGCAGCGCATAGTCCACGCGGCCAGCCAGGCTCACGGCGCTACGCTGTCCGACACCGCTGGCCGACGAGGATTGTAGGAGACCAGTCGGCCGGTAGTCGATGGCTGCCGAGACCGCGATCCCGTCGTAGAACGTGCGCTGCGCTTCCTCGCCTTGGTAGAGGGGGTCGAGCGTCTGGAACGGGCGCTGGGCGTGGGCCGATGTTCCCAGCCCTCCGCCCGCGCCGAACGCTCCCACGAGGACCGCGCCCAGGAGCGCACGGACGGTGGAGCGGGCAGCGACGAAGGAACAGGCTGAAGCGCGCATGGCAGCGGCGGGCGTGGGACGAGAAGCACGCATTGGCTCAGTATACGACGCATACCCGTCGCCCTCGGTCTATGCCCACTGCTGAAGTACGACTAACGTGCCCCCAGGCGACTTAGAGTGTCAGCGTCTCACCCGGTGCGAGCGGCTGTGCCTTCAAGCCCGCGGCCTCCATCTTGGCAGCGAACTCCGCCGTGTCGGCCATGATAAACGGGAACGTGTTGTAGTGGATCGGCACGGTTAGCTTCGGCTGCAACATCTTCGCCGAGGCGACCGCCTCGTCGATGCCCATCGTGAAGTCGTCGCCGATGGGGAGGAAGCAGAGGTCGAAGTCGTACTGCTCGCCCAACCAGGCCATCTCGGCAAAGCGGCAGGTGTCACCGGCGTTGTAGATCGTCTGGCCCTCCGTCTCGAGGATGAAGCCCCCGGCGAGGCCGCCGTAGGTCCCATCAGGGAAAGACGACGAGTGGCGCGCGTACGTGTTGGTGACGCGTCCCCAGTCGAAGTCCCATGCGCCGCCCGTGTTCATCGGGTGCACGTTCGCATGGTCAAGGTCGCGCTGGGCGTACTGCGTGACCTCAAACTGGGCGACGAGGAGTGCGCTGGTGCGGGCAAGGATGCTCGGTGTGTCGCCCCAGTGGTCACCGTGCGCGTGGGTCATCAACACGACATCGGGCTGAAGGTCGTCGGCCGTGATGACGCCCTCGGTGTGCTTGTTGCCCGTGATGAACGGGTCGAAGAGGAGGGTCGTCTTGCCCAACTCAATCTGGAAGGCAGAGTGGCCGAAGTATGTGATGGTCATAGCGGGGGGGAACCTGAAGTGAAATGGGCACGAAGGTGCGATTGCAACGGCGAACTTCGGGTGCGGCTCCCGCGAGGTCGGGGGCTGAGAAACGGCTTGCCCTACAGATAATGCGTGCCTACGCTTACGGCACGCACAGAATCGAACCCATCGCCTTCGATCATGCCTCGGCTTTTGCTCCTCGGCGCGCTACTCTTGAGTGGCTGTTCCCTCTTCGGCGACAGCGACGACGCTATTTCGTCAACGACCGTGCTGGCCAGTGGCGCGAGCTACGGCCTGTGCTTCGGCTACTGTCTGACGGATCTGAGGGTCACGCAGGACAGGGGCGTCTCCGTTGCCACGATCACCTGGAGCGGCTGGACGTCTGAGGTGGAGCCGGTCTCTGCGTCCCGCGTCCTCACCACCAGCGAGGCTGAGGCGCTGGAGCATGCGTTCGACCGCAAGCGCTTGCTGGAAGCCGAGGACGTGTATGGCTGTCCCGGCTGCGACGACGGCGGTTCTGAATACGTCGAACTGAGCGATGGCAGCGTGGAAAAGCGCGTGACCTTCGAAGCCGGCGCCGACGTTCCAGGGTTGGACGCCTACATCGCCGTGATGCGCGACGTGCGGGCGTCGTTTGCCGAACAGGCTCCCGCGTACGCCCCATGACTTCACCACAGTCGCAGTAGGTGCACGCTCACGAGCGGCGTCCCGAAGTAGCGCTTCGACGGGTCTTCGACGTCGGGGTTGAGTTCGAGGAGGTCTACCGGTTCAAAGAAATACGTGCCGTGGTAGCCGATGCGGAGGCCCTGCGTCGTGCGGCGGCTCCGCCCGAAGTAGGCGCCTACCGAGAGGGTGCCGCCCAGACCCATCCGGAAGCTCCCGTTGCCAAAGCCTCCGAACACGCCCTCGAGCGGCTCGCCGCTGTCCCGGATACCGTTGCCGTCCGCGTCGTCGAAATAAGGCCACTGGTAGCCGATTGTGGGACCCCCAGCGACCTGCAGGAAGGGCCTGAAGTTGTCCTCGATGGCGTCGCGGAAGAGTCGCTGTTCGATGCCCGCATGCAGCGGCACCATGCCGAAGTAGTTGCGCTTGAGCGGCACCACCGTCTCGCCGAAGAAGCCGATGAAGAACTGCTGCTCGCGCTCGTCCTTGCCCGGATTGACGCTCATCTCGACGAAGAGCGACGTCGTCTCGCTGAGGCCGGCGCGGAGCACACCGCCGAGGCCGAATCCGTCATTGGTGAGCCGGATGGAGAGCCCGGCCCCCGTCATGAACGTCGGCGGACCCAGCGTGTCGGGCACAGCCGCCGGTGGCACCGGCCCTGGCTGGGACAGCGCCGAGAGCGGAGCGAGGAGGACGAGGACGAGAACCAGGGGCATGCCGCACGCTACCACCGCCACGGGCAGGGAGCAAGGCAAATTTCCTACAGGTCGAGAACCGACGCGCGTTCGGTTGGACGGTCCCGGCCAGAGAACGCGCGGAGATTGCACGCTGCGCTGCCCGCGTCTGCCCGTATACTCTTCGCCGACGGAACCTAGGCGCGACGACGCGCGCGTCTAATGCCGCGCCCCGGCGTTGGGAGCGGTGTTCTCTACCACAGAGCCGTCTACCCTCGCACACCCTCCAGCCCTCCCGTGTCGATGAGCGCACCCTCTGCGACCGTCCCCGACAGCGCCGCTGCCTCGAACGCTAAAGCGTTCTGGGACGAAACCCTCCGCCAGAAGACCCTGCCCGTCATCGATCCGGCGGCGTTCTACGAGAACTGGCGCTTTACGAAGCGTGCCTTCCTCGATCGCCTCGGCGACCCCGCGGGCAAGCGCGTCCTCGAAGTCGGCTGTGGGAACGGCCACCTCTCGATGTACATGGCGAAGCTCGGCGCGCACGTGACCGCGACCGACTTCTCGACGACATCCATCGAGCAGCTGGCCCCGCTCGCAGAAAAAAACGGCGTCGCCGACCGCGTCGTCGGTCACCAGTGCGACGCGCTCGACCTGCGTGAGCTCCTCGACGGCGGCGGCGAGCCGTACGACCTCGTCTACGGCAAGTACATCCTCCACCACGTCGAGCCGTTCGACCAGTTTGCCGACGTGCTCCGCGACGTGACCGCCGAGGGCGGCCGCGGCGTTTTCTTGGAGAACAACGGCCGCAACCCGCTCCTGAACTTCTCGCGCACCTACCTCGCTGGTCGCGGCGGCATCCCCAAGCACGGCGACGACGACGAGATCCCGCTCCTGCCTGAGGAGATCGAGATGCTGCGCGCGCGCTTCCCGCACGTCGAGGTGCTGCACCCCGACTTCGTGTTCTTCCGCAAGCTGAACACGTATGTTTTCAAGCACCAAGCGAAATACGGACGCCTCCTCAAGCTGACGAAGGACATCGACCAGGCGCTCTGGCGCACGGTCCCACCCGTGCGGAAGTACAGCTACTACCAGATCGTCGAGTTCGCTCGGTAGACCACTCGCCTCACAGGACGCGCCCCGGTCCTTAGACGCCCGGCACGTTGTGTGCGGGGCATCGCCGTTCTCTCGCACACCCTCGCTGCTGGCCCCCTCCGCCATGCACGTCGCGCTGCTTTTTCCCACGCTGCCACCTCGCCTCGATGGCATTGGCGACTACACGGCTCGCCTCGCCACAGAGCTGGGCGAGCGCGTGCGGACGACCGTGCTGACCGCGCAGACCGACGCGGCACCGATTCCCGGCGTGACGGTGGATATGGCTTTCTCGAAGACCTCGCGCAAGGGCATCCTGGAGGTCGTGGGCGCCGTGGCCAACCGCTTCGAGGCAGAACGTCCCGACTGGCTGGTGGTGCAGTACAACCCGTTCTCGTACGGTGCCTACGGCCTAAACCCCTGGCTCCCGCTCGCCATCCGGAGGCTTAAGAAGCGCGTGCCGAGCCTAGGCATCGCGCTCATGATCCACGAGCCGTTCGTGCCGCTCACGACGCCGACGTACGTTGTCGAGACGCTCTGGCAGCGCCCCACGCTCTGGGCACTTGGGCGCATGGCTGACGCCGTGTTCACGTCCATCGCGCCCTGGGCCGAACGCTTCGGGGGGTGGTTCACCCGGGACGATGACGCGCCCATTCGGCACTTGCCCATCGGCTCGAACATCCCGCTCGAAGACGTGAGCCGCGACGCTGCGCGCGACGAGTTTGGGCTCAGCGACACCTTCGCCGTGGGCCTCTTCGGCAGCGGCTTCACGAAGGGCATGGACGCGCACGTCCGGCAGGCCATCCTCGCGATCCTCGACGCGCAGCCAAGCGCGACGCTGTGCTACGTCGGACGGCGGGGCGCTGCGCTCCGGGCCGCGCTCAACACGCCGGGCAGCCGCGACGTGCCCTTCCGCGACCTCGGCCCGCTTCCCGCCGACGCCGTCTCGCGCGCCTTCGCGGCGTTCGACCTCTACCTCGCCCCCTACCCCGACGGGTTCTCGACCCGGCGTGGCTCGACCATGGTTGCACTCGAGCACGGGACGCCAACCGTAACTACGCTCGGACACCTCTCCGATCCGCTCGTGCATGCGCAGGCAGGCCAGGCGTTCGAGGCGTTGCCGTCGAATGACCCGGCGGCGTTCGCCCAAGCCGCGGCGGCGTTGGCAGGCGACGACGCAACGCGCGCCACGCTCGGGCGTAATGCGCAGGCGCTCTATGCCACGCAGTTCGACTGGCCACTCGTCGCCGAGCGCTTGCTCGACGCGCTCGGGCACGACGGCGTTGCAGCGCAGAACCGCGAGGTGCAGCATGCCTGAGACGCTCGCCCAGCCCATCTCTACGCCGCTGGCAGCCGATGCACCGGTCAAGGTGCTCTTCATCGCCGGGTGGGGGCGGAGTGGCAGTACGCTCGTGGGCAACGTGCTTGGGAGCGTAGACGGCCTCGTCCACCTCGGTGAGGTACGGCACGTCTGGGAGCGCGGCGTCCGCGACAACGCCATCTGCGGCTGCGGCGAGCGCTTCAACGCGTGCCCCGTCTGGCGCCCCGCCTTCGACGCCGCTTTTCCTCCTAGCGATTACCCCGACGGCGTCGACTGGGCTCGCATGGCGCGCATCCGAGAGGCGCTGCCCCAAATTAAAGGGCTGATCCCGCATCTACTCACGGGGCGTACGACCTTCGACCACCCCGAGGCAGCCGACTATCACGCCGGCCTCCGACGGATGTACCAGGCGCTCCGCGAGTCCTCCGGCGCGCGCGTGCTGGTCGATTCGTCGAAGTTTCCGTCGTACGCGGAGTCGCTGCAGCAAACCGGCGCGGTGGACCTCCACGTGCTCCACCTCGTCCGCGACCCGCGTGCCTCGGCCTACTCATGGCGCAAGAAAATCACCCGCAAGGACGGCGGCGGGGCGGCCGAGATGCAGCGCTTCACGACGGCGGCGAGCGCCCGCAAGTGGTCGGCGTGGAACGGCGTGCTGGAACTGATGCGACGCCGCGCCCCGACCCGCTACCAGCGGCTGCGCTACGAGGACTTCATCGCCGCGCCGGAAGCTTCTGTGCGCCGCGTCCTCGACTGGATCGACGAGCCCGCCGCCACGTTGCCCTTCGTTGCGCCGGACGCGGTGGCGATGGGCGAGAACCACACGGTGTGGGGCAATCCGAAACGGACGGCGGGTGGCACGGTACAGCTTCGCATGGACGACGCCTGGCGCGCGCATCTCCCGACGCGGGACCGCGCTACAGTGACGGCGCTGACGTGGCCGTTCCTGCTGAAGTATGGCTACGTGGGAGGGCGATGAGTGAGTTGCTTAGTTCAAACGCGCCCTCTGCTCGGGTTGACAGTCGCCGTGATCCCGTGTCGACCCAAGCGGTCTCGCTCGCAAGCGAAGGGGACAGTGCGGTTGTCGAGCCAGTGCGCACGGGCCAGCATCGAATGCCCACGGTCGGGATCGTGATGCCGCTGGCGGAGCAGCGGGGTGGGGCGGAGTTGCTGTTATTGCAACTACTTCGAGCCAACGAGGCGCTGGTTGCCCACGGAGAAGCTGGGTGCCGCTACGCCGTCGCGTTTCTCGAAGACGGGCCGATGGCCGAGACCGTCCGCGGCCTCGGTGTCCAAGTCGAGGTGTTCGAAGCGGGCCGCGTGCGGCAGGTCGGGCGGCAGGTCGGCACGGTGCGGCAGATCGCATCGTGGCTACGCGGCCTCGACGCCGATGCGGCGCTCGCGTGGATGCCGAAGGGGCACCTCTACAGCGGTCCGGCCGCGCTCCTCGCCCGCATCCCGGCCTTCTGGTTCCAGCACACCATCACCTCGAAAAATCCGATCCACCGCATGGCGACGATGCTTCCCTCGGCGTCGATCCTGTGCTGCTCCGAGGCTGCCAAGGCGGGTCAGGCGACCCTCTGGCCGTCGCGCCGCGCCGAGGTGCTCTATCCCGCCGTCAACCTCGCGCGCTTCGACGCGGATGCG
>JBCCLD010000112.1:0-12020 GCA_039027055.1 Bacteroidota bacterium
ACATCGACGGGCTGCGGCGCATCGTGCTCATCCTCGCCGCGGTGCTCGTCGGCGAGGGGCTGCTGCGCTTCGGCATGGGCTACCTCACGCAGTGGATCGGCCAGCACGCGCTCTACGACCTGCGCACGTTCGTCTTCCGGCACGTCCAGCGCCAGCGCCTCGGCTTCTTCGACACCACGCCCATCGGGCGGCTCATCACGCGGACCACCAACGACATCGAGGCGCTCGCCGATCTGCTCTCGGCCGGGGTCGTGACGATGCTCGGCGACCTCTTCCGGCTCGTCTTCATCGCCAGCTTCATGTTCGCGCTCGACTGGCAGCTGGCGCTCATCGCGCTCACCATGATGCCGATCATGCTCTGGGCAACGATGACCTTCCGCGCCAAGGTGCGCGTGGCCTACCGCGAGACGCGCAAGCAGGTCGGGCGGCTCAACAGCTTCCTGCAGGAGCACGTCACCGGCATGAAGGTGGTCCAGATCTTCAACCGGGAGGCCGAGGAGCAGCGGCGCTTCACCGCCATCAACGACGACCACCGCAACGCCCACGTCCGGACCGTCATCTACTTCGCCATCTTCTGGCCCGCCGTGGACCTCATCGCCTCGACGGCGCTCGGGCTCGTGATCTGGTACGGCGGTACCGCCGCCATGCGCGAGGCCGTCACGATCGGTGTGCTGATCGCGTTCATCCAGTACGTCCGCCAGTTCTTCGAGCCGATTCGCAACCTCTCCGACCAGTACAACACGCTCCAGAGCGCCATGGCCGCCTCGGAGCGCGTGTTCGACCTCCTCGACACCGACACGGCCATCCGCGAGCCGGACCAGCCCGCGGCGCTCGGCGAGAGCGTCGGCCGCATCGAGTTCCGGAACGTATGGTTCGCCTACGCCAACCTCCCCGACACCGACGAGCCCAACTGGGTGCTCCGCGACGTGTCGTTCACCGCCGCCCCCGGCCAGGTGCTCGCGCTCGTTGGCGCGACCGGCTCGGGCAAGTCGACGATCATCAACCTGCTGCTCCGCTTCTACGAGCCGCAGCGCGGGGAGATCTTGGTGGACGGCCTCCCGATCCAGACGCTGCGCCTGGCCGACCTCCGCCGCCGTATCGGCCTCGTCTTGCAGGACGTCTTTTTGTTTTCCGGCTCGATCGAGGAGAATATTACACTCGGCGACACGTCGAAGAACCTCGACGATGTCCGCCGCGCCGCCGCGCTCGTGGGGGCCGACGCCTTCATCGAACGCCTGCCCGACGGCTACGCTCACGACGTGCGCGAACGCGGTCAGACGCTCTCGCACGGCCAGCGCCAGCTCCTCTCGTTTATCCGCGCGCTCGTCTACGACCCCGCGATCCTCGTCCTCGACGAAGCCACGAGCAGCGTGGACACCGAGACGGAGGAGATGGTGCAGCAGGCGCTCGGCGTGCTCATGGACGGCCGCACGAGCCTCGTGGTGGCGCACCGCCTCTCGACCATCCAGGACGCCGACGAGATCCTCGTGCTGCACAAGGGCGTCGTCCGCGAGCGCGGCGACCACCAGGCGCTCCTCGCCCAGGACGGCCTCTACCGCACCCTCTACGACCTTCAGTACGCCGACCAGGAGCGGCAGGCGGCCTGAACACTACCTTCGAAACACGATGAAACATGAGCGCATCCAGGCTGATCCCACCATCATGTTTGGCAAGCCTGTCATTCGGGGGTCCCGCGTGACAGTCGAGCAGGTGCTCCGCAAGCTTGCCAGCGGTAAAACTCCCGATGCCTTCCTGGAGGACCATCCACACCTCACTGTGGAGGATGTGTTCGCTGCCCTCGCCTACGCAGCTGACTACCTCGCGGCTGAAGACCTGCTCTCCGCCGCATGAAGCTCCTCGCGGACGAATGCTGTGCGGCTCCGCTCGTGGCCGCGCTCCGCAAAGGCGGGCACAACGTCCTGTTCGTCCCCGAGGTCATGGCTGGGGCCGCGGACCCGGACGTGCTCGCGCGGGCCTACGACGAGGACCGCCTGCTCCTGACCGAAGACAAGGACTTCGGCGAGTTAGTCGTGCGGCTGGGGCTCGACACGCATGGCGTAGTTCTGCTCCGCTTCGCTGAGGCTGACGGCCATCTCAAGAGACAGCGTGTGCTCAGCCTGCTGGATCAGCATGCCGAGCGACTTCGGGGGCGCTTTGTCGTCGTCACAACGGAGCGGTTTCGCTTCCGCCCGCTCTGACCAGCATGCTCATGGACAACCGCACGAGCCTCGTGGTGGCGCACCGCCTCTCGACCATCCAGGACACCGACGAGATTCTGGTCCTGCACAAGGGCGTCGTCCGCGAGCGCGGCGACCACCAGGCGCTCCTCGCCCAGGACGGCCTCTACTGCACCCTCTACGACCTTCAGTACGCCGACCAGGAGCGGCAGGCCGCTTGAGCGATGCTCGTTGAACTCGCTATCGGAGATGCCTACGGGGCTGGCTTTGAGTACGTCTCGAAGCGGATCACGCGCGAGCGCAACGACCTCAGCGGCTATATCCAGCACCCGCGCCACTCCACGGCACCTGGCTGCTACACCGACGACGCGCAGATGACGCTCGCCATCGCCGAGGCCATCGTCTCGGGCGAGCCGTGGACCCAGGCCAACCTCGCCCGGCGCTTCGTGGAGGTCTACAAGCGCGACCCGCGCGAGGGCTATGCCCGAGGCTTCCGCGCCTTTCTCGAAGAGGTGCATGACGGGACGGAGTTTCTAGACCGGATTCGCCCCGAGAGCGATAAGAGCGGTGCCGCGATGCGTGCCGTTCCCATCGGCGTCTACCCGAACGTTCCCACAGTCATCGCGCGCAGCCGCCTCCAGGCCGCGATCACGCACGACACGCCCGGCGGTATCGCGGCCAGCGTAGCGACGAGCCTGATGGCGCACTACTTCCTCTACGACCTCGGACCGAAGGCCGGCCTGCCCGCCTTCATCGCTACGCATGTCGATGGGCCGTGGACGATGCCCTGGCGGGGCAAGGTCGGAGCGAAGGGCATGATGAGTGCGCACGCGGCGCTCACCGCGATCACGCAGTCGACCTCGCTCAGCGACCTCCTCCAGCACTGCATCGCGCTCCTGGGCGATGTGGACACCGTCGCCACCATCGCGCTCGGGGCTGCCTCCTGCTCGCCGGAGTTCGAGAAGGATCTGCCCGACGTGCTGGTGGCAGGGTTGGAAGACGGCTCGTACGGCCGCACCTACCTCCAGCGCCTCGACGCGCAGTTGGTGGCCATGATGCCCCGCTAGCCAAACACGCGGTTGAGGTAGCGCTGAGCTGCGTCGTCGTGGGCGTGCAGCTTGGCTGCGCCCATGCGGTCGAGGTGGCCGGTCAGCATCGACATCCGGTGGTAGCGCTCGACCTCCTCGCGGTAGTCGCGCATGAACGTCCAGTAGAGGCCGTCCCACTCGGCCGTCCAGTCGCCGGCTGGGTAGTGGCTCATCTTGCGGAGGTAGTTCGAGCCGCTCATGTAGGGCTTCGTGGTGATGAGCGGCCCGGCGGCGTGCTGGCTCATGCCGTACGTGTTGGGCACCATCACCCAGTCGTAGGCATCGACGAAGAGCTCCATGAACCAGCGGTAGACTGCGCGCGGGTGGATGCGCGAGAGGAAGAGCGCGCCGCCGAGCACCATCAGCCGCTCGATGTGGTTGGCGTAGCCGGTTGTGAGCACGCGCTGGATCACGTCGTCTACGGGGACGAGGCCCGTTGTGCCGTCGTACCACGCGTCGGGCAGGGCGCGGTCGAAGCCCCACATGTTGCTGGTGCGCATCGGTACGCCTTCGAGGTCGTAGGTGGCGCGCATGAACTCGCGCCAGCCGATCACCTGGCGCACGAACCCTTCGAGTGAGGCGATGGGCGCCTCGCCCTCGCGGGCCATCACGGCATCGAGGACCTGCTGCGGGGTGACGAGGCCGATGTTGAGCATCGGCGTGAGCACGGCGTGGTAGAAGTGCGACTGCCCCGGCTCGATGGCGTCCTCGAACGGTCCGAAGCGGTCGAGCCGTTCTTCCACGAACACGTCGAGCCAGTGCGCAGCGGCCTCGTGGGTGGTGGGGTACGGCAGCGGCCCGCTCTCGCCAACGTGGTCCGGGAAGTGCTCCTCGACATAGTGGACGGCCTCCTCGGTGTAGTCGTCTGGCTCAACGGTCGGGACAGGCGGCACCTCGGCGATGGCTTTCTTGGTGAGCTTTTTCCGGTTGTCGTGGTCGAAGCTCCACTGGCCCCCCGTCGGCTCGCCATGCTCGTCGATCAGCAGGCCGTAGCGGCGGCGCTGGTGCTTGTAGAAGGTGGCCATGAAGTAGCGCTTCCGGCCGTCGAAGAAATCCGCGTTCGCGGCGCGCGTGTTGAGGAAGAGCGGCGTCTCCATCACCTCGCGCTCGATGCCTGCGGCGCGGGCGGCGCGGGCGAGGCGCTTTTCGAGGGTGAAGTCGACGGGCTCGCCGTAGCGCACCGTCGTGACGCCGTCCTCGGCCAGCGTGGCGAGAAGGTCGGCCGTCGAGGTGCGGTCGGCCCAGGCGACGTAGCGGACCGCGTGGCCGTCGCGCTCCAGGCGGTCGGCGGTGCGCCGCATCGTGGCGCGGTGGAGGACGAGGCGCAGCTTGTGATAGCGGGCGGGGTACTGCTCGTCGCGGAAGAACAGGTCGTCTTCGACAAGTACGACTTCGTCAGGTCGGTCGAGGCCCGGATCGAGCGCGGGGTGGTCGGCGAAGAGCTGGTTGGGGAAGACGAGCGCGGCGAGAGACATCCAACGGGGAGAGAGACACAAGAAGGGCCGGAGCCTTACCGAAGCCGGGTTGCCTCTGATCCCATGGCGCCCGTGCTTCAGTGGCTCAGTGCATCGGTGATTCCGTACCTGCGTCCCCCTGCACCTCCATGGCGTATCCGACCGTGCGGACGGGCAGCGCTGCCACTGCGCTCGCGAGCAAGGCGCGTAGGAAATAGCGCTACAGACCCGGCCGGAGCACCTGGGCAGGCACGGTGGGGTCGCCCTCGTGAGGGGCTGCGTCGAGGCCCATCGCGGCGGTGAGGATGCCGTAGACGTCCACCGTCGAGAACGCGGGGGCGGTCGCGCCGACCTGGAAGCTGGGGCCGCGCGCGACGAAGAGGCCGCCCATCGTCGGGTAGGCGTTGTCGTAGCCATGCGCGCCGCCGGAGAGGCGCTCGGGGCGGGCCTCCGCGTACGAGCGGTTGGTGACGGCCCAGCCCGCGTCGGCGAAGACGAGCACGGGCGGGATGCGGTGGTGGCCGCTGTAGTGCATGCGCGCGGGCACGTCCTCGCGGCGGTAGGCCGTCACGTGGTCCAGCGTGGCGAGGCTATCGAGGACGGCGTCGGGGGCGTCGGTCCAGATGCCGACGGGCTCGCCCCACATGATGCGGTGCGCGTCGACGGTGAGCGCGTCGTCGAGGTAGACGGTCCGCTCGGGTGCGATCTCCGCCATGCCGTGGTCGGCCACAACGACGAGGTCGGTCCGGTCGAGGAGGCCGCGCTCCTCTAGGCCGTCCACGAACAGCCCGAGCGCGCGGTCGACCTCCTCGATGGCAGTAGCCACTTCGGGCGCGTCAGGGCCGTAGCGGTGGCCCTGCGAATCGACGAGGCTGAAGTAGAGGGTGACGAAGCCGGGGCGCGTCGCGTCGGTGCGGTCTAGCCAGCCGAGCGCCAGCGCCACGCGGTCGTCGTGCGGGAGATCGTCGTCGTAGGGCAGCCACTCGCTCGGGCGGACGCCGCCAATCTCGGCCTCAGAGCCGGGCCAGAAGAGCGTCGCCGCGGGCACGCTTTGCTTCTCGGCCGTCACCCAGAGCGGCTCGCCGCCCCACCAGCGCCCGTCAACCACCGCCGCGCGGTTGCCCATCGAGAACGATGCCGGCGTCCCGGCCGCGTCGAACTCGGGGTCGTACATCGAGTTGCCCACCACGCCGTGCGACTCGGTGTAGAGGCCCGTAACGAGGGTATAGTGGTTGGGGAACGTCTTCGTCGGTATGACCGGGACGAGGCTCTCGGCCTGGACGCCCTCGGCGACGAGGCGGCGCAGCGTCGGGGCCTCCACGTCATCGCGGTCGAGGTAGTCGTAGCGGAAGCCATCGACGGAGACCAGCACGAGCGCGGTCGCCTCAGCAACCTGGCTGTCCTCGACGGCTGCGTCGCCCTCCACGGAGCGCGGACCCGAGCACGCGGCAGCGACGGCCAGGAGGACGAGGAGGAGGAGACGCGGAAACGACGAGGCAGAGAGACAGCGCATGAGGACGAGGTTGGATTGGTGGCGCTGTAATCTCGCACCGATTCCTGGCTTCCTGCCGCGAGTGGGGATGATCCGTGCGTGAATGCGCGTCGGCTCAGTGCCTGCTTTGCCTCAGCGCTCCGGCGTCCAGAGGTCACCCTCGGGCTGGAACGCGGACCAGACGAACCAGAACACATCGTGGTGCGCGACGCGGTCGAGCTGCTGCCCGGCGAGCGGCCCGGCGAGGGCCTCACCGAAGAGCGTCCACGTGCTGCCCGTCTCTGCGTCCACGATCCCGTCGAGCGCAGCCTCGAAGGTGAGCATCTGCGATCCATCATCTGTCGTGAGCGTGCGGCGGAAGACGCCCGTGGCTCCTACGTCGCGGCTGTCGGCGAGCGCCTCGGCGTCGAGGGCGGACGCGGTGCCGGGCTGCCAGACCACGAGGAGCGGCACGCCGCCGAGCGTGTCGTTCACGACGCGCGCCGCAGCGAGGTCGCGGAAGGCGTAGGCCCGGGCCGCCTCGGTTTCATCGCTATCGCCCACGATCACGCCCGCGATGCGCGCCATCGCGGGGAGCTGCGGGCCGACCTCGCCGTCGTACAGAAACGGGTCGCGCCCCTCGTCGTCGTAGCCGACGTACGGGTTACGGCCGTAGGGGCGGTCGAAGCCGGTGTTGCGCGAGAGCACGGGCGCGTCGGGGTGGGCGGCGCGGGCCTTCGCCCAGCTCACGAGCGCCGTCGGAAGGATCGTGAGCTGCGTGCCGGTGAGGTCGCCGACGATGGCGGTGCCGGTGAACTGCTGCCACCACGTCTCGGTCTGGCGGTCCCACATCACGAGGTCGCTGTAGCGCAGGTTGCCCGTCGTCCCGAACGTGAGCCGTTCGCCATCGACCTCTGGCCGCTCGAAGGCGACAGCCGCGTTGCAAAGCGGGCAGTAGGTCACCGACACCGGCGTCCCTCCGACCGTGTCGTTGACGATCTCATGCCAGGTGAGGATCTGGAGCGGATAGAGCACCGTGGCTCCGCCGAGTTCGAGGACGATCACCGGCTCGGCGTCGGAGAGCCACGCCTCGGCCTCGTCGATGGGTACAAACGTCGGCGCGTCGAGCGGGGGAATGCCGTCGCGCGGCGGCCCGCCCGAGCGGATCGAGGTCAGGTCGACGATCCGCTCGCAGAAGTCGGTCGTCCACCCTGCCGTCGTGAATGCGGCCTCGGGCGGCACGCAGTCCTGGGCCGTCGGCGTGGGCGTTTCCTGCGCGCAGGCTACGGCGAAGGGCGCGAGGAGCAGGAGCAGCGCGAGACGCATGGGAGAAGTGCGGCGGTGTTGCGGTGTTGCCGTGTGGCGGTGGTCGTCTAGATCCTACCGGCCTACCGAGACGGCTCGACCACCGCCATGCTTACCTACTTCCCTGAGCCCTAACCTCTCCCTTCAACCACCAAGCGTGGTAGGGTTGACCTCCACGAGGCGCTTCTGCGTGAGGGCGAGCGTGCGCGCGGGATACTTCTTGATGAGCCGGTAGTCGTGCGTCGCCATGAAGACGGTCATGCCCTGCTGGTGGAGGCGCAGGAGCAGCTTCTGGATCTCCTCGCCCACCTTCGGGTCGAGGTTGCCGGTCGGCTCGTCGGCGAGGAGGATGTAGGGCTCGTTGGCGATGGCGCGGGCGATGCAGACGCGCTGCTGCTCGCCGCCGGAGAGCTCGTGCGGCATCGCCTTGGCGCGGTGGCTCACGCCGACGCGGGTGAGCACCTGCGTGACGCGCTGCTTGACGAGCTTGCCGCGCTTGCCGGTCGCGTAGAGCGCGAACGCGACGTTGTCCGCCGCCGTGCGGTCGCCGAGGAGCTGGAAGTCCTGGAAGACGACGCCGAGCGAGCGGCGCAGGAACGGGACGTCGCGCGGGCGGATCGCGTCCGAGTCGTAGTCTCCGACGTGGATGGTGCCCTCCTCGGGCTTCTTGTCCATGTAGAGCAGCTTGAGGAGCGTGCTCTTTCCGCTGCCCGTCGGGCCGATGAGGTAGACCAGTTCCCCGCGCTTGATGGTGAGCGAGAGGTCCTCAACGACGGTGTGGTGCCCGCCGCCGGGGGTGTCGTACCCAGCGGTGACGCGGTCGAACTCGATCAAGGCGGCGGCGAGTCGGTGAACGGAGGCGGCGTGGGGAAAGGTACGGAGGCACGTTGTCGGCTGTCGGCTGTCGGCTGTCGGCGATGAAGCACGCCGTCTCGACGATCGCGTCAAATGGTATCGTCAGCTCTCTCGTTTGCACCGCTCGGCTCTGTCAGGTCCCATCCTCTTCAGCAGGGCGGTTTGGGAATAGCCATCCGAGCAGAATCCAACCTGCCAGAGCGATGCTCCCCGCGAGCACGAGCGACCGTGAGGGCGTGCCGCCCATCGTCAGGAGCATGACCGTGGCATGCATGGCCGCCGCGACCAGCACCGACCGGGACTCGCGTGCCGCATGCCCCAGCACCCACGACGAGGCCAGCACGATCCAGGGGAAGACCAACCAGTCGAACTGCGTCGCGAACCGGAGATGCCAGGGCCACCACGCCAGGGCGACGAGGGTGTAGCGCACACCCGGTGCGTACGCCCCGAGCGCATCGGTCAGGTAGCCCCGCCAGCCGATCTCCTCGCCGAGGGCGTAGATCAGCGCGACGGCGGGAAGCAGCACGCCAATCCCACCGATGGTCGCGAAGGCGACGAGGGGCACCACCGCCGTGAGCGTGCTCAGCCTGGCGTCCGCGCCCAGGATGGTCGTACGCCGGACCGTCCTCCGGTCGATGCGCCGCGCGGCGAGTACGCCGAGTGCTGGACCCGCCGCGGCGGGGAGGAAGGCCCACGTGGCGAGCGGCGTGTCGGCAAGCGCGCCGGGGAGCCAGAGATCCACGAGCCCGAGGTTGAACGGAGCCGCTACCGAGACCGCGACCCCATAGAAGACGGCGATGGCTCCCCATGGCGTCCCCCCAGAGGAATCGCGGCGGGACGATGTGCGCTCCCGACGGGGACGCGGATGGTCTTCTTCCATTCCCACTGCCGACTACTATGCTGAACGCTTCTGCCTGTGGAAGAACGTGACGGGTTCGACGTGCTCGTGCTGTCCTGGCCTGCGAAGCTCCCTGGGATCGAAATCGAAGTCGAAGCGCCCGCCGATTTCTCGGAGTTGGTCTTCGTCGATGAAATGGCTTCGGTAGAGCCGCAAGGCGAGCAGGCGCACGGCTTCGCGGACGCCTTTCTCCGCGTCATTTCGTTCCTGAGACGGCGTGCGCTTCGGCAGGGGTGCGCTGCGGGCCTTCTCCAGTTCGCAAGGGCCTCCGCAGAACGCGCAATAGTCCACCACGAGGCTGCCATGCTCGGCGATCCAGGTTTTCGTGCCGTCCCTCAGCTTCGCGAAACGCTGGGGGTAGGTCCTCAGCGTGGTCAGGGCCGACGCGGCCTCGTCGAGCCAGAAATCGAGGTTGCGGTACTGACCCGCCAGCTGAAACGGGTTCTGGGTTGCGAGCCGCCGAATCTGGTCGTTGACGAGGTCCGCCCGTTCATTTGAATAGCTCATCGTTCAAGTACCTCCCTGTGTGGATGTCATCACACTCGTTTGACGTGCCAACCTACGTTCAACCTCGAGGCCAAAGAGGCCACTATGACCGCTCGCAAGGGGCTGCTACTTCGCCCCGTACATCCGCAGCGTCGCGCCGTTGTGGGCGGCTCCAGCGTCGGTGCAGAGGTGGGCACACAGGGCCGCCACGTCCTCTGCGGAAACGCCGCGCGTGGCAGGGTCCTCGCCGCCGAACAGCAGCATCGACGGGGCGATGGTAAGCGCCTGGATGCCGTCGTCGGCGTGCTCGGCTGCAGCGGCCTCGAACAGCCGGATCAGCCCCGCCTTGGAGGCCGCGTAGGCGGCCTGCTGGGCCGGGGCCCCGTCGGCCCCTTGCTGGGACGCGATGCCGACGAGCCGACCGCCGCCGTCGCGCAGGAAAAGCTGGACGCTCTCCCGCACACACAGAAACGACGCGGTGAGGTTCACGTCCATCACCGTCGTCCACGCATCGAGCGTCGTCTCGGCGAGCGGGCCGCCGTCCCACATCCCGACGGCGTGAATCACCACGTCGAACGGCCCGGCCTCGGCGCGCAACGCAGCGAACGCGGCTTGGAGCGCGGCCTCGTCGGTCGCGTCGGCCAGGGCGAAGTGGAGCCCGGCGGGCGGGTCGCTCGGCGCGTCAAGCGCGATCCCGGCGACGGTCGCGCCCGCGTCGGCGAGGTGGCGCAGCAGCACGCGGCCCAGGCGGCCACTCGCGCCGGTAACGAGGACGGTGGTGTCAGTGAGGTCGGACATGACGAGACGGGGAATTGGGGAGACGGTGAGCCGGGGTGCATCAAGCTAACCCCTCGCCGTCTCCTCGTCTCGCACGTGCGCCGTCTCGTCACTCCGCGGTGGAGGTGTGGTCGTAGAGGACGCGCCAGCCTTCGGGGCGGCGCTGCATGGTGAGCGTGAAGAGGCCGTTTGGGGTGTCGGCGGCGCGGTCGAGGCGCCAGCGGCCGAAGACGATCGCCCAGTCGGGGCTGAGGAGACGCACGTCGAGCTCGGAGAACGTGAGCGTGCCCATCGTAGCGGCATCGGGGTAGCCGCGCTCGTAGCCCGCGAGCGTCTCGTCCCAGCCGGTGCGTACGGTGCCGCGCGAGGCAAACCGGAGCGAGTCGGTCTGCGCGTAGCCCTCCATGAAGCCGCGCACGGAGCCGTCATTCCACGCCGCCACCTGGGCGTCGAGGACCGCGCGGATCGCCTCCTCCGGAGGCAGGTCGGCCACGGTGATTGGTTCTGGAGCCGCCGACCGGCAGCCGGCCAGGAGTACGAGAAAGAGAAGCGGCGCGCGCATCGGCGGAGAAGCAAAGTGGACAGGGGTGGATCGAAAGGTACCCGCAGGCGAGGGCGTCTCCTTGTGGTGCCCGCTGGCGTCCCTACCTTCCGCTGCTCTTCCACCGAACCGCAACCCATGGCCTCCGACCCCTCTCCCACCTCCGCGCTCGTCCTCACCGGCGGCGGCGCGCGCGGCTCCTACCAGGCGGGCATGCTGTGCTACATCCGTGAGCACTTCCCCGACGCGCAGTTCGACGTCAAGATTGGCGTCTCCGCAGGGGCCGTCAACGCGGCGCACCTCGCCAACTACCTCGGCCCGCGCGACGAGGCCGCCGTAGCGCTCGCCGACCTCTGGCGCGAGATCACGCCCGACGACGTGTTCACCTCGCTCTCGACGTGGCGCTTCCTCCGGCGCGCCCTCAGCGATGCGCAGCAGAGCGAGGCCCCGGTGCCGCTCGACCAGGCCGACGTGCCGCGCGGCCTCCTCAACGCGGCGCCGCTGCGGCGCTACCTCACCCGGCGGCTCCGCGCCGACGCCGACGGCCGCCTCGGCGGCGTCTTCGAGAACCTGCGGCGGGGCCACCTGCGCGCGCTCGCGCTCGTCACGACGAGCTACACCACGGGCCAGACGATCACGTGGGTCGAGGGGGACCAGATCCAGGGCTGGGAGCGCCCGATGCGGCGCAGCGTCCGCGCCGCGCTCACCGTCGACCACATCCTCGCCTCGACGGCGCTGCCGATGATCTTCCCGGCGGTGCGCCTGCACCACCGCCGCCTTGGCCCCGCGTGGTACGGCGACGGCGGCATCCGCCTCACCGCGCCGTTCTCGCCCGCGATCCACCTCGGGGCCGACCGCATCCTCGCCATCTCGACGCGCTACGGCCGCTCGAACGTCGAGGCCAACGAGGCCGCCATCGTCGGGTACCCGCCACCCGCGCAGGTCGTCGGCCTGCTGATGAACGCCAT
>JBCCLD010000113.1:0-11990 GCA_039027055.1 Bacteroidota bacterium
GGCAGCCCAACGTGGCTGTTGGCCTGAGCCTGCGGTGGAACCTCTTCAACGGCTTCCAGACGACGCGCCGTTTTCGAGGCGGGCCTCGGCGAAGCTGTAGGACGTCTCGGCACGCTGCACGTTCTGGTCCTGCGCCGCGATGCGATGCTGCGCCGAGCGGAGGTCGCGCAGCGCCCGCGACACGTCGAGGCGCGCGCCCTCCGTCGCCTGCGCGAGCGCGATCTCGGCCTGGTCGATGGCGATCTGGCGCTGCTGCATCCGGCGCGTCGTCTGGAAGCCGTTGAAGAGGTTCCACCGCAGGCTCAGGCCAACAGCCACGTTGGGCTGCCAGTAGGCGTCCGAGAAGAAGCCCTCGGTGTCGCTCTGGAACAGGAACGGGTCGTTGGAGTCGGGCTGGAGTGTCACCGTGCGGTCGTCGGGGACGCTGCCCGTGTAGGCGAACGTGGCGCTGGCCTCGACGGTGGGGAAGTACTGCGAGCGGGTGATGCCCTTGTCCACCTCGCGGAGCCGCACGCCGAGGCGCGCCTGGGTGAGGTCGGGCCGCCGCTCCAGCGCCGTCTCGACGGAGTCGGCGAGGGCCACCGACTGGAAGAGCGCGTCCGAGGGCAGGTCGAGGTCGCCGCGCAGCCGCACGCCCTCGGCGACGGGCAGGCCGAGCGTGAGCAGCAGGTTGTCCGACGATAGCGCCGCCGCGGCCTCCGCGTCGATGAGCTGCGTCTCGAGGTTGGCGAGCTCGACCTCGGCCGTGAGGCGCTCGAACTTGGGCATCACGCCCTGCGCCACGCGCCGCGTCGTCTCGTCCACGTTCTGCGCCGTGCGCTCGACGCTCGCCGCGAGCACGCGCACCTGGTTCTGCGCGAGCAGCGCGCCGTAGAACGCCTGGCGCGTCTGGTGGAGCACGTCCTGCATCTGCGTCTCGAAGGCCGCCTGGTTGAAGTCTTTGAGGCTCTGCGCGCCCCGCACCGCGGCGAAGGCGCTGCCGCTGTAGAGCGTCTGCGTGACCGTGATCGCACCCTGGAACTGGTTGTCCACCGCAAAGGGGTTGGCATCGTTGCCGGTCTCGATCCCCGCCGCGTCCAGGGCGTCCTGCTGCCGCGAGAGAAAGTCGCTGAAGGGGATCGGATCGGTGCCGGGGTTGTCGTCCGTGCGCGCGTCCTCGTTGAACGCGAGCCAGTCGATCGCGCCGAGGCCGTTGAAGATGTTGCCCGCCGAGGAGCCCGCGAAGGGGTTGGCCTGCTTCAGGTTGCGGGTGTAGCCCGCGGAGGCGTCGACCTGCGGGAAGAGCTGGCCCCAGGCCTCGCTCACCTGCGCGTCGGCGTTCTCCACGTCGAGGGCGGCTGTCAGGAGCGCGTAGTTGCGCTGGGTGGCGATCTGCATCGCCTCGTCGAGCGAGATCGAGACGACGTCGGGGCTGCCCTGGGCCTGACTCAGCGGCGCGAACAGCAGGGCCGCCAGGGCGACCAGGAAAAGGCGGGACATCAGCAACGTGGGCGGCCGAGGAGAACGGCGAGCTAGCGAGGAAAGGCGGGACAGCGTGGGCGGGCGAGGCGAAGGCAACATCGGGAGCTAGGGTGCCAGCATGCTGTCGTGTGTGCGGAGTGTGTGTACGGTCTGTTTTCTAGGTGCCCAATTCAGGCATTCGATTCAGGCAGCGCGCACAAACCGTCGAAGAGGATGGTCGTGATGAAGTCGGCCGTCTCGTCAAGCGTCTGGAACGACGTCTGCGCGGCATACGGCTCGGGGCAGTCGGGGGGCGGCTCGAGGTACATCAGCATGCCCTTGACGTTGCCCATGATGGTGTGGGCGACGGCGCTAGCGGGCAGGCGGCGGATCGTCCCCGCGTCCATCGCGTCGCGCAACGGGGCTTCCATCATCGCGATGGTCTCGTCACGGCGCTGCATGAGCCCGGCCACCTTCGCGCCGTCGCCTTCAATCACCATGCGCTGCACCTCCTTGATGAGGAGGTAGAACGCCGCCTGGTTGACCGAGAAGTGGTGGAGCAGCCGCGCGATGAGGTCGCGGTAGACCGCGCGGATCGGGCGGTCGTCGGCGTGCGCGAAGTGCTCGGCGAAGAGCGCCCGGAGGCCATCGAAGAGGTCGTCGAAGACGGCGAAGAGGAGTTCTTCCTTGCCGCCGGGGAAGTAGTTGTAGAGCGTGCCCTTGCCGAACTCGGCGCGCTCGGCGACCTCGTCGAGGGTCGCGCTGGCGTAACCCTTCTCGGCGAAGAGCGCAGTGGCGGCGTCCAGCATCGCAGCACGCCGAGCTAGGCGCTCGCGCTCGCGGCGGGACAAGCCCGGAACCGGACGGGGAGCAGCGGTCGGGACGAGCGTCATGGGGACAGGCGAACGCTGTTCGAGCACCGGCACACAACCGATACGTGAACAGCAAGTACTGAAGGTGACCGATCAGTCACATTGCGACCCCTACGTCACATCGTTCACCTGGTTGCACCGTTCCCATAAAGAGACTATGAAGCGTACCTCGGGGGTTTACCGAAGCGCTTTTCCGGTCCTGGAGCGTACCGTCCACTCCGCCTAAGCGGCTCCGTTTGTCACCGCTGCGAGTGTCCGCCGGAGCTGCTTCCGGTGGTGATCCTGATGCCACCCGATGAACGCGACCGCGTCGAGCAACGACATCCGCCCCCCTAGCGGGTGCTTGAACGCGACCGCCTTTAGACGCTCGCGCGGTACCGCCTCCAGCATTGCATGGAGGTCGGCGCGCGCTGTCTCCCAGTCGGCCGCCAGCGTCTCGAAGTCGGGCGTGTCTCGGGGCGTGATAGCGGCCACTTGGGCGGGGATGCGCACGCGTAGGGGCAGCGCGAAGAAGGCGCGCATCGCGAGCACCTTGACCGGCGCGGACGCGACGAGCTCGCGCGGCGGCTGGTCGAGGTAGTAGCGGATCGATCCGCCCATGCCCTGGTCCACGAGCACGAGGTGGTGCACCAACTCGTTGAGCGACCACGCCTCGGGTGCAGGCTTTAGTTGACGGACGGACGGCGCGAGCGGACGCAGCGTGGTGAGCGCGGACCGGCGGCGGCGCTCGATGGCGGCGAAGCGGCGCTGGAGGGGCGGGAGCATGAGTAGAAGCATAGGGTGGACGGGACTGCAAGATCGGAGCGATGGGCTGAACCCGTGCGTAGCCGTCCCGTTGGTGCGAACCCCTTCGTTGCGCGTAGCTTGCCCGCGTGCGCCTCGCCCACCACCCAAACCCATGACGCTCCTTCTTGTCTACGTCGCTATTGCCATTGGCGTCTCCTTTATATGCTCCATCATGGAGGCCGTCCTGCTGAGCGTCACCCCCGCCTACATCGGCGCGCTGGAAGAGGAGAACCCAAGCGCCAGTGCCCGGCTCAAGAAGCTCAAGGAGGACGTCGACGAGCCACTCTCAGGTATCCTCACCCTCAACACCTTCGCTCATACCGTCGGGGCGACGGGGGCTGGCGCGCAAGCTGCCGCCGTCTTCGGAGACGCCTCGGTGTGGATCATGTCGGCGGTCTGCCTCTTCTCGGGCATCCTCACGCTCGGCATCCTGATTCTCTCGGAGATTATCCCAAAGACCATCGGCGCGGTCTACTGGAAGAGCTTGGCTCCCGGCGTGGCTAGCGTGCTCCAGTCACGGCTCTTCCGCTGGCCGATGCTGCCCTTCGTGTGGATGTCGAAGGGCCTGACGCGGCTGATCGCGCGGGGCGAGAAGGAGCAGTCGATCTCGCGCGAGGAGCTCGTGGCGATGGCTAACATCGGCGTGGAGGAGGGCGTGTTTGCGGCGCAGGAGTCGCAGATCCTCACCAACCTGCTGCGCCTCGGCTCGCTGCGTACCAAGGACGTGATGACGCCGCGCACGGTGCTCGTCGCCTTCACCGAGGACACCACCGCCGCTGAGGCCGCCGAGCAGCCGCTCCAGTTCTCGCGCCTCCCGATCTACGACGGCAACCTCGACAGCATCACAGGCTACGTCCTCAAGGACGACCTCCTCCAGCGCACCGCCGATGATGAGGGCGACACGCCGCTCGCGGCGCTCCGCCGCGACCTGCTTACCGTCCCGGACTCGCTCCCGCTGATGACGCTCTTCGAGAAGCTCCTCGAAGGCCGCGACCACATCGCGCTCGTCGTGGGCGAGTACGGCGGCACGTCGGGCATCGTGACGATGGAGGACGTGGTGGAGACGCTGCTGGGGACGGAGATCGTGGACGAGGCCGACACCGAGCAGGACATGCAGCACCTCGCCCGCCGCCGCTGGGCGCAGCGCGCCCGCCGCCTCGGCCTCCTCGACGACGTGGACCTCGACAACCTCGACGACGCCACGCGCGACGCCGCCGAAGGACTCGACGCGAAGTAGTACCCACGCCAACGGAGCGGAGGTAGTACGGTGCGGACGTGTAGACGAAGGGCACACCTGCTCAGATGCGCATGGGGCTGCATCGGACGAAGCGCCACGTGGTACAGCCCGCTCCGGGACACACGCCAGACGGCGCTCGTGCCTCAGAATGGGGCGTGGGGAAGCGGCACGCTATCAACGTCCCCATTCGTGCAGACGCAGAGCGCGGGCGCCGGAAGAACCCCGGTGCCCGCGCTGGCTTCTGGCGTGTTCGACACACTTAGTCGAGCACAGTGATCGAGCGGGTCGTAACGCTGTTCTCCGTCTCGAATCGGAGAAGGTAGACGCCGCCGGGTAGGTCCGCGGTGCGGACGAACGCCTGCTGGACGCCGGCCGCCTGCGTGCCGCTCACCACCGAGCGGACGTGCTGTCCGAGCACGTTGTAGAGGTCGATCTGCACCGATCCTGCGCTGCCCAGCTCATAGGCGATTCGTGCCCCCTCAGCAGTCGGGTTGGGGTAGGCCGTAAACGAGTCCAGCGCACGCGCCACGTCCTCCTCTGCCGACACGGGAGAGAAATCCGGGAACGACGTGCCGAGCGGCTCGACCCACCCAAACTCCAGCTCCAGGTCGCCGAGGTAGACGCAGCCTGCGCTGGATTCACACTCGAACATCGGGCTACCGATCGCCGTGATGTCACCGGCATCGTTGCGGTCCACGCTGAAAGGGACCACGTAGTGCTTCTGCGTGTTGGGGTCCCACGAGGAGTCTTGCACGAACGTGACGTCTGCTAGGATGACGCCCTCTTCGTACCTGTCGCGCTCGATCAGTTCGCCCGTGGCCACGTCGATCTTCACGATGTCGTCTCCGCTGATATCAGAGGCGAAGATGATGTTGTTGACCGGGTCCCAGGAGACGCCGATAATGCAAACGCCTTCGTCGCCCTCGGCGCCGGTCGCGTCCGAGTCGCGCAGTTCGGTAATGACTTCCACCTCAGCCGTCTCCAGGTCGATCGCGCCAACGAAGGACTGGACATAGGTCTCGTCTGGGTCATCGAGCGTGCCGCAGCCGAGCGTGAAGAGCACCGCCGTGTCGGACGCCTTGTCGTACTGGATGCCAACGGGGTTGCCGAAGATGCCTTCGCCAAGCGTGATTTCACCGATGAGTTCATAGCCGTTGTCGCTCGCTAACGGATCGAGGGCGGCCAGGTAGTACGTGCTGTTGGGCGAGTCGAGAATAACCGCATACATGATTTCGCCGTCCGGCCCGAACGTCGCCGAGATGGTCAAGGGAGCAAACTCCTCAGCAGTAGGCTGAGCGCCAAGGGACTCGACGGTAAGCCCGTCCACGGTCCAGAACCCGAAGACATCAGACGTTCCCGAGTTGTAGTCGCCGTAGGCAGACGTGGGATCAAGGCCGCCAGCTGACACGGCCACGATGGGGTTCGCCGGGGGCGCGTCGTCGGGCGCCAGTGAGGTTGCCTCGGCGATGGCCTTGGAGATCGTCTCTGAGCGGACGAGTTGCGCTTGGCTCGGGAGCGCAGTGAGAGTGAGAAGCAGCGCGGCAGCTACGTAGCAAAGAGAGCGCATGACGAGAGGTGGGGATAGGTGGAACGGAGCGACGGAAGTGCCCGAGAACGAGGGGGGACGCGTACCGCCCAGGTACCCTGTCGCGAAGATGAGGCTACGTTTTTGTGAGGGGGCCATGAAAGGTTCCCTGGATGCCCGAGGAATCTGTCCCGGAGCCTCACAAAAAGGCACGCCCCGCCGCCGAGTCACCGGCCCACACGCAGCGGGCGGAGCACGATTTCAGAGACCAGCGTCCGCACCGGCATCTGCACCGCGTGGAGCACGCTCGCAGCGATGTCCTCCGGCTTCATCGCGTTGGGGCTCATCGTGATGCCAGCCACATCGCCGAAGTGCGTGTCCACGGAGCCCGGGTAGACACACGTTGTCCGGATACCGTGCGGGCGTAGCTCCTTCATGGTGGCCTCGGCGAAGCCACGCAGGCCGAACTTGGTGGCGTTGTAGGCCGCAAGTTGCGGGTTGCCGACCAGCCCCGCCACCGAGGCGATGTGGACGATGTGCCCCCCGTAGCCAGGGGCCTCGTCGGTCGAGGTTGCCTCATACTGGCGCTTCATCAGCGGCACGGCGCGGCGGGTGCAGTAGAACACCCCGTTGAGGTTGGTCTCGATCTGGACCTGCCACGCGTCGAGGGGGAGGGCGTCGACGGGGCCGAATTTGCCCAGCCCGGCGTTGTTGACAAGCACATCGCAGCGGCCCGCCTCGGCATCGACCTGGGCAAATGCGGCGTCGACGCTGGCCACGTCGGTAACGTCGCAGCGAACGGGGTGCAGGCGCTCACCGAGGCGCACGCGGTGAGCTTCGAGGTCGTCGGTGGTGCGGGCGAGGGCATACACCTGCATGCCGGCGTCGAGGAACGCTTCGGCGCAGGCCAGGCCGATGCCACGGCTAGCACCGGTGACGACGGCCACGCGATCGGTCAGGGTCATGAGAGAGGCACGGGTAGGGGGAAGACGACTAGGAGGCTAGGTACGACATAGCCGGTCCCCCGGTTCGTCCCAGCCACGTCTCGAGCCAGCGGCGTCTCGGGCCTCAGCCCGTTTCCTTTGCCACGGCCACCGAGTCTACCCGCATGGTCTGCGTAGAGACGCCCTCGTCGATGAGCGCCCGGAGGTCTTCCAGCGCTGCCTGCTCAGCAACGCGCGCCTCGCCCGTCAGCCCCTGCATCTGACTGCGCCGCTGCTGGTACTGCGCGCGCAGGAACATCAGCTCGCCCGCGTCGAACGTCTCCCGCAGACCGCTGGCGGTGACCGTGACCGCACGCGGTAGGGGCACCCCGTCCACCACCGCGTAGTTGCTGTAGGCGATGCGCAGGTCCACGAGTGCGGAGTCGACGGTGCTGCCCGGCAGCGGGCTGCGGGTGCGGATCTCGCGCAGGTGGTAGGTCCCGGCCTCGATGACCGCATCGGCGGCGACAGGGGGCGCCAGCGGGCTGCCCACGGAGTCGAGGTTGGCCTCGGCGACGTCGTCCGGGCGCCCGATCACACGGTACCGCGCCGGCGAAGCGGACCGGTCGATAGCGAGGTCGGAGCGTGCGCGCAGCAGCGTTACCACCTGACGGTGGTCGGGCAGTAGAAACTGGATCGGCGGAGGGTCGGTCTGGGTTGCATCCACCCCTGCCCGCACCTCTGCGTTGACGATCCCCAAGGTGCCATCGGGACGCCGCCCCAATTGTACAACCACCTTCTCGGTGGTCACCGTGAGGCCTGTGACTTCAGACGAAGCCCGTTCCCAACGCGCCAGTAGCGAGTCCAGCACGGCATCGGGACGGGTCAGAAGCGGTGCGTCCGCCGGGTCTGGCTCCAGCGGAGCCTGGTCAGGGATGCAACCGACGAGGGTGAGCAGCGCGGCGGCGAGAACGAGACGCATGGACGAGCGCGTGGTGGTGAAGCAGACTAGACAAAGAGCCAAGATGTGGGTTCTCCTCTTGCCAATCAACTACCTCCGGCTGCTCCTGTCCAGGAAGGGAGCTTGCCGTCGTACGCTTTCGTCGTCTCTTCGACGCCCCATCGCTTCAACGCCCCTCCATGGTGCCGAGCGCCCTACCTTGCTCCTGCACCCGCGCGCTCCCACACCCTCGTGCCCTCACTCTCCCCCCTCCCCTACGCCGATGGCTTCGTCTTTGACGGCGTAACGTATGCCCCCGACGAGGTGGTTGCACGGCTCGCGCCGTTGCTCTCGGACCCGCGCAAGGCACGCATTGCAGCCGCCGTCGCACAGCGGACGTACGCCGTCGTGCCGGTGCTCGAAGGCGTCCACGACGCGGGCAACCTCAACGCGGTGCTCCGCAGCGCCGAGGGGCTCGGCTACGGGGCTGCGCACCTCGTCGCGCTCGAAGGCGACGCCGACAAGCTCGGGCAGCGCCTCGCCGCCCGCACCGCCGCGCCGCTCGCCGCGCCTGTCACCGACCTCGCCGCCGACCTCGACCTGGACGACCCCTCGAAGGTCGCCTCGCGCGTCAGCCAGGGCGCGCACCGCTGGCTCGACTTCTACCGCTGGGCGACGCCTGCTGCCTTCGCCGCGCACGCCCGCGCGCTCGGCTACCGCATCGCCGCGACGCACCTCAGCGCCGACGCCGTGCCCATCGACGCCGTCGACTTCACCGTGCCGACCGCCCTCGTCCTCGGCAACGAGCAGCGCGGCGTCTCCGACGACCTCCTCGCCCTCGCCGACCTCAACGTCGTCCTCCCCATCGACGGCTTCATCCAGAGCTATAACATCTCCGTCGCAGCGGCGCTCGCGCTCTACCACGCCCGCCAGGATCGCCTCGCCCGCCACGGCCGCCACGGCGACCTCACGCCCGCCCAGCAGACTGCGCTCACCGCGAGCTACTACCTGCGCTCGTTCCCGCACCATGCCGCCGTGCTCGCTGCGGGGCGATGAGGTGCGAAGTGCAGCCGTTCTGCGGTGATGCTGTGTTGCCGTGCGCCCGTTGGGCTCGCTTCGGCGCATGTCGAGATAGACCTTGCTCCGACCGTCTTCGACCACCCCAGCCTGTTCTCCAGCTCCCTGCCTCCAGCCCCATGGTCTTTTCGTTCACACGTCGATACGTTGCCCCGCTGCTTCTGATGGTGCTCGCCGTGGGCTGCAAGAGCGCCGAGGAACTCTACGACGAGGGGCAGGCCCTCGAAGCGCAGGGGCAGTATGCCGAGGCGGCGTTCCGCTACGTGGACTCGCTGGAGAAGGAGGACAACGCGGCCGTGCGCGAGCGGCTCGTGGCAGCCGGCACCCGCGCGATGGAGGGCTACACTGCCGCCATCAGCGCCGCCATCGAAGCCGACGACCCCGTCGGGGCGGCGGAGGTCTACCTCGGCGCTGACGAACTCCTCGGGGCCGCCGGGGGCGTGGGCGTGCGCCTGCCCGTGTTCGACACCTACGACGAGGACCGCCGCGCCACGTTCGACGCCGCCATCGCGACGTTGCAGACGGTGGGCGACGACGCCTACACGGCCGACGCCTTCGAGCGCGCCATCGAGGCCTACGACCGCGCCACACGCTACGCCCCGCCGCCCTCGATGCTGGCCGCGCTCGACGCGGGCCGCGCCGACGCCTACGGCGGCTGGGCCGAGGCCGCCCTCGTCGCTGGACGCTTCCGCACGGCCTACGACCGCGCCGAGCGCGCCCTCGGCTACGCCCCCGACCAGCGCGCCCTGCTCGACCTGCAAGCGGCCATCCTCGACGCAGGCAGCATCCGCATCGCGGCCTTCCCGACGGAGACGCGCGGCGGTCGCGCCACCCGCGACATGCCGTCCGACTTCCGCGAAGCACTCAACGACCGCCTCGAAGACGACGTGTGGAGCCGCCCGCCGCTCTTCATCGTGGCCGCCTATCCGCCAGACGTGCGCCGCGCCATCCGGTCGCTCTCGGGCGGTGACGAGCGCTACGGCCGCCGCGGCACCTCCGCCGAACTCGCACGCGTCCTCGACGCCGACCTCGCCGTGGCCACCCGCCTCGACGACTTCACGCGCGCTGAGGAGGAGCGCGAGCGCGAGACGCGCACCGCCGACCGGCGCGATGGCGGCACCGCCACCTACACCCGCATCACGACCGACCTCGACCTAAGCGCGACGCTCGTCTACGAGGTCGTGGACGCACGCACGCGCCGCGTCGTCTGCGAGGGCGAGGTGGAGCGGCGCGTCGACGCACGGCTGCGGACCGGCGTCTACGCGGGCCGCGTGAGCGACCTCGACCTCGACCGCAGCGAGCGGCAACTCTTCGACGACGACTATCTGGAGGACGAGCAGCGCGACCTCGAGGTGCGCCTGCGCGCCGCCCTCGCCGAGCGCCTCGCCGACCGGGTCTACCGCTGCGTTGAGCGCGAGGTGCCGTGAGGCGGTATCGCCGTGCGGCGGTGAATCCGTGCGGCGGTGAATCCGTGCGGCCGATCTAATTCGCGGGTCGGTGGTTGGAGAAGGCTCCCCCAAGGACTACGGACGAACGACACGTGATCACCAGCTACTACACGCTTCGAGCGCTGGCGCGCCTTTGGAACGGCGACCTCGCGGGCACGCGGCTCCTCGACGCCTACTCGCAGAACCGCGCCGAACTGACGCTGGTGGTGGCCCCTGACGAGGCCGAGGAGGCCGACGCCTGGACGCTGCACCTGCTCCTCGGCGCCGAGCGCGGGGCGTTTCGTTCGCCGGGCACCCACCGCGCTCGCCGCAACAGCGTCACCCTCTTCGAGGACGTGCTCGGACGCACCGTGACCGGTGTGCGCGTCGCCGACCGCGACCGGTTTCTGTATCTAGATCTGGACGACGGAACGCAACTGACCGTGTTGCTCTTTGGCCCTCGGCCCAACGTGCTCTGGCTCGACGGAGCCTCAGAAAACGGAGGCGCGCCGACCGTCCGCACGGCGTTTCTGCGCGCCGAGTCGTTGCGCGGCACGGCGGCGCCCGCGCCGCGTCCAGCCCCGGAGGTCGCCGCGTTTGAGGCGTTCGAGGCACGCTGGCCGACGCAGCGCAAGACGATCCGCTCGGCGCTCGCCCGGACGATGCCGCTCTTCGACGCGCTGCTTGCCGCTGAGGCCGCTCACCAGGCTGGGCTCGACGGGGACGCCGCGCCGGACACGCTCACCGTAACCGACCGTCATAGGCTCTTCGAGGCCGCCCGCGATCTCGACGTGGCGCTGCACGGTGATGCCCCCACGCCCCACGTCTACTGGACGACGCCTCACGAAAACCGAGAAACCTCGACTCGAGAGGAGGCAGCAGCGTTTGCGCTGGTCCCCATGCGGCACCTGGCAGGGACGCATCGCGCCGAGGCGTTCGACACGCTCGACCGGGCGCTGCGCGTCTACGTCCGGCGGCGGCTCGGGCAGCGGCGCTTCCGGGCGCTCTTCGGCCCCGTCGAGAAGGCGCTCGCGGCGGCCCACGAGCGGCGCGCCCGCAGCGCCGAGGCGATGCTCGACGAGCTCGCCACGCCCAGCCGCGCCGACCGCTATGAGGCGTTCGGCCACCTGCTCATGGCGCAGGCCACCCAGCTCGCTCCCGGCCACGAGGAGGTCGAGGTGCCGGACCTCCTCACCGGCGGCACGCCCGTCACGATCCCGCTCGACCCGGCGCGCACGGGCGTCGAGAACGCCGAGCGCTACTACGACCGCGCCCGCCGCACCCGGCAGGCCCGCGCCCACGCCGAGGACCGCTGGCAGCGCGTCCAGGACGAAGCTGAGGAGACCGCCGCGCTGCTCGCCGACCTCCGTGCCCAGGAACGCGTGGTCGACCTCGAACGCTTTCTCAAAGAGCGCAAGGCCGACCTCGAACCGTTCACCGGCCGCGAGGCCGTCGGCGAGGAGCGCCTGCCCTATCGCCGCTTCCCGCTGCCGGGCGGCTACGAGGCGTGGGTCGGCAAAAACGCCAAGTCCAACGCCGAACTCACTACCCGGCACGCGCGGCCCTTCGACCTGTGGCTGCACGCGCGGGGCGTCCCGGGCTCCCACGTGGTCGTGCGGGTGCGCGGGCGCGAGGACCGCCCCGGTTCGCACGTCATCGAGGCGGCAGCGTCGCTGGCCGCGCACTACAGCGATGCTCGCGGAGGCAGCCTCGTGCCGGTCATCGTGACCGAAAAGAAGTATGTGCGACCCGTGAGAGGCGGA
>JBCCLD010000114.1:0-11881 GCA_039027055.1 Bacteroidota bacterium
AAAAAATGGGGCCGCAGCTTCTCCCCCAAGAGCTGCGGCCCCAGGCACACCGGCAAAGCTGCCGGTGAACGCTAGAAGACCAGTCGCATCAGGTGCGACGGGATAAAACATAGGAGGGGATCCTTAGGAATTCAAGGCATTGGGCGAGATCGTTTTACTCCTTTAATGCAAGGACGAGGTGTGATCTAAATAAAAAGCGCTTCCTTCTTCGATCTGCCTACTCAAAAACCTTGACACGAGCACGTTTCTTCACACGTCCTTGAAGTGGTAGGGTTGGTTGTGTGGTGACAGAAAGATGTCACCCATCAGGGCGATCCTGATAGGGTAGTCCGTCCATCGACCTGCTTTGCCAAATCCATGGCTGTTTCCTCTGACGACCTCCGCCGCCTGAGCGCCCCCTTCCCCAACGCTGATGTCGAGTGGAAGCCGGGGGCAACCACCCGCGACCGCAAGAAGGGGCTGGCGATGGCCTACCTCACGAGCCGGGCGATCCAGGACCGCCTCGACGCGGTATGCGGTCCTGGCAACTGGCGCAACGCGTTCGCCCCCGGTCCCGAGGGCGGCGTGCTGTGCGGGCTTTCGATTCTGGTGCAGCGCGGCGGCTTGGGAGGCGACAGCGCGGGGCCGGATGGCGCACCGTCCCCCGAGTGGGTGACCAAGTGGGACGGGGCCGAAAACACCGAGTTCGAATCGGTGAAGGGCGGCCTGTCCGGGGCACTCAAGCGCGCAGCGGTGCAGTGGGGCATCGGCCGATACCTCTACTCGATGCCCGCGCAGTGGGTGCCGCTCGACGAGCGGGGCCGCTTCGCAGAGCCGCCTCGCGTCCCGTCGAAGTACCTGCCTGCGTCGCTGCGCAACGGTGCCGCGCGCTCGCACGACGAGCGGCGTCCTGGCGCTGCGTCGAGCGACGAGGCTCCGTCTTCGGCACCGCGCTCCCGCTCCTCGAACACGCGCGTCATCCGCAAGGCAAACGGTCAGCGTCCGAGGTAGACGTTGATGTCTGTGGTAGGACGACCGTCTACGGTAGGCCATCGCACCCGGATGCGGGTTTGGAACGATTGGTGCTCCATGCAGGGCCGGAACGCCTGACCGCAGGTGCGGTTTGACTCGTTCCGCGGTGCACGCCTACCTTGGTGGCCCCCGCCGACCCGACAGACCCACCACTGCGCTCTTGCGCCGACAGCTACTCCCTACGAGGTTCGGACTGCGCCCCTGCGCCACGCGGCTCTGCGTGGCGCTCCTGGCGCTGCTGTGCGTGCTGCCGACGGCGCGGGCACAGTGGGTGTCCGTAGCCCCGGCTGAGCGGCTGAGCGCCGAGCAGCCCGCCACCGCCTTCTTCGACTGGACCGGCGCTGAATCCTTCGCAGGGGTGCGCACCGAGATGCCTGTCGGCTGGCAACTCCGCGATGCCTGGGCTACCGGACGCGACGGAATCCGCATCCCGCTCGCGCTCGCCACCGATGCGCGGAGCCGTGTCCTGGCCACAGCGCCACGTCCGCTCCGAGGGCCGCTCCGGATCGCGCTGCGCTTTGAGGTGGGGCCGACGCGGGGCCCCGAACGCGTGCCAACCGTCCCGCTCGTGCAGGAGGGCGAGCGCGCCCGGGCCCTGGAGACGCAGCAGCGAGTCTGGCAGCCGTACGTGATTGAGACGAGCCGGCGTAACCTGGCATTGCGGCCCGCCCGCGAGCCCACCCCGCTCTCGCTCCGCCGCGACGCCCTCCCGGCGCTCGACATCGGCACGCCGTTCACGCTCGAGCTCTGGATGCTGACCATCGGCCTCGACGTGGTGGTCCTCTCTACCTGGAACGGGATCGACGGGGCTCCCTACCCCCTTGAACTCACCGTGGCCGACGACGGCCACCTCCTCTTCTACTGTGGCGCGCGCGACCGCCACCACGGCATGCGAACGCCCACGCCGGTCGCCGACGGCCAGTGGCACCACGTCGCCGTCGTGCACGACCCGCAGGGCGGCTGGTCGCGGCTCTATCTCAACGGGGCCCCAGCCGACTCGATCCGCGCCACTGCCCGGACTGACAACGACCGCCCGCTCACGCTCGGGCAGCGCTTCCTCGACCGAGACGCCGAGGCCGAGGTAGCTGGCTACTCCGGGCTGATGGACGAGGTGCGGGTGTGGCCACGGGCACGCACGGAGGTGCAGCTGCGCCGTACGCTGCGTCGGCAGCTCACCGAGGTTCCACGCGGCGTCCTCCGGCTCGGCTTCGACGAGGCGCCGCCGAGCCGCCTCCTTGCCCGCGACGTGGGAGCATGGCCCGCCGAGCGGGGCGATCTCACCTTCTCGTTCCCCATCGAGCAGCTTGATGCGCAGGCGCAGGACGGCTTCGTCAACCTGTCGTGGGAGACGCAGGACCGCGAGAACGAGGCGTTCGTGGTGGAGCGCTCGCTCGACGGCGAGACGTTCACGCCGGTGGCACGCCTCGGGCTCAACGACCGCATCGCCGAGGCCGCCAACGGCGCGATGCGCTTCGGCTACACCGACCTTCCGCCTGCCGGCCAGGTCCTCTTCTACCGCGTTCGGCAGGTCTTCGGCGAGGGCCCCGACCGCATCTCCGGAGCCGTCAAGATCGGCCTCGGCACACCCGACAGTGAACTGCCGCTCACGCTCGTCAACTCGCCGAACCCGTTCCCGGACCGGACGCTCATCCGCTTCGAGGTCCCTGCAGCGCAACGCGCCGAGCTGTCGGTGTGGGACGTCTCAGGTCACCAGGTGGCGGTGCTGATTGACCGCGAGGTGGGGGCGGGGGTGCACGAGATCCCGTTCGACGCGCGCGACTTGCCGAGCGGGGTCTACTTCGTGCGGCTCTCGACGCCGCAGACGAGCATCACGCACAAGATGACGCTCGCGCGGTAGGGCGGCGAAGACCCGCGCCGAACGCAAGAGTTCGAGGCTGTGCAGGGAATACGTGATCCACGAAACGCCCGGCTTGCGCGGATACGGGCAGCGGCCCTAGGATGCCGCAGCTGTTTCGCTCCTGCCCCCCCACCCCGATGCCTCGCCGTTTCCCGCTCTTTGCTCTGCTGCTCACTGTTGCCGCGTTCAGCGTTCCCCCCGTCGTGGCGCAGGACCTGGACGCGGCGCTTGCCCGGCTTCGGCTGCTCGCGCCGCCCCTCGACGGGATGATGGCGTCCGTAGACGGCTGCTCGGCGGCCACGGGCGACGGCGTGTGGAGCGCGCTCGCCCTCATCAAAGCCGAGGAGCAGCGGCAGCGGGCGCTCTCCGGACGAGCACGGGCCAGCTTCGCCAGCGACGCCACCGACGACCGCTCGCTCTACCGGCTGGCCGTCGGCGTGGGCCTCGATCGCGGCGAGTATCCTGGCGAGATCAACTTCAGCGCCGCCACCGACGTCACCCTACAAGACGGCGCCGTGCAGGAGAACGTGTCCTCGCTCACGCTCTCCTACGATCACCATCTCTCACCCAACTTCGAGACCTACGCGTTTGTCAAGCGCGACACGGACAACTTCCTTGGCATCGACCAGCGCTACGAGATCGGCGGCGGCCTGATCGGGCAGACCTACACGTGGGACACCCGCACGCGGACGAGTCTGCGCAACCGCCTCGACAATCTACCGGCCTACGTTACCGCTGAGGGCGACAGCGCTCGCGTTGCCGCCGCCGATGCGCTCGCCGAGACGGACTGGTTCCGCTGCCTCGCCGCCGCCCACGCCGACTCGACGACGCAGGGCGCGCTTCTGGCGGGAGTCCTCGCCGACCTCGACGCGCTCCGGCCCTACGCGACGTTCGCCGAGCGCGCCATCCGTAAGCGCCACACGATCCTGCGGCTGGGCCTGCTCGTCGGGCCGTTCTTTGAGTTCGAGCAATCCACCGTCACGGCTGGCCGCGTGGTGGGCACTGACACCACGAGTGTCGATGTCGAACTGGGTGGCAACACGTTTGCGCGCTTCGAGGTGCGGCCCACGCTCACGCTACGCGATGCCTTCGAGCGCGTCCGTTTTGACCTCCGGCCGTACTTCAAATTCCCGCTCTACGACTTCGAGGGGTGCGGCTCTGGCAGCGGGCGCTGCAACTATCGCATCGATGCGACGGCGCGGCTCACCTTCCGGCTGGCCGACATCGGATCGAGCGGCTCGGTGAGCATCGCACCCGTCTACACGGTCGTCTACGACAACGACCCGCCACGCCTCCCGCAGAGCGTGATCGACGCCGCCGCAGCCGAGGGGGCCCGGTTCGCCAACACGGCAATGCCGACGACGCACCACATCTTCCGCTTCGCGCTCGTGGTCGGGTTCGATTGAGCGCGGTCGGCCATCAGGTTCGTACGCAGATTCAAAGTCGGGTAGCTGCAGGTTAGTCGCCGCCTGCCGTTCGTCGCATGGTTCAGCGTGAACCTCTGGGAGGTCGTATCGTAGACGGGACGCCCCCTCTGCCCTGCCTGCTCTCGCCGCCCTGATGGCCGACTACGACGACGTCTCGACTGAGGACCCCGCCGCGCCGCCTGAGGCCTCGCTGTCGCAGCGGCTGCGTAGCGCCCGGCGTGCGCGCGCGCACGAGAAAATCCTGCAGGAGAAGAGCCTCGCCGAGCGCGCGACCGAGCGCATGCAGGCGTCGCAGGCCAACGCCTACGGCTTCCTCGACCAGGCGGGCGACTTCTTCGCCTTCGGCTGGCACTTCTTCGCCCGCTTCTGGCGGCGGCCCTTCGAGTGGAAGGAGTTGCTCAAGCAGATGGACGAGGTCGGCGCGAAGAGCTTCCTGCTCACCGGCACCACGGGCTTCGCCATCGGCATCGTGCTCTCGATGCAGAGCCGTGGCACGATGGCTCGCTTCGGCGCGGAGATGTTTCTGCCGAGCATGCTCGCGCTCTCGGTCGTCAAGGAGATCGGCCCCGTGCTCACCTCGCTCGTGCTTGCCGGACGGCTTGGCGCGGGCATCGGAGCCGAGATCGGCTCGATGAAGGTGAGCGAGCAGATCGACGCGCTGGAGGTGGCCGCGCTCAAGCCCTACCACTACCTCGTGGTCACGCGCGTGCTCGCCTGCGTGATCATGTTCCCCGTCATGACCGCGATGACGGACTTCCTCGCGCTCGTCGGCGGGTTCATCGAGAACAGCTTCGCCACCGGCATGGACTACCGCATCTTTATCGACGAGGCGTTCTCCAGCCTCCGCTTCGTGGACATCGTCGTGGACACGATGAAGACGAGCGTGTTCGGCTTCCTCGTCGGCATCACGTCGTGCTTCCTCGGCTACACGGTGCGCGGCGGCACCCGCGAGGTCGGCCAGGCCGCCATGCGCGCCGTCGTCGTCTCGTCGCTCCTCATCATTCTCGCCGACGTCGTCATCGTCCGCCTCTCCCTGATGATCTTCGGCGACGTCAGCGAAGCGGTCTAGCGAAGTATGAGTTAGAAATAGGAAGTTCGGAGTTGAAGCTAGCGCGTAACGCCTCGTTCATCTCGGACTTGCACGCTAGCCGCCACGTCAAGCTTCTCACCTCCACCTTCTCACCTCCACCTTCTCACTTCAACCGTGCGTGCTCGGGTCAAAGACAGGGACCAGGCTCCGGTGACGGGGGGCGCGCCGTCGCCGCCGGACCACGTCATCGTGGCGCTGCGCGGTGTGCACAAGGCGTTTGGGGCGAAGCAGGTGCTGCGCGGCGTGAGCGTGGAGCTGGAGCGCGGCACGTCGGGCGTGATCCTCGGCGGCTCGGGCACGGGCAAGAGCGTGCTCACGAAGCACATCGTCGGGCTGCTGCGGCCCGACGCAGGCGAGGTGTGGGTCAAGGGCGAGCGCGTGGACCTGCTCACCGGCGACGCGCTCGACCGCAGCCGCCTCGCCATCGGCTACCTCTTCCAGGGCGGCGCGCTCTTCGACTCGATGACGGTCTACGAGAACATGCGCTTCTTCCTCGACCGGCACACCAGGATGTCGAAGGGCGAGAAGAATGACCGCATCGACGAGTTGCTCACGGCGGTGAAGCTGCCCGAGAAGGGGCCGCAATACCCGGCGGAGCTATCGGGCGGGCAGAAGAAGCGCATCGGGCTGGCGCGCGCGCTCATCCTCAAGCCTGAGATCATCCTCTACGACGAGCCGACGACGGGCCTCGACCCGGTGAGCGTCCGCGTGGTGAGCGAGCTCATCGTCGAGCTACGCGACACGCTCGGCATCTCGTCGTTCGCGATCACGCACGACCTCCTGGCGGCGAGTATCATTACCGACCGCGCCCATTTCCTCTACGACGGCCGGATCGCCGAGAGCGGGAGCCTGGACCAGCTCAAGCACTCCGCCCACCCCGCCCTCCGCGAGTTCTTCGGCAACGAGTTCTGAAGTAGGAGGTGAGAAGTTTGAAGTGGGAAGTACGGTGTCTCGCTGCACCCTACCCACCTCGAACTTCCAAACGGCCTCCCACTTCTAACTTCCTACTTCCAACTTCTTCCTTCCCCTCATGTCTCGACAGGCTCGGCTCGGACTGCTCATGATCGCGGGGATTGCCGTGTTCGTGCTCGGTCTGTTCATCATCGCCAACCGGACGTTCCTCTTCTCGGACACCTTCCGCGTGCAGGCCGAGTTTGGCCGCGTGGCGGGCCTGATCAGCGGCGGCCAGGTGTTCTACCAGGGCGTCAACGTCGGGCGCGTGGAGCGCGTGGACCTGCCGGCACGCCCGGGCGGGCCCATCACCGTCATGATGGCGATCCGCGAGGACGCGCAGCACCTCATCCGCGAAGACTCGCGGGCCCTCATCCAGACCGACGGCCTCGTCGGCGGCGTCATCGTTTCGATCACGGCGGGCTCGGAGCTGGAGCCGCCCGTGGCCGAGGGCGGTAGCCTCATCGGCGTGGACCCGCTCGACCTCAGCGAGGTGTCGGACCGGCTCTTCGACTCGGTGTCGCGCTTCGACTCGGTGACGGTCACGCTGACGAGCATCATGCAGGACATCCAGACGGGCGAGGGCACGCTCGGCCGCTTCATCTACGATCCTGCCCTCTACGACGGCCTCGTGGCGACCGCCCAGGAGACGCGCGTCTCCCTCCGCGGCATCACCGCCCAGGCCGATACGCTCGTCACCATCGCCGCCACGGCCTCGGCCAACATCGAGTCGATCATCAGCAAGGTCAACGAGGGCGACGGCACCCTCGCGCGCTTCATCAACGACCCCTCGGTCTACGAGAACGTGGAGGACGCCACCGCCCGCCTCGGGTCCATCGCCAACGACCTCACGCTCGTCCTGGAGCGCTCCGAGGACGCGGCCAACTGGGGCAACCTCGCCATGTTCAGGCTCGCCGAGAACATGGAGGCGCTCAAGCACAACTTCCTGTTCAAGGGCTACTACGAGGACCGCGGGTATCTCGAACTGGCGCCCTTCGAGATCCGTGAGCGGGCGCTCTCGGAGACCTACGAGTCGCTAGAGGAGCGGGCGCGCGAACTGTACGAGCTCGAACAGCGCCTCGAAGCGCTCCGCCAAGAGCTCGAAGCCCGCCAGGCGAGCGGTTCGGGCGATGGCGTGTCTGCCGAGGCGACCACGCCTGCCAGCGCAACGCCGGTGCCTGTGTTGACGCCACCCGCCGTGGCTCTACCTGACAGGGTGACGACCGAGCCCCCCGCCGAGCCTGCGTCGGGCGAGGGGGACGCGGAAAACCAATAGCCGTCAGCCGAAGGCCGACAGCGCGTGCGCTACTTGTAGCGGTAGACGATGCGGCCCTTCGTCAGGTCGTAGGGCGACATCTCGACCTTGACGCGGTCGCCGGGGAGGATGCGGATAAAGAACTTGCGCATCTTGCCGGAGAGGAGGCCGAGGATCTCGTGGCCGTTCTCCAGCTCCACGCGGAACTGCGCGTTGGGCAGCGCCTCCGTGACGACGCCTTCCTGTTCGATGGGTTTTTGCTTGGGCATAGGGTTGGGGGTTGGTGACGAAGGTCGATGGGGCGCACCGCGCGAGGCTAATGGGCGGCGGTACACGATCCAGAGCGTATGTATACGAACCAGGTTCCAGGCAGGGTCCGCGTGTACCTTCGAGCCTCCCCCGAGCCGCCGTATTTCCTGTGTGCCCGATGTTGCCTCGCCTCCGCGTTCTTGCTTTCATCGTTCCACTGCTCACGCTCGTAGCCTGCGACCAAGCCGATCCAGACCCTGAGCCCGAACCGGGCGGCGGCCTCGACTTTGTGACGGCGCTGGCGGTCGCGCTCAACCCGACCGGCGTGGCGCCCCTCGCCGCCGAGGTGGCGGTGACGACGACGCAGCCGACCTCGATCGAGGTGACCGTTGCCGCACGCGGGACGAACGGCATCCCGCTGACGCACCGCTTCGACGCCGTCGTACAGACGCACACGCTGCCGGTGCTTGGCCTCTACGCGGCCACCGCCAACCCCGTCACGTTGCGCTTCTTCGACGCGAATGGCGCCGTGCTTGGCGACACGATGCTCACCGTCACCACCGGCCCCATCGGCGACGCGCTGCCGCAAATCCGCATCGACGTGCCCGCGAGCGGGGGGCGGCCCGGCCTCAACCTCGTCAGCTACTTCGGCCACAACGGCGACATCGTCCCGCAGCGCCCGTTCATGTTCGACGCGACCGGCGCGGTCCGCTGGCTCCTCGACTTCACCGGCGACCCCGTCCTTGGCGACCTGTTTTACGACAACGGCATCGAGCGCCTCGCCAACGGCAACCTCTACTTCGGCAGCAACAACACCTCGCTGATCTACGAGATGACGATGCTCGGCGAGATCGTGCGCACCTGGTCGATGCCGGGCTTCAGCTACCACCACAACGTCATCGAGAAGCCCGACGGCAACTTCATCGCCACCGTGAACAAGCTCGGCCTGGCGACGGTCGAGGACCACGTCATCGAGATCGACCGCCAGAACGGCGCCATCGTCACAGTATGGGACCTCAACCAGTCGCTCGACAACCAGCGGCGCTCGTGGCCGAGCGACTTCGCTGACCTCAACATCGACTGGTTCCACGGCAACGCGCTGGCCTATGACGCCGAGGACGACGCGATCCTTGTCTCCGGGCGCACGCAGGGCCTCGTCAAGCTCACGCGCGACAACGAGGTCGTCTGGATCCTCGCCCCGCACAACGGCTGGGACACGGCGGGCGATGGCACCGACCTCCGCACGAAGCTCCTCCAGCCGCTCGACGCGGCCGGGCAGCCGATCGCGGACGACCTGGTCCTGGCAGGCAACACACCGTACCCCGACTTCGAGTGGGCATGGTACCAGCACGCGCCGAAGTTGCTGCCCGACGGCACGCTCGCGGTCTTTGACAACGGCGACCGCCGCCACTACCTCCCCGACGGGCAGGGCCCGCGCTACAGCCGCGCCGTGATCTACGACATCGACGAGGAGGCGATGACCATCCAGCAGGTGTGGCAATACGGCAAGGAGCGCGGCGGCGACACCTTCTCGCGGATCGTCTCGGACGTGGATGTGCACCCGGAGGTGGACCGCGTCGTGTTCATGCCAGGAGCGGTCCTCGACACGGGCACGCCCAACGGCAAGGTCGTCGAGGTGGACCGCGCGAGCGGGGCCGTCCGCTTCGAGGCGACGATCACGCCGCCGCAGCCCGCCTTCGGCTTCATCACGTTCCACCGCGTCGAGCGGCTGCCGCTATATCCGTGAGGGGTCGAGGGTCGAGGGTCGAGGGTCGAGGGTCGAGGGTCGAAAGGTGTGGCGTTCGGGGTAGGGTGTCAAGCCTATTCGTGGTCTCCCTGCAGCCTCGCAGGCGGGTCATGGGATAGCGCTTCGTGGGAGTGACGGACGTAAGTTGCGCGGCGCTGCCTGTCCTCACTACCGGTGCCCCGCGTGTTTCGCCTCGCCCCTGCCATTCCCCCTGCTGTTCTTGCGGTCGTCCTGCTTCACGCTGCCGTGCTCACGGCCCAGCCCGCGACAGCGCCAGACACGACGCAGCCGTTGACCGTCGCCGAGATCATGCAGGACCCGGCGACGTGGATCGGCGCGTGGCCCACGAGCGTGTTCTGGACGGACCGGGGCGACGCCGTCTACTTCCGCTGGAACCCGAAGGGGGGCTACGAGGCCGACTCGCTCTTCCGCTTCGACGGCGGCGCGCCGGAGCAGATCACCGCCGAGGAACGCCGCGCGCTGCCGCCCCGCTTCGACGGCTGGCACGCCGACCGCCTCGCCTACAGCCCCGACTTCACCCGCCGCGTCTTCGTCCGCGACGGCGACCTCTACCGCTACGCGCTGCCGATGGATGGCGACAGCGAGCGACTCACGAGGCTGACGACAACCCCCGGCCGTGAGTTAGACCCCCGCTTCACGACCGACGGCGCCGGCATCGTCTTCGAGCGCGACGGCAACCTCCACCGCCTCGACGCGGCCACGGGGGCGCTCGCGCAACTCACCGACCTCCGCAGCGGAAAGGCTCCCAGCGAGGACGAACGGAGCGCGCAGGATGCCTACCTCGTCGAGCAGCAGACGCGGCTCTTCGACGTGCTCCGCGAGCAAGACCGCCAGGACACCCTCGCCGAGGCCGCATCGGGACGTGAGGACGCCGCACGGGGCCTACCGACGCCCTACTTCTACGGCAGCAAGCGGGTCAGCCAACTCCAGCTTAGCCCCGGCGGGCGCTACGCCACGTTCGTCCTCGCCGATCCCGTCGAGCCCACGCGCACGGGCATGACCGACTACGTCACCGTGTCGGGCTATGCCGAGGAGATCAGCGCGCGCCCGAAGGTGGGCCGCCCCGGCACGAAACCGACGCTCCACATCCAGGACCTCACACGCGACACGACCTACGCCGTCGACCTGGCCACGCTGCCCGGCGCGTTCGACGCCGCGGATTACGAGCGTGAGCAGGGGCAGGAGACCGATTCGTCGCGCGTCCTCATCCCGTACGGCCCGTTCTGGAGCCCCGACGGGGCGCACGCCGTCGTGATCGCCCGCGCGGACGACAACAAGGACCGCTGGATCGCGCGCCTCGACGCCGAGACGGGTGGCCTGACGCTCCTCGACCGGCAGCGCGACGAGGCGTGGATCGCCGGGCCCGGTATCCCGTGGTTCGGCTTCGAGAACAGCGTCGGGTGGATCCCCGGGCGCGACGGAGGTTACGAGCGCTTCTGGTTCCAGAGCGAGGCGACCGGCTTCAGCCACCTCTACGACGTGGACGTGACGACGGGCACCGTGACGCAGCGCACGCGCGGCCCCTTCGAAGTCTTCGACCCGCAGCTCACGCGCGACGGCCAGACGTGGGTCTTCCAGTCGAGCGAGGGCTCGCCGCATGAGCGGCACGTCTACCGGATGAGCACCGAGGGCGGCGTGCGGACCAAGCTCACAAGCCTGCGCGGCCGCAACGACTTCGCGCTCAGCCCCGACGACCAGACGCTCGCGCTGCTCTACTCCGCCGCCAACTACCCGCCCGAGGTCTACGTCCAAGAGCTCACCCGAGACGGTGCCCGCGCGCCGGTCCGCGTCACCGATTCGCCGACCGAGGACTGGCTGAGCCACGGATGGCGCGCGCCCGAGATCATCGAGATCCCCGCGTCCGACGGCGCGCTCGTCCCCGCGCGGATCTACCGGCCGGAGGAGTTCGGCGCGGAGCCCAACGGCGCGGCGGTGCTCTTCGTCCACGGCGCGGGCTACCTCCAGAACGTGCACCGCTGGTGGAGCAGCTACTTCCGCGAGTACATGTTCCACCACCTCCTCGCGCAGCGCGGCTACGTCGTCCTCGACCTCGACTTCCGCGCCTCGGCGGGCTACGGCCGCGACTGGCGTACGGCCATCTACCGCCACATGGGCGGGCGCGACCTCCAGGACTACGTCGATGCGAGCCGCTGGCTGGGGCTCCGCGAGGGCATCCCGTCCGAGCGGGTGGCGATCTACGGCGGGTCCTACGGCGGCTTCATCGCGCTGATGGCGCGCTTCACCGAGCCCGAGCACTTCGGCGGCGGCGCGG
>JBCCLD010000115.1:0-11877 GCA_039027055.1 Bacteroidota bacterium
GCGATCACCTCTGGACGTGACGGGGTTGCCAGGTTGGTCAACCACCCCTGTCCCCTCCTATCCAGGAGGGGAACTGCGTTTGCGGCTTCCATGCCCGAGCAGCGATAGCGCAAAAGACCGGTTGTCCATGCACTAGGGCGTGTGGCGTTGGGCATTCTAGCGTAGGGCATTCAGGGCGTAGGGATTGACCCGACACGCTGATTGGGGGTCGTTGGCTTGGGGGAATGAGCTAGAGGAGGCACCTTGGGATGGCTTTTCAGACCACCACTCGCTGTGCCAATGCCCCGTCTCGTTCCCACGCCCAGCCGCCTCGGGCGTTGGCTTCGTTTTGGTCGCACTCACATACGGATGGAAGTCGCGCATGCGCAGCGCCTGCTCCGAGCGCGCATCCCTGGCTCGAAGCTGCGTGTGCAACAAGCCGTCGGGGTGGTGTTTGCCGGTGCCGTTGCTGTCGCGGTTGCTCAGTTCGTACCGGAGTCCCTCCCCCGAGAAGTGCGGCTCATGGCCGGCATCTTCGTGCTCGCTGCGCTCCTTTGGTCGACGGAGGCGCTACCGCTCTTCGCAACGGCACTGCTGGTCATCGCCCTGGAGGTCGTCCTACTCGCAAACCCTGGCGGTTGGCCGGGCCTTGGCTTCGCTGACGAGCCGCCTCCCTATGAGACGTTTCTTGCGCCGCTAGCCAGCCCGATGATATACCTCTTCTTGGGCGGCTTCATCGTGGCGCGTGCGGCCGTAAAAGAAGGCGTCGATGCCAGCCTGGCCAGCCTTGTGCTCCGACTGTTCCGGGGGCGCCCTCGGCTCGTCATGCTGGGGCTGATGATTGCAACGGCCACCTTCTCAATGTTCATGTCGAACACTGCGACAACCGCCATGATGATCACGCTGGTCGGGCCGATGCTCGCGCAGATTCCGAAGACGGATCCAGTCAGGCGGGGCCTCCTCCTCTCGGTGCCGTTTGCGGCCAACATAGGCGGCATGGGCACACCGGTGGCCTCCCCACCGAATGCGGTCGCGGTGGGGGTGCTCGCGGAGTTTGGTCTCCGCATCTCGTTTGGGACCTGGATGTTGATCGCGGTCCCGCTCGGCACGCTGCTGTTGGTGGCGACCTGGCTGCTGATCGTTCGTCTCTATCCCGCCGCAACGCCGGGTCTTCACCTCGAACCCATCACCAGCCGTCTCACGGGACGAGGCGTCGTGGTCCTCTCGGTGGCGCTCGCTACGATCCTACTCTGGCTCACCGAGCCGTGGCATGGCCTACCCACAGCGGTTGTCGCGCTTCTCCCCGTCGTCGCCTTCACTTCGCTGGGCGTGCTCAACCGCCACGACTTCGACGCGCTGCAGTGGAACGTGCTCGTGCTTATCGCCGGGGGCCTGGCGATCGGCGTAGGCATGCGGATTACGGGCCTCGACGTGCTCCTCGTCCAGGCGCTACCGACAGGAGGCGCAACAGCGCTGCTGATTCTGACAGCGGGAACGCTCGTCCTGAGCACGTTTATGTCGAACACGGCAGCGGCCAACCTCGTCCTGCCGATCGGCGTCTCGCTCGCCTTGGCAGCGGGCGACGGCACGTCGGGCTTCGTAGTCGCGCTTTGCATCGCGCTTGCAGCCTCGTCAGCGATGGCACTCCCGGTGAGCACGCCGCCCAATGCGATCGCCTATGCACAAGGCGAACTGACCACACGGGATTTGGTCTGGGCTGGCACCATCGTCAGCGCCCTGGCCCTGGTGCTGATTGCGGGACTCGGTCCCTACGTGATCGGATTCTGGATCCGCTAGCCGTCGGCGTGTAACCCTCGCGGAAGCCGGTACAGGTCTGACTTCGTCAGGAGCAGGAGATCGTCCTGCACCCAGGCTGCGCCCACCAGACGATCCTCGGCAGTCGCTCGTGCCGACGCCAGCGTTACACCCTCCGTAGAAATCAGGGCGACGTCCGCCTCGAACGTGACCAGCAGATGTCCTCGAACGATGGCAACGGCCTGTGGAGGTGCCGGGAGGTCGATGGTGCGCAGGCGAAAGCCGTAGGTGTCGAACACGACCAGGCGTTGCCGGCCGCGATCGGCCACGTAGAGCGTACCGTCATCGCCAACGGTGAGGTCAACGGGAAGGCGGAACGCACCCAGAGTCCGCTCGAAGCTTCGGTCCGGGTCGAGGGTAAGCACCGTGCGGCTCCGCGCATCGAGGACGTGGAGGTCACCAGTGGGGCTGAGCGCAACGGCGACCGGATCGCCAGGCACTGCACGGTCGGCACCGTCCCTGGGCCCCTCGTCGCCTGGCAGCTCGACCGGGATCGAGCGGACCAGCCTGAAGTCCCGCTCGAAGCGCTGTACGCGTTGGTTACCGAGGTCCGCTACGAAGAAAGCAAGGCCGTTGGTGGGGTCGAGGTCGGCGGGCTCGAAGAAACCGTAGTCGCCGCTACCTGGTCCGCCGTGGGTAGCCAGGACTTCTCCTCCCGCATCGAGCACGGTCACGGTGGCGGCGGCGGCATCGACCACGTAGAGCCGGCCTGCGGGGTCCGCGCTCAGCGAGACCGCGTCTTGAAACGAGGCGAGTCGGGTCATCACCGTGTCGGCAGTGCCGTCCGCTTGTGTTGCCGAGCGAATCGGCTCGCCCACCGTCGCGAGGGAGCGCCTGGTCGATTCGGCACTAGATGTAGAGACCTCGGTGCAGGCAACGGCGAATGCAGACAGCGCGAGCAGGCCTGCGACAAGGCCTACTTTGGTCGTCCTTGAGCTCAGGAGGAACACAGGGACGCCTAGCATCAGAGAGGCGCGTGGGGGCGCTAGCATGGGCAGAGATCGGGTCTCTTGCATACGCGTTTTTAGCCTGCCAGATGGCTCAAGCCCTTCTGTCCGATGTCACGTCGAAACTGCATGCCGTCGAAGCAGACGGTGTCGACCCGTGCATAGGCGGCGTCGAGGGCTGCTTGGAGCGACGCGCCCCTAGCGGTTACGCCGAGCACCCGACCTCCACTCGTGACGAGCGTACCCGCTTCATCGCGTTGCGTCCCCGCATGGTACACCATCGTGTCCGCCGAGCCTCCAGACGTAGCCAAACCATCCGCAGCAGAATTGCCGTGCGTCTGACCGAGGCCTGAGATGGGTTGGCCTTTCTCGTAAGGACCAGGGTAGCCCTCGGAGGCCACGACCACACACGCTGCCGCCCCATCGTGCATCTGCACCTGAATCTCGCTGAGGAGGTGGTCCTGTTGCGCACGGAGCAGATCCAGAAAGTCCGTCTTCAAGAGCGGGAGCACCACCTGCGTCTCAGGGTCGCCCAGCCGGCAGTTGTACTCGACCACCTTGGGCCCCTCCTGCGTGATCATCAGCCCGACGTACAAGAAGCCACGGTAGGGCATGCCCTCCTGCGCCATGCCTCGCAACGTCGGTTGCACGATGCGCGCCTCGACCTGTGCCAACACCTCGGCCGTGACGATTGGTGCGGGAGCGTAGGCCCCCATGCCGCCTGTGTTCGGCCCGGTGTCACCTTCGCCGATGCGTTTGTGATCTTGGGCGGCTGCGAACAGGACATACTCCATACCGTCGGTGAGCACAAATACGCTCGCCTCCTCGCCGTCCATGAAGTCCTCGACGACCACCTTAGCCCCGGCCTTCCCGAAGGCGTGGGCACGTAGGATCTGGTCGAGGCCTTCGAGCGCGTCTGCTCGGGTCGTGGGGATCAAGACGCCCTTGCCCGCAGCGAGGCCATCGGCCTTGAGCACGAGCGGTAGCGCATGCGCCTCCACGTACATACGCGCCTGGGCGTAGGCGTCGCTGGTGAAGGTGCGGCTGCGTGCAGTTGGGATGGCGTGCCGGTCCATGAACGCCTTCGCAAACGCCTTCGATCCCTCAAGCTGGGCCGCGGCGGCACTCGGCCCTACGACTTGGATGTCCTCTTTCTTCAGCGCGTCAGTGAGGCCAAGCACGAGAGGCACCTCAGGGCCGACGACGACGAGGTCCACGCTGCGTTCCTCTGCGAGCGCGACCAGCCCCTGCACGTCGTCAGCGGCGACGGGGACGTTTTCCGCGAGCGAGGCGGTGCCAGCATTGCCCGGGGCGCAGAGGAGGTGCGGGGCGTGGCGGCTCTGGGCGAGGGCGTAGCAGAGGGCGTGCTCGCGCCCACCGCTTCCGACAACGAGAAGACGCATGAGTAGATGGCTGAGTGGATGGCTTGACGATGAAGATAGTGTCCGGCTTTGTAGCGACGGTGGAGGTGCGAGGCGCGTGCCTACCTTGTCGCCACTCTACCACCCGTGTCCTCCGTGTCGCTCGCCGCTCTGCTCGCTTTCCTGGTCGCCTTCGTTGATGCCGCCGGCCCCTCGTCGGTGCCTACGCTGGCGCTTCCAGACGGTGCCTCTTTTGTAGAGGCGAGCGTCCCAGACACCACGAAAGACGCAACGCCGCGCACCCCGATCGACTGGTCGCTTGGATTCGATGTTAGCTCGCTCTACTCGCCCCGACGCGGGTTCGGCGTGGGGGGAACGGTCACGGCGCGCCATCTAGGGTGGAACGAATCGCGTTGGCGCGCGGGCACCATCCTTGCTCAGCGCTACCAGCGGCTTAGCCTCAATGTCTACAGTGCCGACCCATTCCGCGCGCGAGTACACGGTATGCTGGGCTTCTATGCACGCACGACCACCGAGCGGCCCTTCTTCGGATCGGGAGGGCGCACCTCGGACACCCTGGGCGTCCGCTTCCAGCATACCACATTTGACACCGAGGCCTTGCTGGGCACGTACGTGTTCGACCATACCGGTCTCCTCCTGCAGCCGTTTGTGCGCGTGCGGTGGGACCGCCTGGGTCGCATCACGGAGGACGCCGAGTCTGTGTCACTCCTCGACGAGGCCTCGCAAGGCAGCATTGCCGCGGCGCAGATCGAAGACCGGACGGGGGCCTACGTCGGTGTCTCGCTCGCCACGGACACCCGCGATGCGTCCGAATACGCGCGTCAGGGTTGGCTAGGCCAGGTGTCGGGCAGCCGCTACGTTGCCATCGATGGCTCCAGTTTGGGCTTCTGGCAAGCGTCTGCGACCGTCTATGGCTTCTTCCCGCTGGCCGACCTGGTTCCTGCGCTCCAGCATCATGTCATCCGCGTGTCCGCGCATCTCTCCACCCGCCGTGGCGTGGACGTGGAGGCACTACCGTTCTACTACCTCGCCGTGCTGGACTACCGCCTGCTTGGTGCGTTTGGCCGGTACCGTCTCACCGGCCTCGATGCCCTCGTGGCCGACGTGTCCTATCGCTTCCCGGTGCCTTCGCTGCTGGACTTGGTCACCAAGGCCTACGAGACCGACGGGTTCATTGGTGTGAAGCTGGGCAACGTCTACAACCGCATCGAGGACGAATTTACCACGCGCATTGCCTTCGACAACGACGCCCTCGCCGAGAGCAGCAGGGTACCCCTGCGTCCAGTTCTCGTCCTGGGCGGTACGCTCCTCGACCGTAGCCGCTCCGATGTGCTCATGACCGCGCAGTTTTCGATCAGCACCGAGGGGGCATTCGCCTCGGAGATCCGGCTGGTCTACGATTTGCGGCGCTTTCGCTCACCACTTCGCTGACGGCGTGTAGTTTCGAGCGCTTCGGTATCGTGGTGCGCCCATGCTGCCGGGTGCACGTGAACCGACCTCCCCCCCTCCACCCCACTCCCCTTTCGTGCTCCGTTCTTCGCTGCGCTACCTACTCAAACTCGCTCTGGCGGGAGCCGCATTGGCGCTCCTTGTCAGGCTGATTGAATGGCAGGCCATCCTCGACGCGGCGCGGTCGGCACACCCCGGCTGGGCACTCGCCGCCGCGGCACTGGTGCCGCTCAACTTGTGGCTGGAGGCCTACCGCTGGCACCGGCTTGTCAAGCGCCTCGCACCACGGGTGACGCAGCGTGAATCCATCGGGGCCGTGCTGAGTGGCTACCCCATCGGGCTGCTTACACCTGGGCGCGTGGGCGACTATGTGGGCCGGGCGCTCTACCTCCGCCACGCCGGGCGCTGGCAGCTCGCCGCGCTGACGTTTGCCGAACGCATGATGACGCTAGCGTGCTGCCTCGTCTTCGGCTTGGCTGCGCTGACGCTGTTCCTCCTCACCGAGGCTGGGCTAGACACCTTCGCTTGGGCGACCCTGCTGGCGTTGGGGATCGTCGCAACGGCGTTCTTCCTCTACCTCCTGCTCCACCCCCGCAGCACGCATCGGTTGTTGGTCAGCCTCACGCCGTCGCGGCGGCTCAAGACGCTGCTGCGCATCCTCGACCGGTTCAACCGCGCTGACGCTCGGGCCTTGTTCTGGCTCTCGGCCTTGCGCTATGTCGTGTTCTCGACACAGTTCGTGCTTCTCGTGCGTGCCTTCGATGGCGCCACACCGCTGCTGTACGCCTACGTCGCCGTGGCGCTCGTCTTCTTCGCCAAGAGCGCAGTGCCGTCGGTCACGCTGGCTGACCTCGGCATCCGGGAGGGCGCGGCGGTCTACTTCTTCGCCTTCATGGGCGTAGCAGAGGCAGCGGCGTTCAACGGGGCGCTGAGCCTCGCCGCGCTCAACCTCTTCCTGCCAGCCCTTGTCGGCCTGCCGCTCGTTCTCCGGATGCGCGTCCGTGCCGAGTCAGAAACCAGCCGTACGCCGATCGCTGAACCCGCATCGCTGGCCGTGCCTGCTCCGGAAGCCCCGCTCCCGTCGACTACGTGACGATGACGCCACTCGTGTTGGTTTCTCTCCTGTTGCTAAGCCTTGCCGGAGTCTACGCGCTGCTCATCGGAGCGTTTGCGCTCGGCTATCGGCGCGTGGCGCGGGAGCCTGTCCGGGGGGCAGATGAGGACGACGTACCGTTCGTGAGCGTGATCGTCCCCGCGCGTGACGAAGCGGACTGCATCGAGGCCTGCATGGACGCGATCCTGGCGAACGACTACCCAGCCGACCGCTTCGAGCTGCTTGTCGTGGATGACCTGTCGGATGATGCGACGCCCGAACTCGTCCGTGCGAAGATCGAGGCCCCACGCGAACTTGTCTTTGCTGGGTTCGAAGACGAGCCAGACGAGGACGAACCGGCGAGCCTGCGACTCCGGCTGTTGCAGATGCCGGAAAACCTCGAACGGCAACGGGCGCACAAAAAGCGGGCGATCGAGAAAGGGATCGCACACGCACGAGGCGACGTGATCCTGACGACGGACGCCGACTGCGCGGTCCCGAGCACCTGGATTCGGTCGATGACACACGCGTTCGGTCGCGTGGAGGCGTACGACCGTCCGCTCGACCGAACCAACCCGGGTGTCGCGCTGGTTTCGGGGCCCGTGCTCTACACGGTGCATCGCCCAGCGCTCCTCCAGATGCAGGCCTTGGAGTTTCTAGGCCTCGTGGCCGTCGGAGCTGGCGCAATCGGAGCGGGCCGCCCCACGCTCTGTAACGGCGCCAACGTCGCCTACCGCCGTGACGTGTTCGATGCGCTGGGAGGCTTCCACGGCATCGACCACCTCACGAGTGGCGACGACGAACTGCTGATGCAGAAGATCGCCGACAGGACGGCCTGGCAGGTATGCTTCTGCAACGACCCCGCTGCGGCCGTCGTGACCGAGCCGATGTTTTCGCTTGGGGCTTTCGTGGCGCAACGGGCTCGCTGGGCGTCGAAGGGCGCGCATTACCCGAACCCAGCCCTTGTCGCGATGAATGTTGCCATCTTCGCCTACTTCGTGCTACTCATCGGCACGACGCTGGCGCTGCCCTTGGTGCCTGCACTCGCGGGTGTGGTTGCAGGCGCGTGGGCGCTCAAGCTCGTGCCAGAGTGGGCGCTCCTCGCCCCATTCGCCCGTCGGTTCGGCCGGCCCCACCTCCTGCGATGGTTTCTTCCTTCGCAGGTGCTCCACCCCGTCTACATCGTTGCCATGGCTACGCTCGGCGCGTGGGGTGGCTACACCTGGAAGGGACGCAAGGTTAGCCGCTGACGATGCAGGGCTGGCTCGACGCGCTTCAACGGGTGGGCAGCCTCGTGCTCACCAGCGCACGCATCCTCTACCTGGTCGGGCTGCTACCGTCGCGCTTGTACGGGGATGGACCGCTCCCAACCCGTGCTGCGCGCGCTCAGCTCACGCTGGTTGCGTGTGCCTTTGGCTTCGCCTTGCTCTTCGACGCGTGCCGTGGATAAATGCGGGCTGACCGCTAGGCGTCCTGTAGAAGGACCGCGCGAAATTCGGCGAGCATCATCGCGGTCGCCCCCCAGACCTCGTGACCGTCCAGGGCGAAATAGGGCACGTCGAAGTCGACGCCGCGGATATGTCGCACCGTTGATTTGACGGTGTTCGGGTTCAGCAGGTCGGCGACGGACGCTTCGATAAGCCGGGCCACCTCGACGCGGTTGAGCAGATAGGCAGGTCGTTCGCGGAGCGCTGCCACGAAGGGCGTCACGCAAAACCGCGTAGGCGGGATATAGAGCCCTGAGAGCGAGCCAACCACGGCATCCAGGGGCACCACCACGCCGACCTCTTCCTCTGTCTCGCGCAGCGCTGCCTCCAGCGCCGTCTCACCGTCCTCGATGCGCCCTCCCGGGAATGAGATCTGCCCGCTGTGCTCCCGCATTGTGTCAGGCCGCTGCGTGAGGGCGAACCGCGCGGAGCCCTCGCCATCCCCGTAGAGGAGCATGAGGACGGCTGCATGTCGGCAGGCCTTGCCATGCGGGTCGATCAGAGTCGGGTTGCGGCGCTCTTGCATGGGCGCCATGAACGCCTGGGCATTCGGCCCCGGGAGCACAGCCCCATCGTGCAGGCGCACTTCTAGCAAGGAATAGAGGGCGTCGAACCGCACGGAGCGTTCGTGTCTGTAGTACGGGCAAGGGAGGCAAGCCGCGCTACCGGTGCGTGCACGTGACGTCGGTCGGCGTTGCCGAGGTATCCCTACGTAGCAGCCACGAATCGGTCGCGTCGGTTTTCCGAAGCCCTCACCAATTCCGGGCGGGGCCCCACACCAAGCGCGCGGCGGACCGAAGTCCACCGCGCGCTCGTCCTCTCGATGTATGTGTTTCCCCTTCGAGAGTTCGTCGGCTTAGCCATTGCTGGTGCGCGGGCCTTGCCGGTCCCCGCGGCGGTCACCCCGATCGCCGCGACGGTTCTGTCGCTTCTCCAACAGCTGGGTCAGCTTGGCTCGTTGCTCGGAGTCGAGGATCGGCGCAGCGGCTTGCGCGAGGGCATCGCGTTCGGCCTGCATTCGGGCCTCGAATTCTCCGCGCTGGGCCTGCGCTTCTTCTCGAGTGAGGTCGCCGTTCTGCACGTGTTGGCGTAGGGCCTTGCTGTCGTCGTGGATCGCTTGCAGAGCTGCGTGGTGAGAATCCAGAATAGGTCGGAGGTCGGCGCGTTGCGCGTCGGTGAGTTCCAGTTGGTCGGCGAGCCGTTCGAGCCGTTCCTGAGGCGAGGCGTCGCCGCGCGGACCGCGGCGCTGATCGTCCTGGGCGAAGACAGGCGCGACGCTGAAGGCACCGACTGTAAGCAGCAGCAGAAGGCGCATGGAAAGTCGTTTCATGGTCGGGTGGGTTGTTGGTAGGTCGGGTTGGGATTCGCAACCAATCAACGAAGCGGGATCTGGGCAGTTGTCACGAAGCCGTGGCGGTTCGCTCGCGTTGCCATCGCGATACCATGGCAGTAGGCATCGCCGCCACGCCCCACCTTGAAGAGCAAATCCCTACGAGAACACCATTGTCCTCGATTTGGCCTTAGGCCGTCTACGCCTGAGGCATCACGCATCGCGCGTGGCTCGGGAGCCCGACGTTCCACGCCTACGCCGCTGCATCACGTCGTAGGCTTGCTGGCTGAGCCAGGCTGTGCCGTCCGTGTAGGCTGGGCGCCGGTAATACGTGCCGCGTCGATGGATGGGCGAGCCGAAAGCCACGCAGACCGTGCCAGGCGGAGCGGTACGGCTACGACGCCAGTCCCGAGCGGCAAGGGCTGCCCAGAAAGCGTCGTCACGGTCGGGGCGGACAGAGCGCTGCACGGACAACCAGTGAAGTTCGAGTGCTATGAACGCGTGCGTCCGACCGTCTTCGGGGCGACGGGTCCGTTGGGCGCCAGGTAGCTGTCGTCTACGTACTCGCCCGTGAGTGGGTCGCGCTGGTCGTACTGGCCGCGTTCCAGCGCGGCGATACGGTCGTAGAGCGGGGCCGTCGCCTCGTCCACCGCGTCCTCGATGAGTGCTTGGAGCTCACTCATGCGAAGCTCCTCAGCGGCGAGCTGTGGGCGCGTCGTTTCGCGTGCCAGCCGCTCTTCGAGCTTCAGCCTGCGCATCCGGAATACGAACGTGAAGATGATCGTCGGGAGGATGACGAACATCGAGAAGATGGCGAGGACGGCTTCCATCTGTAAGGGCTGCAAGTGAAGGAGGTAGGAGGGCCCTACGGGGGCGTATGCGTCGGGTTACACGGACGGTACGACCGCGCTGTCACGTGTGCAAGTGTGACGATAAAGGGGCGGGGTGCGGCTGACGTTGCATCACCTGGCACCCCTCGGTTGTTTCGTTCACCAGCCGCTGGCTCGTCCGGCTCTCACCATGCGCTATCGCTTCCACCACCTTGTTGCCCTGGCCCTCGCGATGCTTGGGCTCGGCCCGCTTGCGACCGTCCCGGCCTCGGCAGGGCCCGCGTCGCTCGTGTCCACCACAGTGGAGCGGACACCCGTTGTCCCTGCAAACACGACCTATGCGTGGCCTCGCTTTCGCGTACGCGTACAGCAGGACGCCGACCGCTACACGCGCCGCCTCGCCTACGCGCTCGGCCTGACGCGCCGCCAAGAGGCGGCGGTCTACGACCTCCTCGTGGGACGTACGCTGCGTTCAGCGCAGGAGCACGGGCGACGTTCCGTCTATCCGTTTCCGCGGCGCGCTGCTGAGCGTACACGGACGGGCCGCCGCTTCTGGAACCGCACCGACGACCGAATCGCCCGGGTCCTGACGAGCCGCCAGCGCCGCACCTTCAACCGCCACACGTACGACCATTTTTTCTATGATGACTACGACCGATGGGGGCAGCGGGACCGCTACGACTCGTGGGACCGGCGCGACGATCGCCGCGATGACCGTCGAAGAGACCGGCGGCGCGACGGCCGAGGTTGAGCAGGCGACGGCTCACCGGTGGAGGATGCTCAGGTACGCCCTCCACGGCCCCACCTCATCGGTGTACGCCTTGGCCATGACCCGCGCGATCTGCGCAAGGTGGCTATAGTCGTGGACCGTCCAGGTCGCCAGCAACTGACGAAGCGTCACAACGCCCAGGTCGGGATGCAGGCCTTTCAGGTCGAGGTCCTCCTCGGTGAGTCGCCACGCGCGCACGGTCGCGATGTTTTCCGAGCGCGCGCTTGCAAACCGGTCGAGCAGGTCCGCTAGCGATGCGTCTCCGAACCGATGCTGCTGTGCAAAACGGTCGTACGGCTCAAAAGCCAGGGTGACCCCGTGCTCGCGGATGCGGCGGGCACGGGGCACCCAGTCGGTTTCCTCGCCGTGGATGAGGTGACCCACCACGTCAAACGGACTGAACGTCTCCGGCCCTTCGTGGGCACAGGTCCAGACGCTGGGCATGCCATGCAGCAGCCCGTCCAGAACGACGGGCGTGCGTTCGAGTACTGGTTGCGCATCCGCTCAGCGTTGGCCTGGCTAATGCCTTCCATCTTGCGCAGACGTTCACCAAACTCTTCCTCAGAGCGCCGCATACGCTCCTCCAAAGCGCGAACAGGTGCGAGCGTTCGAGCGCGCGTTGTGTACTCACGCGGATCATCAATGAAACCTGCCGGAACGTGGCCCTTCCACTCAGAGCGCGGCTTCCAGTCAAGCTTACGGGCCTCAGCCTCGTCATCGTCAGACCAATCGCGCTGCGGAGTTGTGTCCTCGCCTTGCGCTAGATCATCATCCTGTGTGACTGCCTCGTTTTCAC
>JBCCLD010000116.1:0-11829 GCA_039027055.1 Bacteroidota bacterium
AGAAGATCACGGGACGGCGACCAAACTCGGTTTCGAGGGCGTCGGCGTAGTGCTTGGCCTGGGTCTTTCCGACGCGCAGGTCTTTCCGGGATCGCTTGGCCTCTACGACGGCAAGAGGTCGTCCGTCGTCGCCCCAGAGCACGTAGTCGACGGATCCTGTGCCCGAAGGTGTAGGCATCCCCGTGACGGGATACTCGCGGTCGCGTGCGTCGTCGAGAAGCCAGCCTGCTTCGCGCAGCAGGAGGTCGACGAGGAAGGCGCGGGTCTGAGCCTCGTTGTAGTCGTGCGGGGTTGAGGCAGTGGCGACCTTGACCTCGTTCGCAGCGCGTGTCTGGGCGATGGCTTGGCGCTCGGCTTCGCGCTCGGCTTCGAGGCGCTTACGGGCCTCGGCGAGGGCGGCCTCCTGGTCGGCGAGGTCCTGCTGCTTCTGGGCGAGTTGGTCGGCGAGCGTCTGTAGCTTTGCGAGGCGTTCCTCGGCCGCGGCGTTGACTTCGGCTTCGAGCTTTGCCTGAGCCGCCGCGAGTGCCGCGGAGGAGACGGGCGTCTGTCCCGAGGCATCCGGCAGGAGCGACACGTCGAAGGCGGGGACGCTGGGGCTCTTGCCCGAAGTGTAGTGCCGGGCTAGCCAGTAGAGTACGTGGTGCAACTCACGCACAGCCTGCTCGGCGTCCCCGACGGGGACACGGCGGTCGTCGTGGACGGCGTCGTTGCCAAGGCGCTGAATCACCCGCGTCTTTGGCCAGACGGCGCGCCCGAGGAGTTGCTTGAAGGCGGGCTCGTGGAGGAGGGTGCCGAGCCGGTCGTCAGAGACGTAGGGGAGGGCCGCGTCGTTGTCATAGAGCCAGTAGACCGCGCGTTCCAGCGTCAGCCGGGCGTAGAAGCACGCTGCCCGCGGGTCTGAGCGGGCGTGGCGCTCAGCACGTACGGCGGCGTGGTGGAGGTCGGGCCAGCCCGCGCGGACGAAGGCGAAGTTGGAAGAGGCGTCAGGCATGGCAGGTGGGTCAGTTGCCGAAGACAGCAGGGAAGACCTCGAGGTAGTCCTTCCCGACGAGTACGGTCATATCGCCGTTGCGCGGCGTTGGAGAGCCCGGGACGACGCGCTCGTGCGGGAGCCCCAGGTGGTCGGCGAGTGCCTCCCCAGCGGCTCGGGATGCGCCGTGCAGCAGGATGTAGCTCGTGCCCTGGTTCACGACCGTGTCGAAGGCCCCAGCGATCTGGCCGATCTCAGCGCGGCGCACCGCCGTCGCCACAGGGCCCGCGATGGTTTCCTCCGGGTTCACCCCGTTGAGTACTTGCACACTTGCTTCGTCCAAGTCAACGCCGCCAGAAGGGCCACGAAGCAAGGACAAGACGCCGAAGAGGAGCACGGCTCCCAGCGTTGCCATGGAGAGCCAGCGCACCGTGCGCAGTTCGGACTGCTGAGCTTGGCGCAGCGCTGTGCGCCACTCTATTACGCTCTGGCTCAGCCGGCCCTCGATCTCGCTCGCTCGTTCATGCGCGGCGACGAGAGCGGTCCCTGCTTGCTTGGCCGGGCCGACGAGGTTCTCGACCGACTTCTGCGCTTCGGCCTCCACAAGCTTCGCGCGTTCATCCAGCGAAGCAGCTAAACTCGCTGCGCTTTGCTGAACGGGGGTGAGGACTGAATCCATCGCCTCGCGGGTGCTCTCAACCAGGCTGCCCAACTCCTCGCGGGTGCGCTCGACGTCCTGCCGCACCTCCTCGATCTCGGCGCGCACCGCTGACTGGCTGTTCGTCAGTTCGCGGTAGACTTCGGCAGCGGTGCCTGCACTTTGGCTGAGCGTCGTCGTGCTAGTGCGCAGTGTCGTGATCTCGCCTTGGAGGCCCGTCAGTTCACCCTGTACGGCACGCAGCCGTTCGAGCGCGCTCTCGTAGCCTTCTAGCTGCGTGAGGAGCTTCTCGGCTGCCTCGGCCGCCTCATTGAACGACGTGGGCCGTGTGCCTTCAGGATGGCTCATGGAGGTCGAGGTAAGGGGCTAGCAGGGCGTGGTAGCGACGGCTGAGCTCTTCGAGAATGACCGCCTGGGCCTGCGCGCGCTCTTCGGTGCGTACCTCGCGGCTTGCTACGAGCAACCCCAGCCAGGGGATGGAGCCGATCTCGTGGAGGTAGCGCAGGGACGAGGTCCCTTCTGTGCGCCGGAGCGCCTCCAGTCGTTTGGAGAGGGACTGCGTCTGCGCGCGTAGCTCGTCGACTTCCTCCGGGGTTGGGGCTCGGTGTAGCTGCTCGTGGAGCTGCTCGATGTGCTGGTTGCGCTCCTCCAGCGCGCGGTCCCGTTCATGATGTGAGGCGGCGAGCGTGCGTTTGAGGGTGGCGATGGTGCGCTCGCGCTCGTCCAACTCGCGGCGAAGGGCCTCGATGTCCTCGCGTGAGGAGGGGTTGTCGAGGAGGGTGCCGGTGATAAGGTCCCGGTTGAAGGCGGGAACCTTGGCACGGCCCTGCGCTAGCTCAGCCAGGACGCAGTAGAGCCCGTACACGGCGCTGAGTGCCTGCCGCTCTGCAACCTTGCCCTCCGCGTGGACGGCGGTGTTGCAGGCCCGTCGTACGGCGTTCTGCGCATGGTCCCACGAGCGACGGAGGTCGTTCCGGAAGAGGTTGAGGCGCTCCGTGAGCGTCATCGAGTAGGCTGGGACGTCGTAGCTCCAGGCTTCGTGCTCGCGTTGCAGCACGAGTTCGAGCCCTCGACGGGCGTAGAAGCAGGCTGCGCGGGGGTCGCGCTTGGCGTAGTGCTCAGCTTTCGTGGCCGCGTCGGCGGGATAGCCCGACCAGAGTTCGTGCGCGAACGCGAAGTTGGACGCCCCTGGCATGGCTCAGGAGACGGCTTCGGCGAGGGCGTCGCCTGTGAGTTCACCACGGAAGGCCCGCTGCGCTAGGGATTGATAGAGATCATCTAAACGCGTGACGCTCGCTTGTTGAATGGCATTTGCTTTCATCAGCGAGCTGTAGATCTGCTGGAATTGGATCTGAAGCTCAAGCGGCGGAAGTGGAAGGGGTAGCTTCTTCAGCTTGACACCGGTCAGGTGAGCAATCGTAGCCTTCGAGGTTGAGTCTGCAAGCCCACCGTTTTGTGCCATCCAGTAGAAGTACTCTTGCAAGTACTCAGGAACGGCTCGTGATGTGTCTACGCGGAGTCGGTGTAGAGCTTTCTGGAAGGAGCATGGATGGAACTCATTCTGCCAGATGGCACATCGTCCAACCTCTCCTCCTTCGCAGACCAGTAGGTCACCAGCGCGGAGGTCAAACTTCACTAGCTCCTTAGCCGTGAAGTCCATTTCGGAGAGGTCCGATAGATCGAAGGAGCGCCATCGAACGCTCGCGTTCGCGAGGTAAGGGATAGGATTAACCCCCTGCTTTGCCTTCTTGGACAGCATCTTACCGAGTTGAGCCGTACAGACGTCACCTAGTGCGACGATAGGCCACTCCTTAGGGTTAGGCACGGGGTCGCCGAACATCTCCAGGAAGACGGCGCGCAGGAGGTCGTCGAGGCGCGCGTGGGCGCGGCGGCGCTTGGCGCGGAGGGCGTCGGCGCGGTCCAGCACGGCGGCGATGCGGCGCTGCTCGGCGAGCGGGGGAAGGGGGATCTCTAGCGACCGAACCTTCTTGGCGGACAGGTTCTTCTGGGTGACGCCTGCGCCCATGTTTTCAAGGCGAAGCTGAATGAAGCCGAACCAGTGACGTAGGTAGTTTTGGTCGAGTCGTTCGCTCTCCTTGATTTGAATGCCGAGTATTGCCTGATTGGTTGTCATGTCGACGCCCGCGACGCCGAGCTTGCCAATCGAGCCGTACATGGCAAAGAGGAGAGTTCCAGCAGGAAAGAGCCGGTTACGGATGGCTTCTAGGCCAGCGTCGGTCAGCGTCTCCTCTGTTTCGAAAACGGTGCCGTTGTTGAGGTCCCCAATCTTGGCCCAGGGAATACTACCGCCGTAGAACTCCCTACGACTACGTCGAGGCGTTCCTCCGCTTTGAATCTTGCAGAGCTTGTCCAGTCGGACACTGGGGTATCCATTCATGCGATCAGCGCTTCCAGCGCGTCGAGGTCGTCTTGGATCTCCTGCTCCAGCGCGCGCAGGTCAGTGAGGATCACGGCGGGCGGGTCATACTCGACGGCCTCGTACTCCACCTCCCGGTAGCGGTTGAAGGAGAGATCGTAGCTCTGCTCGGCGATCTCGGCTTTCGGCACCACGAAGCTCTGCGCCGTGCGCGGTCGGTCCACTTCGACGGCACGGTCCTGCCATCGTGTCAGGAGGTCGGGGAGGTCGTTCTCGTCTACGGGCTGGCGCTTGTCATCCAGGGAGAAGCCATCGGCAGTCATCTCGTAGAACCACACGCCCTCAGTGCCGCCGGTGCCCGTCTTCGTGAAGAGCAGGATGGCCGTCGAGACGCCTGCGTAGGGCTTGAAGACGCCCGAGGGCATCGACACCACCGCGTCGAGTTGGTGCCGCTCCACAAGCTCCTCGCGGATAGCTTTGTGCGCCTTCGTCGAGCCGAAGAGCACCCCGTCAGGGACGATCACCGCCGCGCGTCCGCCCGGCTCCAGGAGGCGCAGGATGAGCCGCATGAAGAGGAGCTCGGTCTTCCGCGTCTTCGCGCCAGCCTGCAAGTCCTTCGCCGTGCGCTCGTAGTCAAGCGAGCCCGTGAACGGCGGATTGGCGAGGACCAGCGAGAACCGGTCGCGGAGGTGGGCCGCCGTGTCTGCGAGTGTGTCCTGGTGCTCGATGTGCGGGTTTTCGACGCCGTGTAGCATCATGTTCATCGACCCGATCCGCAGCATCGTCGCGTCGAAGTCGTAGCCGGTGAAGGCGCGCTCGTGGAAGTGCGCCCGCCGGTCGACGTCGAGGAGGAGGTCGGGGTAGTGGTCGCGGAGGTACTCGCCCGCCGCTACCAAGAAGCCCGCCGTACCGCAGGCCGGGTCGCAGATGGTGTCGGTTGGCCGCGGCGCGACGAGGTCCACCATCAGCTTGATGATGTGGCGCGGCGTGCGAAACTGCCCATTCTGCCCCGAGGTGGACAGCTTCGAGAGCATGTACTCATAGAGGTCGCCCTTCGTATCGCGGTCGTCCAGGTCCAGGCCGTCCATTCGCTCGACGGTGCGGGCCAAGAGCGCGGGGTCGGCGATCATGAAGACCGCGCCCTCCATGTGCTTCGCGTAGGTCGAGCCTGTCGTGTCGGGATCGTCGCCTTGCCCCAGGGTCTTGATGAACGGGAAGACATCCTGCTGCACGGTGCGCAGCATTGCCTCAGGCGGTAGCTGCTTGAAGCGCGACCAGCGGAGGTGCTGCTCGTCCGGCCCGAAGACCGGCTCGAAGTCGAGCGTGCCGGTCCGCTGCGCCTGGCGCTCACGGCGCGTCTGGATGTCGTCGAGGCGCTTGATGAACAGCAGATACGAGAGCTGCTCGATGACGGTGAGCGGGTTAGAGATCCCGCTCGACCAGAACGTGGACCAGATCTGATCGACCTGGCGCTTGAGAGGCCCAGTGATCATGGGGGCGTGGAGTAGGAGGAGAGGCCTGCGCGTTAGGGAAAGCAAGGTACAACCCCCGGTAGACAGGGGCGGGCACGACTCACTCAGTAGGTGCCGGGCTGCCTGCACTCCATCCCGTCGAAGACGACTGGAGCGGCTCTATAGGCCCCCCGTGAGGGTCTAGAGAGGTTACACTGGTCCTACTGCGGCTGCACGCATACAGGAAGGTATAGGGACACAGAGAGGCCCAGTCATCTCAGACCGAAGGCAGCAAGGAGGCCAGAGAACGGTACCGAGGCTGCAGCACGCGTAGCCCGACAACCAGTCACAGGGGCCAAGGAATCGATGACCTGGAGTCATTCCACGTCAAGGGGTACATAAGCGCCGCCCTCGTAGGCCCATCGCTATGGGGAGCGGCCACCAAGAGCCACGCCTACGAAGGTCAGTTGTGGCTACATCATACGGGAGCCATAGAAGAAGACTGCCTTCGCATGGCAGCCAACTCCTATGTCCTGATGAGGGTGCGGCCCCATGTAGCCCACCGAGTCTCCGGGTGAAACGACACAGGGAGTAGCCAGCACGCTGCGGGGGCGGGCGCGCCTGGACGGTCTGAGGGGGCAGGTAGCGACCTGCGCGACACGTCCGCGTAGCGATGCCGGAGTGCAACGCCCAGCCACAGGCGAGGCGAGGGCTGAATGAGGAGGTGGCGAACAGATCCCCTATTAAGACCAAGGCTGGGGGGCGATCCCGCAGGAGGAGGCTCTACGCGCGAGGAGCAGGATTCTGTTGTGGTATCCGAAGGACCACGTTCAAGGTCGTCTTGGGGGAAGAGGCTGCGTCGAGGTACGCCGGTCGCTCTCTGGGCACCGCCGCTTACGGCAGCCGAAGCCCCAACTCCAGGACACTGAGCACCATACCAGGCGCATCGTGCGCCACCACCCAGCGACGCCCGACTCCTGTCTCTAGCAGGGGCCGGGCGTCGCCATTTCAGCCGGTCAGGACCGGCACGACCGCGCTGCTCCAACAGCCGGTCGGTCACTCTAGCAACGGGATGAGGTCCCGTCGCCATGTACACCATCAATCTACCCCACTCCTATGCCTTCCGTGCCGCAGAGCTGCCCCCAGTTCTCGTCGAGGACAGCGGTCTCGTCGTCCGCGAGCAGGGCGGGGGCTACCGGCTCCCCGAGCCTGACGCCTACGCGCGCCGTATCGCTGTCGCCGCCGAGCACTGGCTCGATCACGCCCGCGAGCGCTCACGGATGAAGGACGAGACGCTCGTCCGTAAGGCCCTCGACGCGGTCGCGTTCACCTTGCGCCACCGCGCCCACGACCTCTGCGTCCCGACGAAGCTGTCGGGCACCTCAAGGTACCAGCGAGCCCTCTGGCGTCTTGTTCGACAGCGCGTCGGTTTCGGTACGCCGCTCACGGTCGAAGAGGAGGACGGCCTCCTCGTCGTGTCTCACCACGGCGAGCGCCTCGGAGAAGTCCAGCGGAAGCATGTCGGCTGGCTGAGTCCGCTATTGCACGAGGCCTTCGGAGCACGCCTGTACCTGACGCGAGTCACCGGATCGGAGAAGGGCTTCACGCTCGGATGCAATCTCGGCTTGACGGGCGTAGGCGGCGCGCTAGAGCGGTTCAACCGTGCGCATAGGCCAGACGACGGCGATGTGGACTGCGGCCCGCACCCGCCCTCCTATGCCCTCGTGGAGGGTGCCCTCGCGGAGGGCGTTGAGAAGGTGCTAGCCCAGTCCTCTGCTGTCGATGGTGACGGGGCCACCGAGAGGCCACTGGTCACGGTGCCAGACGGAGGCGACGACATTCGCCTCTGGCGCGACTCAGGCGGCACTGCCCATGCTTGCGTCGAGCACGTGGTCGTCTACTCGCCCACTGGATTGGAATGGGGATATGTCGGCGGGGGGCCAGGCGATCTCGCCGTCTCGATCCTTGCTCAAGTCGCAGGGGCGGAGGCAGCGGCTCAGCACGCTCACGCCTTTGTCCACGACGTCGTAGCCCGTATCCCGCACGAGGGAGGGGTCGTCCGTGCCGCCGCCGTGTGGGCGTGGCTGCTTGCTCGCACGACTGACCTGAGTGCCTGAGTCGCATCCAGGCCGACCACTTCAACATCCAGATCACATCCGACCGCGAGGCCGGCGCTCCAACGGGGGCGTCGGCCTCGTGGCGTTATACCAACTCTGACCATGACTCAACTCAACCTGTTCACCACCTCAACTCCAGTCCAGTCCAACGCGCCCGTCCTAGGCCAATACGCCGTGCCCGTCTTTCGGCTACGCCTCGTCAAAGAGCGTAGTCACTTGACGGAGACGATCACCACACCGGCCGGGGCGGCACGCCTCTGCGCTGAGTTGCTCGACGGGTCCGACCGCGAGCGATTCCTAGTCGTGGCGTTGAGTTCGTGCGGCCGTGTCATCGGCGTGCACGAGGCGCACGTCGGCACGCTGGACTGTTGCACGGCTTCGCCACGGGAAGCGTTCAAGTTCGCGCTCCTAACGAACGCTCGCAGTGTAATCCTAAGTCACAACCACCCGAGCGGATCACTCGAGCCATCCCGTGCCGACGTCCAGGTCACGAAGCAGATGGTCGAGGGGGGTAGAGCACTCGGGATTGACGTGACCGACCATCTCATAATCGGCTTTGACGGAAGCTACACGAGCATGGCACAGCGCGGCCTGCTCTAAGTCTATCCGCTTCACGGGATCGTTTGGATGAACCCGGGTCTCATCCTAACATCACCCAGCGAGGCGGTAATCGACTAGGGAAGACATTCACTGGCGCACACCTTCGGTGGGTCGCGATGCTCAGCTAGGGCGACGAGGCTACAGGTCGTCGGGCGCGCGGTAAGTCTGTTCGTGAAAGTCGATCAGGAATCCGTTGAGGGTCCAGGATCTTGTATACGTTTGGCTTGGGTGACAGTAATGCTGTCAAGGTTGACGGCAAATACCTACCGATCGATAGGGTGTATCTCGCTCCGGCATTGCAGATACTCAGATCAAGCACCACATACATGGTCGGGGGATCGCAGGTGGCCGCCTGCGATCCCCCTTATGGCCTGCACAGGTGCGACTTCAAGACCGTCCATTCACCAAGCCAAGCCAATGAGCCAAGATAAGCGCCCAATCTCCCTACCTGGGGAGGTAGGGAGAAGTGTGCCACCACGCCGTCGTGTGCCGCGCCGACGGAAACGCCGCCGAGCGGTTGATCGCAAACCAGAGCGCCTCCCGGACCCGCCGGAGCGCCGTGTTATCAAGCCAGCCTCGTCGGCATGTCCACATCCCGTCGTGATTGGGCACGCCGACGATCCCAGTACCGGGGAGATCACCGAGCGCCTAAGAGCCTGCGGAAAGAAGTCGTGTCCAGTATGCCGCGAGCGCCTCTACCGTCAGAAAGCTGCGCACTTCCGGGACTTGCTGCGCCCAAAGCAGGACCACCTGCTCTTCCTCACGCTCACGGTCGATACGATTCTCGCTGAAGACGAGCGGATGATCGCGAGCCTCCGTCGTCAGTTCAGCCGCCGCTTCGTCCCGCGTGTGCGCCGACGGGGTGTTGAAGTGCCACTGTGCTACGTCGCCCAGGTAGACCGAAGCCCAGGTCGCCGCTACCACATCCATGCGCTCCTCGCGACTGACGTCCCTCCCGACGTAGTCGCTGGGTGCTGGATGGACTCTGGTGGCGGCATCGACAGTGAAGTCGTTCGCGTTGGCAGCACGGTCGATGACTTAGCCCGGGTGCTCCTCTACACGCTCAAAGGGTCGCTGATTGCCGAGCACGGTCGCGAGATGGTCAGCCACGGCCTGGGGTACTACTCCAAGGCAGCGCGCGCAGCCCGCATTGCGTGGGCGCACGAGCAGTACGGTCACACGTGGAATCCCGACGAGATCTGGATGCCTATGGAAAGGGAAAGGACCAGCTCGAAGTCCGATACCAGTGACGAAAACAAGCCGTGTGACGACGACCACTTCGACGTGCTCGTTGAAGCGCACCGCCGCAATGCCTCCCTCGTCACCGGGCGCACGGTGCACCCCGGCTTCGCATATCAGCGTGAGTACCTCCCAGATAAGGGACGCGTCGTAGTCTACCCGTGCCGCGTGATCGAGACTGACTCTGGAGAAGCACTGGTGAGACTGGGTGCGACTACTTCCAAGCGGCAAGCACTTCGCTACATCAAGCGAAAGCGTGCGCAATTGGCTCAACGCCACAGCCACGCTCAACAGGCGGAGCAAACGCCTCAACCAGGGGGAGGCGATGAGTAAGCACACCCTAACCAACAAGTCCCCAGTTCTATCACAGAAGCAGATCGACCGCTTTGAGTCAATGATCGATGTATCGACGACGCCGAACGGGTGTCACCAGTGGAAGAGCAAGCTCAACGCAGAAGGACGGGGTCGCTTCTCAGCCAACGGGCTGACGGACTACGCGTATCGGTGGGCAGTTGTCCTCGCTGGTACGATGCTCAGGCAAGGAGACGTTGTCGATCATCTGTGCAACAACCCGACCTGCGTACGACTATCCCACATTCGTGTGACTGACCATGAGGGCAACATGAAGCACATGGTCGAGAGTGGAAACCACGGTAGCGCCAAGCTGCAGCCCGACGATGTGCGCGAGATCCGACGCAGACTACGCAGACCAGCGAAGGACCGGCCTACTCAGCGCGAACTGGCTCAGGAGTTTGGGGTTAGCCGGTCGATGATCAGTCGGATCAGTACGCGAAGGAGTTGGTCTACAATCTGACGCCTTCGCGAGCTGACGTATCGCACTCTACCTGTCCGCACCACGCTCCAAAGGTTTGTGGGCAACATGCGGGCAACACCATTCCTTACAATCCTTCACAACCCTCGGTATCTAGCCAAACACGCCGGATTGCAGCCTTCTGGCCTCGGAGATACAACATAGACAGCTCACTCGTAATGAGCAGGTCACCGGTTCAAGTCCGGTCGTTGGCTCCCCGGAGGCCCAGACGGAACGCACCTGCGTCCGCTGGGCCTCTTTTTTGGGCAGCCCTCTTCCATCGGTCTGGGAAGCGTCCACGTGCTATCCTCTTCGGGTACATCGAGGCCTATAGCTCTGCTTCTCCAATACAATGGTAGCACAGTGGACAGCGCCAGGCGCACTCAACTGGATGCGCTTTGCGGGCCTGGCCGGCCGAGCCCAGCACTCTCGAAAGTGACGAGTCGCAAGGGGGGCATGCGTTGGAATGCGTTGGCTTCACGTGCCACGCGCAACCTGACATCAGACTGAATACTGCTGCGACGTGACGTTCAAAGACGATGATCGGCAAGCCGTCTCTGTAAAGATCCAGTGAACGAGGTTGGTGAAAGTGTCGAGCGTGCTTCTCGGCGGAGCCAGGTGCAACTGGGACCATGTCCGACGTGGGGGGCTCTCGACCGCACGCAGGGATCGAATTAGATCCTTAATTTAGATTCGATCTAAATAGCCATGGGGCCTTGCTGCTCATCCTACCCACACTCGTCGGCCCCGATGCCATGACCAGCCTGCTCGCGCAGCCCTCGGCCACCCCGTACCCGTTCCCTCACGGGTCTCGCCGTCTTTCATCCTGTCGACGGGGCGGGTGGATACGGCGAGACCTGTGTCATTGTGGCGACGGACCGCGCCGGCGACAAGCGTGGCGCGGCCGTCGCCCACAGTACCGGAACGGGGGCCAGGAATAGGGAGACTCAGCAACCACCCCACCATCCTCTCGCAGAGGAGCATCCGTAAGTGGTGTTCCTCGACTCGTCTGCACCGAACGCGATCGTCTGATGATCCTGCCACCGTCCGTATCGGCACGCTCTGCGGGCACCCCCAGCCGAAAGAGCTCTCAGGCTATGGTCACTGTTGACGACCTCGGCTCGGTCCCGAAGACTCTGCTGATGACGCTCTACAACCGCGCCGTGGAGTCGCGGCGGGCCAACCCGATCCTCGTTGACCGGAAGGCTGAGGAGATGGTCGCCCGGATCGACTACGACTTTGAGCAGTTCGGTGAGGGGCGCATCACGCACCCCATCCGCGCCAACGTCATGGACGAATGGGTGTCCGCGTTCCTACGCTGCCATCCACAGGCAACTATCGTCAACCTCGGCGCTGGTCTCGGGACGCAGTCGGAACGGCTGGACAACGGCACCGCTACCTGGGTGGACCTGGACGTACCGGAGGTGATCGCGCTGCGTCGCCGCTTCTTCGAGGAGGGGCCGCGGCACAAGATGGTCGCAGCGTCAGCTTTTTCAACCGGGTGGATGGGCGAGCTCGATCCCGAGGCCCCGACGTTTTTCGTGGCAGCAGGTCTGCTGATGTTTTTCGAGCCGGCACAGGTGCAGCAGTTGTTCTGGACGCTCGC
>JBCCLD010000117.1:0-11818 GCA_039027055.1 Bacteroidota bacterium
CATCGCTATAGAATGTTGCTACAGCCGACGTTGTATTTAGATCATTCCGAATTATCTCCCTAAAATACTGCATACGTTGGATCTGCCCGGGCGTAAAACGAGACCGACACGCATCCCCATAGTAGCTCATGAAGTTGTCCGTGGGATCTGAACCCAGCTCCGGGCAGGTATCTGGGACTGGAACAGGGCATTGGAATCGATTCGTTTCCAGATGAATGGGCGTATCGGCTACAGCATCCCTGTCGCAGTCGGAGCACTTGTCCACAAACGTATGGTCGAGGCCTAAGTAGTGTCCGACTTCGTGTATGCCTGTGTCGTAATCTCCTACCATGCTTGACGAGCCGACGTAGACAGCATCCTGCGGATCACCAACAAATGCGTCGGATCTTCCGACAAGTGGTATCGCATAAGCCTGGCCTCCATTGGAGGCAAATTGTGGAATGTAGAAATTTAGATATTCATAAGGGTATAAATTATAGATCAATTATGATACGGCAAATTGAACATTTTGGAAGATATATAGATCGTTGCTATATATTTGACTAACCGCCCCTAATGCAAACGTGATCCCAGAGTTAACGAATGCAGCGTTGAGTGCGTCTACCTGCTCCTGAATCTTCGCTGGATCAATGGAAGACTGACCGGGCTGTGACACAGCATGGAAAACGATAGGGATAGGCTTCTGGGCACCCGGTGAGTATGAGGAAGGAATTGGAGAGCGACATGCGCTGCTGGATTAGACTTTCTGCATGATAAAAAATTGAGCAGACTAAACGTCTATAAAACAATATTTTATATAAAAAACCATCAATCATTGTTTTACAGGGACTTAGTCGGCCTGAAGGCTTATTGTGCAGGAGGTCTATCTGGATGGAGGGGTTGCGGAGTTGCTCCACCATGTAGTCCGAGAGCAGATCTCGCTTGAGTGCGTACACCGTCGTACCGACCGACCGAGCTAGCGACGCCAGCCGCACCCACACCAGTATCGCGCAGCCGACATGATTGCGCTGAATCCGCTCCTTGCGGCACTGGCATTTCTCGATCCCCGTCGTCTGCTTCACCTCCCGGTGGAACTGCTCGATTGGCGATGGGACATCGCCCACCCACCGGACGGCGCACTCCTCTCGTGCGACCTTCGAGGACGACCCAGCTACGTCGTTGGTGACGACGTACTCCGTGCGCCCGGAAGGCGGATACCCGATCCGCCAGAGCGCCAGCCGGAATAGTTTGACCTGATGCCCTGCGGGCATCGCTGGCGGCACACTCAAGTCGACGCCGCACGACGCGACGAGGCCTCCGAGAGCGTCCGCGTCCAGCCCGTCGAGGTCGGTGTGCGAGACGCCCAGCGTGTCCACCCCGAGGTCGCCGTCGAAGCGCGGGGCCGTGGGCTCCTGGGCGAGGTCGGCGTCGAGGTGAGTCGCACGCTTCGGCGTGTGCGCGGCGCGGAAGGCCTTCGTCGCGCCGAGCTTCGCCGCGAACGCGTTCATCGGGACGAGGCAGCAGGCGTCGACGGCCAGGACCGCGCGGTCGGCCATCTGCGCGGCCAGCGCGTCGGCATAGGTCCGTGTCACGAACGTCGGCACGTCGTCCGCGACCACGGCGGCGGCGCGGCGCGCGAGGTGGGCTACCACGTCCACGGTGCCCGGCGCGCCGCTGCCGGGCACGCCGCTGTCGGGCGCGCTGCTGTCGGGCGCGCTGCTGTCGGGCGCGCTGCTGTCTGGCGCGCTGCGTCGGAGGTAGCGGACAAACCGCAGCCCGCGCGCTTCGATGCCGGACCCAAGCTCCTGGCTTGCTTCGAGGATGAAGCGGTGGAGGCGCGCGCTCGCGTGGGGGTAGCGGTTCTCCAGCGTGTGCGCCACCACGACCGGAAGCCCGTGCTCGTTCGCCAGCGCGAGGGCAGCATCGACCACCGGGTTCTCGTCGGCGCGGAGCGCATGCTGGAGCTAGCAGAGCACGTAGTCGCGCCCGCCCGCCTCGATGGGCGCGTCGGTCAGACGGCGGGTGCGGAGCGCGAGGAGGTCGTGCATGGGTCTCGTCTCATAGTACACGACAGTTGAGCTAAACGGGCACCAACGGCGGGCCGACCGAGCCACCGCTGAACAACGACACCAACTCCTGCCACGCTCGCGTCTGGCCGCGCAGCAGCACGTGTCGCAGGTGGTCGAGACCGAGACGGAACACGCTCCGGGCACGCCGACCGTGACGCTTCACGCGGATCGGTACCCGTGCGCTCAGGGAGCGGCCCGTCGCGTGCGCCACGCTGTAGGCCAGCGCCAGCACACCGACCAGCGTCGAGAGCCGACCGGCCGCCCTCAGGTGCGTCGTCTCGAAGTCGAAGCCCCGAGACTTGAGCCCAGCGAACAAGACCTCAATGCCCCACCGAAGCCGATAGAGTCGGAGCAGTCGGCGGACGGTACCCACGACGAGCAGCAGGCGGCGCTCTCCCTTCGGGCCGTCCGGCAGGCGCAGGCCGTAGAGCCAGACCGACTCGCCGTAGACCCTCCGCCGGGCGCGCAGGCGGCGACGCTCGCCGATGCGGAGGTCGGCGAAGAGCGCCTCCGCACGTGCGGACCGGCCTCGGAAGCCCACGCGAGCGTCCTTGCGAATGCGGATGGCGTAGCCGATCCCGCGTGCGGTGAGGTAGCGCATGAGCGGCTGGCCGATGAATTCCCGGTCGGCCAGCACGACGCGGACGCGCTCCGGTGCCAGGACGAGGAGCAGCTTGCGAATGAGCGCCCGTTGCTCGGCCCCGGAACTGGCCCCGGCCTTGTCGAGCATGATCCAGACGAGCGGGAAGGCGGTCCCGTCGTGGACGACCGAAGCCATGAAGATGTTGATCGGCGTCCGTCCGAAGTGCCACGTCGTGCGGTCGATGGCGATGACAACGGGGCCACGGAGCGGAAGCAGGTGGAGCACGAAGGCCGCGACGGCTTGCTGAGGAAGCGTAGCCCCGGCGAAGAAGCGCTGGCCCTCCCTCCGACGGAGGGAGGTGCGTCGGTAGTTCGAGGTCGGCTTGGCTCGGAGAGCGAGCGAGAGCTTGGCGAGGTTGACGGTGCCGAGTTGGATGAGCGCTGGGAGGAACGCAGCCAAGAAGCGGAGACGCTGTCGGTGCCAGCGGACGTGCGGGGCGAGGTGTCGTTGCAGCAGGTCGAGCAGGAGCGTATCGTCGGTCATAGGCCCGGAGGTCTGTCGAGAAGTGGGAGCGTCAAGCACTCCCAACCTATCCTCAGCCGCCGGGTCTACTCAGTTCTGTCGTGTACTATGGTCTCGTCTACTCGTCGCCGAAGAGGGGGGCCGGGCCGGGCTGCTTGGGCGGCTTCGGTGCTGGCTCCGGCACCGGCTTGGCGGCGCGCTTGGTCTTGCGGGGGCCGTTCGACTTCCACGTACGCGACGACGGTGCGCGGCGCGAGCCGTGACGCGCGTAGACCGCCTCGGCGAGCGCCTTCGTCTCGGGCAGACGCTTGATGGCGTAGTAGTCGTCCTTCATCGCCTTCGAGCTGGCCCACCAATCGACGAGCGGGGCCGGGTAGGCCTCGACGGGGCGCTCGTGGTGCTGCAGGATCGCCTCGGGCGGCGCGTCCGCGAGCTCGGGCACCCACTGCTTCACGAAGCGCGCCTCGGGGTCGTGGTCGGCGAGCTGCTTGTTGGGCGAGTAGACGCGAAGCTGGTTGATCCCGACGACGCCCGCCTGCATCTGCGTCTGCGCGATGTGGATGCCGGGGACGTAGTCGGCCCAGCGCCGCGCGAGCGGGTAGAGCGTCGTGCGCCAGCCGATGCGGAGGCTGTGGACGGCGGCGCTCGTCACCATCGCGCGCATGCGGAAGTTGAGGAAGCCCGTCGCGTCGAGGCAGCGCATGCAGGCGTCCACGAGCGGCCAGCCCGTCTGGCCCGCGAGCCACGCGTCGAGGTGAGCGTCGCCCGGCGTGGGGAGCGCGGCGTAGGCGGCGTTGAGCGGGGCGACCTCCATCTGCGGCTCCGATTCGAGGCGCTGCACGAAGTGGTCGCGCCAGTGGAGGCGGCTCAGGAAGCTCCGCAGCGACGTGCGCCAGCGCCCGGCGTCGGGGTGGCCGATCTGCGCGAGCTCGAGGATGCGCTGCTCGGTGGCGGCGTAGGCCTGCCGCCCGGTGAGCGTGCCCCAGGCGAGGTGCACCGAGAGCCGTGAGCCGCACCGAAACGCCGTGTTGGGCGACGAGATGCCGCCGGAGTAGCACAGCCCGCGCCGGTGGAGGAAGTCGTCAAGCGTGGCCTGCGCGGCCGTCTCGCTGACGGGCTGCCGGTGGGACTGCTGTGCCTCAGTGACCGCATGACCGAAGGCAGCAGCCACGGCGACCGGAGCCTCCGAAGGATTGTCGAGAAGCGCGGCGGCGGGCGCTGCGAGCGCGCGCGCAGCAGCGGGGACGCGGATACGACGGAGGTGCTCGGGCGAGGGCGCGGCGAGCGGGCCACCGTCCGTGAACCGCCGCCAGAGCGTCCGGCGCGCGTCGCGGTTGGGCAGCGGACGGAAGACGCCCGTCTGCCGGTGCTCGTGCAGCGCGATGCCGTGCCCCTTGGCCCACCGCCGCACGGCCGTGTCGCGCGTGCATGTCAGGGCAGATCCGTACTCCTCATGCGCGTGGATCGCGGCGATGCCGCCCTCCGACGAGAGCGTGTCTCGGAGCCGGTCGAACGCCTCGGGCGCGTCGGCATGCAGAACGAGGATATCGCCACCATACTGCCGGAGCCGGACGCGCAGGTCAGCGAGCGCCTCGCCCCACGCTGCCACGTGCAGCGGCCCTGTCTCCTCGACGTGCAGGATGGTCGGCTCGAAGCAGTAGACGGGCAGCACCGTCGTCCGCCGCGCCTCGGCCTCGGCGAGGGCGGCACGCAGCGCCGGGTTGTCGGCGAGGCGGAAGTCCTGTTTGACCCACCAGAGGACGGGCATGGGAGAAGTTTGGACGTATGCAGGCGTGAAGGTGTGGACGTAGGGTGCCCTCTCGTTCAACACGCCGTACGAGTACCTCGCGATCCACCAGGGCGCTCTTGTTACGTCCTGAGGAACGTGGCCACGCTCTTGGGGACGCCGCCCTGTCGAGGGCGCCTGTCGAGGGTGCTCGTCGCCGATGAGGATGATCTCAGGTCCGAGTTTGAGCAACTCCTCCAACTCCGCGGGCGACAGCGTGCACCGAGCCACAACAAGCGACCGGAGTCCGGGAATACACGCCAGCGCTCGCAACTCGTCTAGTACCGTGACCGGTCGAGATTGTCAGGTCGTATCGGCTTCAGCGTCACGCTTGGAGTTCCCCTCCTGGGTAGGAGGGGAACTGCATTAGCAGCTTCCATACATGGCTTCAGATAACGCAAAAGACCGGTTGTCCATGCACTAGCGACAGCAACGCTGCATCTGCGACAATCTGCTCGACTCCCGAAAGCCCTGCTATTCTCTCTACGTCGCTTTCAGTGACCTGGACGCCAAGTAGGGTGGCCGCGAAGACCTCTCGCTCCCACACATATCCGCCGCCAACCTGCTTAATCCCGTCCAAGATCGCCTGGTTTTGGTCGCTACTCATCAGATCGTGCACCGTAAGGCGAAAGTCAAAGCACCGTAACCCGCGTGTGCACCATGTCGGCGTTGCTCTGCACCCGCAGCGTGTAAGTCCCCGGCGAGAGGCCCCGCACATCGAGCGTCGCTTCGCCTGAAGCGGCTGTCGCTGTTCGCACTCGGCGACCCAGCACATCGAGCACCTCGATGCGGAACGACGCATCGGTAGGCGCATCGAGGCGCAGGTGGAGCACGTCGCGTGCAGGGTTCGGGTAAACCTCGGCGATGCGGAGCGCCGAACTGGTGGGCACGGGCGTGTCGGTGTTCACCCGCACACCCTCGACCTCAACGAACCGGGCCTGGGCGGCGCGCTCGGCATCGTGGCTCGCCACGGCCACGCCAAGGTAGACGACCGCGTCCGCATCGATCTGCGTCGTCGCGCAGGGCAGCCATGCCCCCCTCCCTTCCGCCACGAGCATCCGCACCGTCGGACCGACACGTTCGAGCGCGAGGCGATCCGGTGTCGACGCCGGGTCGCACGAGAGCACGGTGCCCGCGTCGCCTTCGAACGCACGTATGCGGAGGCTGGGCGTGCCGTCGGTACCGATCCGGGCGAACGCTAGCGCGTCGCGACCTCGTAGTCCGGCCCGTAGCATCACGCCCGCGACGGCGTCCGGTGGCCCGGCGAGCGCGTCGAGCGTGGCCTCGAAGACCCCGTCGCCGTCGAGGCGCTGGTAGGCAAAGCGTGCATAGTCACGGGTACTGTCAGGAGCGAGGCCGGTGGCGGCGAGCGTCAGCATGCCGTCTTGCCAGTCGGCATCACCAGGGGTGCGGGTGCCCAGGTCGCGCGTGTGCCAGCCCTCGGGGAGGCCGTGCGGCACCTCGGCGTGCAGGATCACGTCGCGCACGGTGGTGACGCCCACCGGGTCGGTGGCGGTGAGGCGCACGCGGTAGCCGACGTAGTCGCCAGGGATGCCGTGGTCAGGGATCGGAAACAGCGCCGACGGCCCCTCGGCCTCGAAGACATCCGGATGCTCGTGGATGTCGTGCAGCTGGAGCACGTCCCAGCGGACGGTCACGGCCTCGCCCTCGGGGTCGCGCACGTCGGCGTCGAGCCGCACTGCGCCGCCGATGGGCACCGTCGTGCCGTCCTCCGGCTGGAGCCGGACCACCTGCGGCGGCGCAGAGCCGACCACCACGTCGAGGAAGTAGCGCGCCGAGGCGCCCTCGGGGTCGGTCACGACGAGCGTGGCCGTGTAGCCACCCGGCTCGGCGTAGGTGTGCGTCGGGGCTGAGGCGACGCTCGTCGTGCCGTCGCCCAACGTCCAGACGTAGGTGAGCGCGCCGCCCTCAGGGTCGAACGACGCTGTGCCGTCGAACGCGACGGTGCGGAAGGCCTCGCCGAAGGGCGCACTCGCCGTGGCCACGGCCACCGGGCTGGCGTTCGTGTCGGCCCCGTCGTAGCCCAGCCGGTAGACCCGGTTAAAGACGATGTCGATCCAGTGCAGCCACTCGGACGTCGGATCGTAGCGCAGCGCCACGATGTAGCCCGCGCTGGTGCCGAAGACCTCGTGGCCCACCAGGCCTTGCGCGGTCGGCACGGCGGTCCCGATCCAGCGGTAGGGATAGTCGGCGTAGAACACGCGCCCGTGGTAGCGCGCCGGGTAGGCGGTGCCCTCGTAGACCGCGCCCGCGACGAGCGAGCGACTCTCCAAGCCCGGCAGCGACGAGAGCGCGGGGTCCTGGTGACTCCACCGGCCTACCGGCTCGGCATGGTCGAGCATCGCACAGTCGAACCCGGCAGGCGGCGCGGTGCGCTCGTACCACTCCTGGCGCTCCGGCCCCTCATAGCAGGGCCAGCCGAAGTTCTCGCCGCCGCGCGCCACGTTGAGTTCCTCCCAGCTATACCACCCCACGTCGCCGATGTGGAGCGTGCCGGGGTTGGCTGCGGTCGGGTCCGGGCTGCCGGTGGCCGTCTCCACGGCACAGCGAAACGGGTTGCGCAGCCCGTAGGCCCACACCTTCGAGGCGGCGTCGGCGCCGTTGCCCGTCCAGAACGGGTTCGAGGGCAGGCCAAGGCCTGTCTCTGGGTCGAGGCGCAGGATCTTGCCCGCGAGGCTACCGAGGTCCTGCGACCGGTAGGCCCCGAGGTCGTCCGCAGCATCGAGCCGTCCGGCCCCGAAGCATTCCGGGTAGAGCCCTCCCGTGTCCGGCATCTCGTACGACGCGGCGTCGCCCGTGCCCACAAGCAGCGTCCCGTCTAACCCGAAGGCGATGGTGCCGATAGCATGCGAGAAGAAGCACGCTGGAATGCCCGATGCGAAGGCGTCACCGAGGAGCACGCGGCGCGAGGCCGGGTCGGCACGGTTGGGGTCGGCAGCGGAGACGGTGTAGCGCGTCACCCGCCCGAAGGCGTCGAACCGCTCGGCGTCTTCGTCGGCCCCGGTGCCGCCGTCGGGATCGACGACGTAGACGAGGTAGACGTACCCGTTCTGGGCAAACGCCGGGTCGAGCGCCAGCCCAAGCAGGCCGCGGTCGTGGTGGTCGAGGACCTCGGTGCTCAGGTCGAGGAACGGCGGGTCGCGCTTCACCCCGTCCTCGACGATGAACACCCGCCCGCCCTTCTCCGCGACGAACAGCCGTCCGTCCGGCGCGAACGCCAGGTCGACGGGCGTGTCGAAGAGGGCTCCCGAGGCCGCGTTCTCGCGGTAGAAACCGGGCGGCAGGTCAAGCGCCGCCTCGATGGAAGCCTTGCCCTGTTCCTCACTCATCGGTAGCCCGCTCGTCGGATGCGGACGCGTGGACTGTGCTCTTGTAGCCGCTGCTCCTGCCACGACGAGCGCCAGGAGCACGACCCCGCTGCCGGTGGGACGCATCGGAGCAAACACATGGCGAAGGAAGCGCGTGAGCATGTTCGCAACATAGGCTTCGCCGCAGGCTTTTGGGAACGCCTCTCCTGTTTTTGGGGACCCCGAGGCGTAGGCGCTCGGCTCGTTGGCAGCGACGGCCCATCCGTGCCGTAGCTTCGCGCTCCAAACCGTCCCTCCCCACAGCCACCGGCACGAGCCGGCCACCCCGTGCGCGAAGTCACCTTCGTCCGGCAGAACGCCGAGGCCTGGCAGGCCCTGGAAGGCACCCTCGCCGACCGCGCCACGCCGCCAGACGCGCTCGCCAACGCCTACGTCCGCCTCCTCGACGACCTCGCCTACAGCCGCACGTTCTACCCGCGCTCGCCCACCACGCGCTACCTCAACGACCTCGCCGGGCAGGCCCACACGCGCCTCCACCGCTCCCGCCGCGAATCCCGGGGCCGCCTCGGGCGCTTCTGGAGCGAGGAGCTCCCCCGCGTCGTCTATGCCGAGCGCATCCCGCTCCTCGCCTCGGCGGCGCTCTTCCTCCTGATGGTCGCCATCGGCGTGCTCTCCACCATGAGCGACCCCACGTTTGTGCGCCTCATCCTCGGCGACTTCTACGTCAACATGACCCTCGCCAACATCGAGGCGGGCGACCCGATGGCGGTCTACAAGAAGGCGCACCAGGTGGACATGACGTTCGGGATTACGATCAATAACATCCGGGTGTCGTTCCTCGCCTTTGCGGGCGGCATCGCAGCCGGACTGGGTACCGCCTACATCCTCGTCGTCAACGGCATCATGGTGGGGGCCTTTCAGGGGTTTTTCTACCAGCAGAACGCGTTTTACGAGGGCGTCTTCCTGGAGTCGGTGCTGACCATCTGGATCCATGGCACGCTGGAGATCAGCGCGATCATCCTCGCGGGCGGCGCTGGCTTCGTGATGGCCCGCGGGATGCTCGCGCCGGGGACCTACCCGCGCGGCGTGGCCTTCCTGCACAGCGCGCGGCAGGGCCTCAAGCTGGTCGTCGGGCTGGTGCCGATCTTCGCGGTGGCCGGGCTGCTGGAGAGCTTCGTGACGCGGCTCACGGAGATGCCGAGCGCGCTGAGCATGCTCATCATCGCAGCCTCGGCGGCCTTCCTCCTGTGGTACTTCGTCGCCGTGCCGCGCCGGCGCCACCACGAGGATATGGCACGCGCCGCGGCCCCCCAAGCCTCGGCGCAGCAGGCTACCGACGCGCAGGCTACCGACGCACCAGCCCTCAGCGCCCAGCCTCCGCTGCTTACCGCACCCACAGCCTCCTGACCTGCCTCCACCCCTTCGCATGGCTGACTTCAACGACGACCTCCTCGACCCTACCCCCGCGTTCGAGTTCTACCGGCGGCGCACGGCCGGCGAGACTCTGAGCGATGCCTTCGAGTTCGCGCGGCTGCATTTCCGAGAGCTGTTCGGCGGGCTACTCGTGATCGTAGGCCCCTTCTTGCTCATGAGCGCGATCGTCTCCGCGCGCTTCCAGATGGCCAGCTTCGGTTTCGCCACGACTGACCCCGACACGCTCGACGGCCTCGTCGATTTTTACACGGACTTGGCCCCGATGTTCATCTTCTCGTCGCTGTCGAGCCTGGTGGTCTACACCCTCATGGCCGCCGCCACCTTTGCCTTCGTGCACCTGGTGCTGGACGGTGAAGCGGGCCACATCACTCCGGGCGTGCTATGGGCGCAGACGCGCCCCCTCCTTGGCCGGCTGATCGCCATCTCACTGCTGTCGACGCTGATCTTCGTCCTCGGCTTCGCTCTCAACATCATTCCCTGCCTGGGCTCCCTCGCCTGGTTGGTTGGCGCGATCTATCTCCTACCGGTCTTCTGGTTGTGGCAGGCCGCGAGCGTGTACGGGACGCGGTCGATCGGCGGGGCGTTCGGGGAAGTACGCGCGCTCGTCAAGGGGTCGTGGGGCGGGGCCTTCGGCGCGCTACTGCTCGTGAGCATCGCGATGGTGGCGATCGGCTTCCTGATCGGGCTTCCCGGCATCATCGTCAGCTTCCTGGTAGGCTACGGGTCCGTCGACCCAGGCTCGATGGAGCCGCTCCTGCGCGTACTCACGGTCAGTGGCACGATTCTGGCGAGCCTCGGCACCTTCGCCTATGCACTGCTCTACCTCGGTGCGGCGCTGTACTACTTCAACCTCGTCGAGCGCTCGGAGGCCGTCGGGCTGGAACGCCGGGTGGACGACCTCGACGACTTCGACTCGCCGGAGGCCCCGCCGGCCTGGTAGCGCCGCCCAGGACGATGCCAGGCCAGGCCGCCTCGCGCTGACCTGCCTCGTCCGGATGTCTACATCGAACTACTGGGAGCACCCCGACTGGTGGACCGACCCCGAGGCCGATGGCCCGGAGGTGGCCTTCGTCGCCGAGCGCACCGCGGGCGACGTACTCCGCGACACGGCAGCGTTGCTCCGCGCCCACGGCGTCGAGTTTGCGCTGGGCGTGGTGGTGCTCACCGCACCGCTCGCGCTCCTGAATGCGCTCGTGAGCATGGCTACGGGCGAACCGCACCTCACGGGGGCGGCCTTGACCAACATCGCCCTGAGCGGGCTGGTGGACTTCGCGGCGTGGGGCGATGGCGCGGGCCTCCGCTGGCTGGCGCAGCACGCGCTCAGCATCGCCACGCTGGCCGTGGCCTCGGGGGCGGCGTTCGCCTACCTCAGTCTCTACACGCAGGGCCAGAGCGGTGGCATCACGCCGGACGTCCTGGGCCGCACGACGCGTCCGCTGCTCGCCCCGATGCTGGGGAGCTATGCCGCGCTGACGGGGGTGCTGCTCATGCTCGGCCTGCTTGCGCGGCTCCCGTTCGTGGGCGCGCTGTTCTGGGTGGTCGGGCTGGCTCTGCTCGTGGCGGTGGGCGGCCTCCTGCTGGTAGCGCTCGCCTACGAGGCTGCGGGGCTGCGGGACGCACTCGGGCGGCTGCACACGCTCGACCTGCAGCACCGGTGGCGGCCCAGCCTCGGCGTGGTGGCCGTAGCCGTCGGGTCCGCCGTAGTGGCGCAGCCAGGGGTGTTCGTGCTGGCGGTCGTAGCGCGCATGGGCGCGGCCGTGGGCGGCGGGGTAGGCGGGGCCGTCCTGCTCGCGGTGGAGGTCTTGGGGCTTGCTCTCGTCCCGCTGATGGTGCTGCCCATCGTAGCGGCGACGTTTGCCTACGGCCACCTCCTCGCACTCGCACAGCCACCTCGGGAGGAGTCTCCCCACGAGGATGGAGGCCAGGGCGATGCAGGCCCTGCCACAGCTCCGCTCTTCGAGGCCACCCCGGCCGGAGGACTACCCGGCGGCTGGGACTAGGTCGCCGACAGATCCAAGCTGATGGCCCTCACAGACTCGACTCCGCCTCCGCTTCGTGAGCGTCTGACTTGCTGAAAGTCACTCCTTCCTAGGAAGCACCCATAGAACCCCGCGGG
>JBCCLD010000118.1:0-11782 GCA_039027055.1 Bacteroidota bacterium
CCTATTCTATTGCCACCAAGGCATACTCTCCCAGACAGGACAAGCAAAGTTTAATGACCTATACATCGTTTATCACGATGGAGAATTTAGCTTTGTACCCGCTGGAATACGAAGTTATTTTGTCACAAATGCAGGATCAGGAAACACAGCGAATACTGAAATTTTCAACGGGAGGGGAATCGAAGATGTGTTTGGCGACCAATGGATTTGGCCTTATAACTTTTTCAATCAGTCCGCCCTACACGCGTCGGTTTGTCTAGGTCTGAGCGGCGCTCAGCTCACGCAGTGCAAAGCAGACTCGGATGACTTCATCCGAAACGTTAACTACTTCATTGCACCCGCTGCCTCACCACCTTACGAATTTGGAGTTGGCTACGATGTCGTATTGCCCATAGATAGAGAATGGGACTGGGATCTGAGCGAGACTGTCAAGTTTGCCCCCAATACATCCCTAGTCATTGAGGGTGCTCTGGAGAGCGATGGCATTTCCTTAGCTGCAGCCGACGACTCTTTAGGGTGGGGCGGCCTTCGCTTCGAACCAAGCAGCGAGGGCACGCTTACCAACACCACCATCTCTGGCGTGGGCGAGGACTGCCCCGGTGGGGGCTTCTGCCCCCTTGGCTATAGCGTCTACATCGACGATGCCTCGCCGGTCTTCAGTGGTGTAGACATCGTTGACTCAGGCGGCGATGGCCTCGTCCACGGCGTCTACGTGCGTGGCCTGACCAGCTTTCCCCGCTTTGAGAGCCAAACCACGGTCCGTGACCAATCAGGCGACGGCGTGGTCCTCGCCTCGCGTGCCCAGGCGCTCTTCAAGGAAGCTTTCATCCAGGACAACGGCGAAGATGGGATCTCCGCAGGATTTAACACCCGCGCCTATCTCCGAGAGACGACCATTGCAGAAAACGATGGCGAAGGAGCTGTCGCCAGGAACGGCGGCGAGATTCTCTTTGGCGAGCCCGGGGGTCCCTTTGGCACCACCGACGGCTACAACTTCGTGTTGAGCAACGGAGGCTTTGGTCTCCGCGCCAAAACGAATTCGACCGTTCGAGCGGGCGATCTCGCTACGACACGCTACAGTAACATCAACCTGAACGACGTTGGTACCGTACGTGCCCAAGGCTCATCGGCTGTTGCTTACCTTGACCTCAACTACTGGGGCGGTGGTGAGCCCACGTTCAGCGAGGCAAGTGGCGGCCAGACCTTCGCCAATAGCTACTGTACGCAGCCACCGGCGGTGGATCAGGGCTGTCCCAGTCTTCCGTTCGGGACTTCGAACTCACGCACACGGGGTAGCCAAGGCTCTAACTCCCAATACGCGATATTGCGTACGACTGCACCCTACACCGCAGCCAGGCGAACGGGGCGAGAAGGCGACAGCACGGCGTTGGAAGCACTTGCCCAGGCCAGTACGTTGGCTGCACAAGGCCAGTCTGACGCCGCTTTCTCGGCGTTCCAGTCGCTCATCGCTCGCTATCCCGCTGACCCGAGCGCCGGGGCTGCCTTCGGTGAGATCGGACGCCTCTTCAGGAGCGGCACCATACCCGGGGCGCTCGACTTTCTGGAGGACGAGACCAAGAGTCAGGAGGTACTCCATCGACTCTGGGCGTGGGAGGCACTTGCTCGCAGCCACGATGCGCTTGGTCGCAGCGACGCCGCCCTGGCTGCAGCTACCAACCTCGACGCTGAAGTGAAGACAAGCCTCACAGCGCTCGACCGGACCGAGTTTGGGCAGGCGCAGCGGCTCGACTGGCAGATTGCAGGCGGCGTCGTGCGCTACTACGTACTCCTGCGGGAAGAGCGGTGGGCGGAAGCCGAGGCAGAGCTTGGGGTACTGAGCGTGCTTGCCCCGGGGCACTCGGTCGTGGAGGCGATGTACGCGGAGGCTAGCGAAGCTGGGCTGAGGCTAGGAGGCGATGCCGTTCGTGGCACCGCTCCCGTCGTCCCTGAGCAGCCGTTGTCAAAAACACGAGGGGCGGTGGAGCAGACGATGCTGGGTGCGGTATACCCGAACCCAGCCAACGCACAGGTGACCGTGCCGCTGCTCTTGACCGAGACTGCCGAGGTTCGCGTGACCGTGTACGATATGCTCGGACGGGAGGTAGCGGTGCTCGCCGACAGATCACGGCAGGCGGGCCGTCACGCGCTCACGCTCGACACCGGTGTTCTCGCGCCGGGTGTCTACGTAGTACACGCCACCGTGGGCAACGCCGCCGCGCAGACACAGCGCTTCTCGATCGTTCGATGAGGAGACGCACACACCGTGTAATTCACGTGGCGCTGAGTGGGCTGGTCCTGCTCAGCGCCGTGCTGGTGTGCAGTACCGCCGCGTACGCCCAGCCGCTCACCGTTCAGTGGGACTCCCTCGGCGGCGATCCTGTCCGCCCCAAGGCCGACGGCTTGGCGGTCTACCCCGAACTCTTCGGCGACACCCTCTTCGCTACCTCCCGAGGTGACCTCTTCCGCCTACTCCCCGACGAGGCGACCTTCGGCCCGGAGATCTCCGAGACCATCAATCCAGGCCCAGGCAGGGACATTGTAATCACGGAGGAGGGCTACCTCGTATCCGCAGAGGCCCCCTTGGTCTACTCCACAGATGGCGGGGTGCGCTGGATGGACGCCCTGGGCACCGAGGACATGCTGGCCGCTAACATGATCCACCAGACCCGCCACCCTGCCAACAACGGCGTCGTGCTCAGCGCCGACAGCCGGGGCAGCGTCTGGGTCTCCGAGGATGGCATTGCCTGGACCCGCCTCTTCGACTTCGGCTCCACCGGCTTCCGCTCGGTCGAGATCGTCTACGACCTGCTCGGCGGCGAGGATATGAGCGCGCCGTGGGCGGGGCGGCTCGTGGCGGGCTTCATCGGGTTCGTGCGCTATTCCGACGACGGCGGCCAGACGTGGACCGACGCCACCGGCTTCCCCTTCCTCATGCCGCAATCCATCGCCGAGGGACCGGACGGCACGCTCTACCTCACCGCCGACACGGCCGTGTTCCGCAGCCGAGACGGCGGGGCGTCGTGGCAGCGCGTCTACACACTGCAACCGGAAGACTGGGGCGCTGATCGGATGCAGACGAGCCACGTGGCGGTAGCGTCCGACGGGACGGTCTGGCTGGGGCTAGACGGCAGCATTGATGAGGGACAGAGTGCTCGTCGGTGGGGCACCTTCATCTACAGTACGGACGAGGGGGTGACGTGGACCGAAGCCGCGACGGGCTATGACGGGCGCTACGAGATCCTCGACGTGCTCATCGACGGGCGCGGTCGGCTGGTGGCGGCGACGTTCGGCGGGGTGTGGCGCACGCGCGAGGCGGTGATCGTGGCCTCGGAGGACGCGCCGCCGGGAAAGCCGAGTGACGCGACGCTGGGCGCGGTGTATCCGAATCCCACGCAGGACGCGGTGACGGTGCCGCTGCTCCTGACCGAAGCAGCCGAGGTGACGGTGACCGTGTACGATGTGCTCGGGCGCGAGGTGGCCGTGCTTGCCGACGGGCCGCAGCAGGCCGGGCGCCACGCGCTTGCACTCGACACGTCTGCGCTCGCGCCGGGGCTCTACGTAGTGCACGCCGCCGTGGGCGACGCCGCCGCGCAGACGCAGCGCTTCTCGATCGTTCGATGAGGAGACGCACCCATCATGTGATTCAGGTGGCGCTGAGCGGGCTCGTCCTGCTCAGCGCCGTGCTAGCGTGCAGCACCGCAGCGCACGCCCAGCCGCTCACCGTCCAGTGGGACTCCCTCGGCGGCGACGAGCGCCGACCGAACATGAACGACATCGCCGTCTCCCCCGAGGTCTACGGTGACACGCTCTTCGCCACCTCAGGCTCGGCGCTCTACCGCCTACTCCCCGACGACGCCACGTTCGGCCCACAGTTCTCCGAGTCTATCAACCCAAGCCCGGGGCGAGTGTTAGCTATTACCCGGGAAGGCTATCTGCTATCAGAAGAGACCGGAGGGGTGATCTACTCTACGGACGGAGGGGTCATCTGGACTGACGCAGAAGGCGTAGACGACATACTGGCGGTCAACATGATCCATCAGACACGTCATCCCACTAATGACGGCGTGCTCCTCGTCGCTGACAGCCGGGGCAGCATCTGGGTCTCTGACGACGGCATCGCCTGGACCCGCCTCTTCGACTTCGGCTCCACCGGCTTCCGCTCCGTCGAGATCGTCTACGACCTGCTCGGCGGTGACGAGATGAGCGCACCCTGGGCCGGGCGGCTCCTCGCAGGCTTCATCGGGTTCGTGCGCTACTCCGACGACGGCGGCCAGACGTGGACCGACGCTACCGGCTTTCCCTTCCTCATGCCGCAGTCAATTGCCGAGGGACCGGACGGCACGCTCTACCTCACGGCCGACACCGCCATCTTCCGCAGCCGGGACGGTGGGGCCTCGTGGCAGCGCGTTCACACGCTAGACCCCGACGACTGGGAGATCGACCGGGCGCTTACGAGTCACGTGGCTGTAGCTCCCGGCGGGATCGTGTGGCTCGGACTACACGGAGCCATTGACGAGGAGAATGGTGCCCGGCGCTGGGGGACGTTCGCCTACAGCACGGACGAGGGCGTGACGTGGACCGAAGCCGCGACGGGCTACACCGGGCGCTACCAGGTCAACGACGTGCTCATCGACGGGCGAGGCCGCTTGGTGGCGGCGACGTTCGGCGGGGTGTGGCGTACGCGTGCCTCCGTGGTGGTGGCCTCGGAGGACGCGCCGCCGGGAAAGCCCGGTGAGACCGCGCTGCTCGGCGTGCCGTACCCGAATCCCACGCAGGACGCCGTGACGGTGCCGCTCACGCTCGCGCAGCCCGCGGAGGTGCGCGTGACGGTGGTGGACCTGCTCGGGCGCGAGGTCGCTGTGCTCACCGACGGGGCGCAGCAAGCCGGGCGGCACGCGCTCCCGCTCGACACCGACTCGCTCGCGCCGGGCCTCTATGTGGTGCGCGCCACCGTGGACGACGCACCCGCCCAGACGCAGTGCTTCTCCGTGGTCCGATGAGCCGACAGCCCAAAGCTGAGAGCCGCCCGTCTCCCTACTCGAAGTCCGTGTTCAGGCGGAAGCGGCTGATGCGGTTGTTGCCCGTGTCGGCCACGTAGACGATGCGGTCGAAGTAGGCCACGCCGCCGGGGCCGTCGAACTGGAGCGCGCCGCCGCCGGAGCCGCCGAACGAGACAGGCACGGGCGTGGGGTCGGTTGCGCCGGGCGGCGGGGCCACGCCCTCGACGCCGTTGGCGTTGAAGACGAAGAGGCTATCCTGCGCCCCGTCGAGCACGAAGAGGTAGCGCGTAGCGTCGGCGGCGAAGGCGAGGCTCGTCGGCGCGCCGAACTGGAAGTCTTCGTAGAGGCCGCCCGGCGCGTCAGGGTCCGCGCCTGCTGCGAAGCGCCCGGTGTCCACGCGGTACTCGATGCCGTCCGAGGTTTCCACCACCAAGATCGAGACGACGCCGTAGCGGAGGGGCTGGTTGGGCGCGCCCTCGGCTTCCACGGGGGCCTGCGCGATGACGAAGTTGCGGTCGAGCTGCGTGTCGAGTTCCTGCGGCGGCCCGATGAAGGTGAGCACGTCCGACGGGTAGAAGGCGCTTCGCAGCCCCGGCTGGCTCGGCGAGAGCGAGAAGATGAACTGGACGTACTGCCCCTCGGCGGTGTAGATGAGCAGCGCGTTGAACGGGCTGAAGGCCGTCGCGGGCCGCCCGTCGCCGGTGCCGTTGCGCGTGAGCGTGTTCACGGGGCCGCGCCGCGTCACGTAGAAGGTGCCGTCGGCGAGGACGGTCACGCCGGTGAAGCTTGCGTCCTCGTCGGAGAAGGTGGCCACGACGGTGCCGCCGTCCTCGCGGTCGTAGGTGTCGGGCTCGTCGAACTGGCCGGAGAGGGCGCGGCTGTCGTCGTCGAAGGGGTGCCAGAGCACATCGCGCACGATGGGCGTGCCGGTGGTGAGGCCGCCGATGCGGTAGACGACGGGGAGGTCGCACGCCTCGGGGTTGGAGCCGGAGGGGCAGTTGGCCCCCGCCACGGTGGTGTCGCGCCGGGCGGCGATGAAGAGGTCGAGGTCGCGGCCCTGCGTGATGGCGGTGATGTCGCGCAGCGGCTGGTCGTTGACCTGGTCGAGGAGAAACTGCGGCCGGCCGGCGAGGTCGAGCACGTGGACGCCGCGCGCGTCGGCCACGTAGAGCAGCTCGTCGTAGCCGACGTAGATGTCCACGGGGCGGTCGAAGGTGCCCATGACGCCCTGGGTGAAGAAGGGCGCGAGCGGGACGTAGCCGACGTCGTCCACGAGCGTGGGGTCGGTCAGGCCCTCTTCGAGGATCTCGTCGGTGATGAGGTCGTCCTTCGAGCCGAAGACCGCGTCGCAGCCGGAGAGGACGAGGAACGCCGACAGCAGAACACTCGCAGGAATTCGGAAGAAGGGGAAGCGCACGGTTAGCGAGAACTTGCTTTTCTGTCATCCTGAACTTGATTCAGGATCTCAGCCAGTCCGTAGAGATGCTGAATCGAGTTCAGCATGACAAGGTGGGAGAATCGAGGTCAGTCAAAGCTGACGAGGAAGCCGACGCGGTGGACGGCGCCGAGGCGGTCGAGGCGGTTGAAGCCGTAGTCGAGGCGGACGCCGTCGTAGCCGGGGGCGCGCACGCCGAGGCCGAAGCTGGGCAGCGTCGCCTCCTCGATGCCGAGCTGGTAGCCGCCGCGCAGCGTGAGGACGCGGTTCCAGGTGTACTCCAGCCCGAGGTTGAAGCGCTCCGTGTCGTCGTTGGGATTGGTGAGCTGGCCCGAGACGCGGAAGTCGTGCTGCGCCCCGGCGGGCGCGGTGAGGCCGAGCGCGCTCAGGCCGCGCAGGAGGTCGTAGCTCACGCCGAGGAGGAACGTCGTCGGCGGGGTGATGCTCGCGAAGTCGTCGCCCGTGACCACGACGGGCTCGCCGCCCTGCAGGTCGAGGTAGCTCACCTCGCCCGAGGGCGTCCCGTCGAGGCCGAAGTTGCGGATCGCCACGCCGAGGCGGACGCCCGTCTCGCCGACGGCGTAGGCCACGCCGAGGTCCAGGAGCGCGGCCTGGGTGGTGACGTCGAGCACGCTCTCGCGGGCGTACTTCAGCGTGACGCCGTAGCTGAAGAGGTCGGTGAGCGCCTGGGAGACCGTCAGCCCCACGCCGAGGTCGAGGAGGCGGAACGTCCGGCCGGTGCCCTCAGGACCCGAGATCTCCGTCGTCTCGATCATCTCGCCGGAGTCGAAGGCCTGCACGGAGAGGCCGAGCGTGAACGGCCCAACGCGGGTGATCCCGCCCGCCCAGTAGAGCTGCGTGTCCACGTAGTAGTTGGTGAACGTGACCGCGCCCTCGATGCGGCCGGCGCGGGCGATGAGCGCCGGGTTGTGCAGCAGCGCCGTCACGTCGTTGGCGTGCGACACCACGCTCTCGCCGAGCGCCGCCGTGCGCGGGTCCACGGCGACCTTGAGGAACTGGAAGCCCGCCGTGCCGCGCCGGTCCTCGCCGTAGCTCGGCAGCGGGCTCTGGGCCAAGGCGGTGGGCACGGCGACCGAGGCCAGCACCAGACTCAGGAGAAGGAGCAAGGTGTGGAGGTGTGCTGATCGCGCGACGGCACCGGTACGAGCCGCCATGCTGGAGGATGTCATCCTGAGCGAGCAGCGCGAGTCGAAGGATCTAAGTCGCACTCGTTTGCTTCGGGCAATGGTGAGGGGGCGGTCCGCAACTCCTTCGACTTCGCCCGCTGGGCGGGCTTCGCTCAGGATGACATCGGGAGTGAGTGAGCCGTCGAGAGATCGAGGCCCCCGGGCGCTCACACGGTTATACGTCCACACGTCCATACCTCTTAGAACTGGTAGGCAAAGCCGAGGGTGATGTGGCGCTGCGGGAGGTAGCGCGCGGGGTTGAACGGCGGCAGGCCGCCCGACTGCGGGTCCTCGAAGCGCGGGTCGCGGAGCGAGTTGACCACGTCGAAGTCGCGGTTGGTGCGGTAGCGCTCCGGGTTGGCCGCGATCTCGGCGGGGTCGATGTCGGGGTAGGCCTCGCCCGTGACCGGGTTGACCACGATGCCGTTGTTCTGGTTGAAGAGGTTGGTCACCTCCAGCGTGACGCGCAGGTCCTGCCCCGCGATGGCGATGCGGCGCTCGACCGTGAAGTCGAACCACCACCAGGGCGCGCCGACCTCGCTGAAGCGGTCGGCCGGGTCGGCGCTGCGCTCGTAGATCGGGCGCCAGCACTCGGCGGTGCGCTCGGCGTCGGCCGCGCAGCGGGTGCCCGTGAACGGGTTCACCTCGTAGCCGATGAACTCGACGGGGGTGTAGCGCTGGCCGCTGCGGAACGTCGAGGCGACGTAGGCGCGGAAGCGGTTGAGGCCCGGGATGCCGAAGAGCGGCCGCGCCTCGTCGTAGCGGTAGGTGACGCTGCCCTTGAGGTCGAACGGGCGGTCCCAGGCGAGTGGCGTCTCCTCCGTGTTGTCGATGTTGCCCTGCTGGAGGAATTGCTGGAGCGCGTCGTTGTTGGTGGACGAGAGGCCGGTCGCGGTGCTGTAGGCGGCGTTGACCTGGCCGGTGAAGCGGCGGCCGACGCGCTTGGTGTAGCTCGCCTCCAGGCCGCGCACGCGGGCGAAGTCGCCGTTGATGCGTAGCGCGCGCGTCGTCTCGCGGCCCGTCTGGTCGGGGATGGCGGCGTTCTGGACGGTGATGAAGTCGTACTTGTCGCGCCAGAAGGCCGTCACCGTGAGGGCGTCGTTGGAGGTGATCTGGTTGCGGACGCCGAGCTCGTAGGAGATGTCCACCTCGGGGTTGAGGTTGGGGTTGCCGAGGTCGGCGAAGAACGAGCGGTCCTGGTAGAACGGGTTGAGGCCCGCGTAGAGGAAGGTCGGGTGCGGCAGGCGCGTCGAGCGGCCGTAGTTGAAGAAGAGCACCTGGTTCTCGCGGACGGGGAAGCTCACGCGCACCTTCGGCAGGATGCGGGTCTTCCAGCGCGTGCCGAAGACGCTGTAGGTCTCGCTCTGGTAGTCGCGGGCGACCTGCTCCAGGATGGGCACGCGGATCTGCTCGGAGACGTCCTGCCCGGCCGCCTCGGCGTCGTAGAAGTCGATCGCGTCGTCCACGAGGTCGTCCACGAAGCCGCCGGGGGCCCAGAATTCCCAGCGCAGGCCCACGTTGGCGATGAGGCCGCGGTAGCGGAACTGGTTCTCGGCGTAGAACGCTGTCTGTCGGGGCTTCACGCGCCACACGTCGCTCGACTCACCGAGGCGGTTGCTGGTCGTCGTGGTGCCGTCGCCGAGCACGATCGGCGCGCCGATCCACGGGCGGATGATGTCGATCCACTGGTAGTCGTTGAGCTTGACCTCGAAGCCGGTCGTGATCTGGTAGCTCCGGTTGGCGGTGAAGCGGGAGAACGCGCCCTTGATCGTCCACTCCTCGGCGAAGTGGTCGTGCCAGCGCGTGGCGATGCCGCCGTTGTTGATCAGCCCGGGGCCGGGGAGCACAAAGATGGGCGTGCCCGGTGGCACGTCGTTCGGGTCGAGGTCGCGGGGGAAGTACTCCGCGGGGAAGTCGACGATGCTCTCGGGGTCGAGCTCGGTGGAGACGTTCTCGGGGCGCCAGCGCTGGCCGTTGGCGTCGGCGCGGAGGCGTGTGAAGAGGCGGGCCACCTGGAGTTCGTAGTAGGCCTGGGTGCCGAGCACGTGCGTCCAGCGCAGCGTCGAGAGGTTGCTGTCGTGGGCGTAGGTGTTGGCGAGGTCGGGCTGGAGCGAGAAGGCGTACTGGAAGCCCGGCGCGACGGTGGCGTCGTTGCCGGTCACGCGGAGCATGTTCTGGTTCTGGTTGACTGTCAGCGAGCGCGAGTAGCTGCCGGTGAGTTTCATGCCAGGGCTGGGCAGGAAGGTCAGCTTCGCGACGCCGTTCCAGCGGTTGTCGGTGCGCGGCGTCCAGAAGTCGCCCTCGACGATGCTGTTGTTGACCTGGCTCGGGTCGGAGGTGAAGCGGTAGAACTCGTCGGAGACCTGCGCCTGGGCGCTCACGAAGAAGCGCAGCCGCTCGCGCAGGATGGGCCCGGAGAGCGCCAGCTCGTAGGTGTCCTCCATGTAGGTGCTCTCCCAGTCCTGGTTGAAGCCGAAGTTGTCGCGCTTGTGGGTGATCGACCCGCTGAAGACGTCCGAGCCCTCCTGGAGCGACACCGCCACCACGCCCGAGGTGACGTCGCCCACGTCGGCCCCGACGCCGCCGGTCGTGACCTCGACTTCGGAGAAGGCGTTCGTCCCGAGGTCGAGGCCGAAGCCGGTGCCCGCGAGCGGGTCCTTCGCCGAGACGCCGTCGATGAGGAAGGCCGTCTCGTCGGCGCGTCCGCCGCGGATGTAGAGCCCCGTCGGGTCGCTCACGACGCCGGCCTGGCTGGCGACGACCTCCGTGACCTCGCGCACCGGGGCCGCCTCCATCTGGTCGCGCGAGATCGTGAACGTGCTCGCCGACTCCTCCACGTCCACGAGGGGCTTGTCGCCGACGATGACCACCTCGTTCTCGGTCGAGAGCACCGCCTCGCCGATCTCGATGTCGAGGCGCGTCGTCTCGCCGTTGGCGACGCGGATGCCGGTGAACTGCTTCGTCTCGTAGCCGACGAAGCTCACCTGGATGGTGTACTCGCCTGCGCGGATGCTCGGGATGGCGTAGTTGCCGTCGAAGTCGGTCGCCGAGCCGAACTGCGTGCCGAGGATGAAGACGTTCACGCCCGGCAGCGTCTCGCCCGTGTCAGAATCGGTCACCGTCCCGGCGATACGGCCCTGGGCGAAGACGGTGGGGGCGGAGGCCGTGAAGCTGAGAAGGCCGAGCAGGGCCAGCGCCGAGAGCACACGAAGCATCGAAGGCTGTGTTACGTGGTGCGTGTTGCGCGTGTGGCTCCCTCGACATGCAACACGCAATACGCAACACGCAACACGCAACACGCAATACAGAGCAGAGGAGGCACGCACGGAGCGACGGGGGTTGGTGGTGGCAGGCGAGAGGCGCCCTTAGCGGGGAAAGTCGAGGCCGTCGAGGATGAGGTTCACGGCGTCGCAGAGCGTCTCGGGCTCGGCGGCGCTGGTGAAGTCCTCGACGGTGCAGTAGGTCAGCGGGTCGTCCCCATCGCCCGCGTCGGGCGGGGCCAGGACGGGGACGCCCGTGCTCGTGGAGACGACCTCCAGGCCGAAGAGCGCCACGCGCGCGTCCTGGCTCATCGATACAGAGGTGAACGGCCCGTCGAAGCTACCGCCACCAGGCGCGAAGAAGGGCGTGTCGTAGAGGGGCACGTCGCTGCCGCCGACCACGAACGGGACGGTGTTGGTGAGCGTGCGCGTCACTTCCAGCGGCGGGAGCGGGCGGCCGAGTCCGGGCACGTTGTCACGGGCGGTGAGGGGGTCGCGCCCCACGCGCAGCGTCGTGCCTGTGACGAGAGCGTCGAGCGGCAGCACGTTGATGGCCGCGTTGCCGTCGTTGAGCGTCTCGTCGGCGGCGAGGGGCTGCGTCACGGGCGTCTGCACGAAGAGCTTGCCGCCCTGGCTGAAGAAGAGGTCGAGCACCGAGGCGGCCGGCGGGAGGTTGTTGCCGATGGGCGCGTTGGTGGCCGCGTTGGTGACCCAGTAGATGTAGTCCCACTGGGCGAGCGTCTGCCGCAGCGTCGGATCGGTGGGCGCTGGGAGGGCCTCGGAGAAGTCGGTGGCGTCGGAGCGGAGGATGGTCTCGGAGAGGTCCCACTCGTCCCAGGCGCTCCCGCCGTCTCCGAGGCCGAGGCGATCGCGGAGCACGGCGCGGTGGAAGCCCATCAC